>CAZMVP010000332.1:0-1515 GCA_964569355.1 uncultured Chromatiaceae bacterium | reverse complement strand
CTGCGTCACGCTGCTGCTGAACCTCGGCGCGTCGGACCAGCGCCACGCGATGTATACACGCGCGCTGCGCCAGTTCGACGAGGCGTGCAGTGCGAGCCAGGGCGCGACGCCGGCCGCCGGCATCCGGCGCCAGGAATTTCCTGTGCTGGCCGAAGACACCGTCGAGGCCACCGGTCTCGACGTCTCGCGTCCGGGCGCCGCCCCACCGACGATCCACGCCCCGACCTGAGGCCGGATCCCGGGAATCTCAGCCGGCCTGCAGCACCTCCGCCTGCCGTGCCTCATCCTGCCGTGCTTCAGGGTCATCGTGAGCGGCCACCAGCGGCACGGCATCCAGTACCCAGCCCCGCGGCTGTTCGCGACGCGCCGGGCTGGGGATGGCCCGGGCAACCCGTTGGCCGTCGCGCGCCAGTACCTGTTCATCGATCCGCCAGCCGCGCCGTTCCCACTCCTTCAGGTATTCCCGGTAGCGGACCACGGCCCGGTCGGAGGGCATGAACAATTCATGGTGGTTGGTCTCAGGCGTCTGGAACGGGTGGATCTCCGTCAGCACCGCGAGATCCTGTTCGCGCACGAAGGTGTTGCGCGCGCTGAAGCGGGCATTGTGCTCGTCGCCATGCAGGAACGTGCGGGTCTGCACCAGGAACGTGCGGGTCGCCGTGGCGTCGATCGGCGTCTTGTAGATGTTCTGATGGATGGAATACCCAGGCCCGGGATTGATCCGGGTGGTCATGTTGGTGGGGCCATGGTGGATCGTGCCGGCCGTGATCAGCGCATTGCGCTCCCGGCCCGCCGCCGCCTTCATCTTCTCATCCTGCAATGGCGGCGACACGTAGGTCGTGACAAAGCCGCAGCCCCAGGGCTGCTCCTCGATGTCGAGGTCCGGCACGCGATGGTCCTCTTCGGTCCCGGAGAAGCCGTGCGTCGTGTGCACGAACTCGTTGTGGGCCGGGTCCAGGCCATTCTCCACGCTGCGGCGATAGTCACCGGGGTTCGTGTACTCGTCGATCGCCGCGAACCATTCCGGCTGGCCGTACTCCGGGATCGGCATGATCGGCGGCCGCTCCGCTTCGGGAAGGTCACCGAGGAAGACATGCACGAGCCCGTACCGCTCGACGACCGGATAGGAATCAACGCGCGCCCGCGCCGGAATCCGCGCATCGAGGCCCAGCGACGGAATGCGCTGGCACCGGCCGTCACCATCGAAACGCCAGCCGTGGTACGGGCAGGCCACCGTGTCGCCGCACACCTTGCCGTCGGCGAGCGAGCCGCCGCGATGGACGCAGGTATTGGCCAGGCAATGGGCCGCACCGGCCGTGTCCCGGAACAGCACGAAGTCCTGCCCGAGCATGCGTACCTTGAGCGGCTGGTCACCGAGCCGGTCGCTGCGTTCCGCCGCATACCAGAAGTTGATGTACACCCCGGTTCGCCTCCCCGTCGCGGTCAGTCAGTCTCCACCCTCTTGCCCCAGGACGGATCGAAGGGCACGTAGTGCTCCTTGCCGAGGTCGAGCGA
>CAZMVP010000331.1:0-1559 GCA_964569355.1 uncultured Chromatiaceae bacterium | reverse complement strand
CCTCGTAGGCCTCCATCTTGTAGCTCCACCAGTCGGAGAAGGTGGAGGCGCCGGCACCGTGCGCGGCCAGCTCGTTGGCCACGCGATAGCCTTCGAGCGCATGCTGGAAGGTGTCGATCCGGAAGCCGAGCTCGTCGCCCAGCTTCATCAGCATCAGGATCTCGTCGGCGCGGTAACTGTGCGGATGCACCGCCCGCTTGCCATTCAGGATCTCGACCAGCGGCTCGAGCCGCAGGTCGCGGCGCGGCGGTGGCGTATGGGCCTGTTCCCGCTTCGACAGCGCGTTGTAGCGCTTCCAGTCCGCCTCGTACTGGCGGGCCAGCTCGAAGTTCGCACGCATGAAGGCCGCCACGCCCATCCGGGTGGCCGGATAGCGCGAGTCGCCACCCGGCATGCCACCCTTGAACGCGGCATGGGTCGGGTTCTCGCCGAGCGCGAACTTGATGGTCGGTGGCGCACCCTGGAACAGCAGATCGTCCGGGTTCTTCACGCCCCAGCGGTACTTGACGATGGCGCTCTGCCCACCGATCGGATTGCCCGAACCGTGCAGCACATGGGCCACGGTCACGCCACCGGCCAGCTGCTGGTAGATCTGCTCGGCGCGGGGATCGAGCACATCGCGGATCCGCACCTCGGAGCTGATGCTGTTCACGCCCTCGTTCAGGTCGAGCTGTTCGGTGGCGCTGTGGCTGTGCGCATCGATGATGCCCGGCGTGACATCGCGACCGGTCGCATCGATCACCATGGCACCGGCAGGGGCGCGCAGGTTCTTGCCGATGGCGGCGATCCTGCCATCCTTGAGCAGCACGTCGGTGCCGTCGAGGATGCCGGCGGCGTCCATCGTCCAGATGCGGCCGTTGCGGATCAGCACCGTGGCCGGGGTCGCGGGCGGCGCGGGATAGGGCGTGGTGGCGAGCGCGGCATCCAGCGCCATGTCGGCGCGGGCATTGCCGGCCGACAGGAGGCTCAACGCCACAACGGCGACCAAGGCCGCCACCAGCGCGGGCTGGCGCAACCCGCGGCCGTTGATCGTGATCGGCTGGCCGCTCATAACTGCATTCCTTCCGGCGCGGCCGTGCGGCGCCCGTTGAACTTCATGGTGACCGAGCCACGCGGGGACTCCATCGTGGACTCGCCGGCGAAGGTGTCACCCGTGACCACGACCGTGATCGCAAGTTCACCGCCTTCACCCGGGCTCACGACGGTCATGGCATTGCCGGTGACTTCGACCTTGCTGAAATCCCGCTTGCCGCGTGGGCCTTCGCTGGAGCCCTCGTAGCTGTCCTTGCCGTCCGGGCCTTTCGTGCCGGTGATCGTCCAGGTCGACGGTGACGCGCGTCCCATGACCTCGGTGGTCACGGTCCAGGTGCCGCGCGGATCGATCACGGCATTCGGATCGCCGACCGCTTCCTTCGCTTCGATCTCGTGATCGTAGCCGTCGACGAATACATGGCGGAGCTTCGGCTTGTCGACGAAGAGATCGCCATCGACCACCAGCAGGTTTGCCTGCTTGCCGGGCTCCAGCGTGCCGGCGCTGCGCGAGATCCCGAGGAGTTCCG
>CAZMVP010000330.1:0-1563 GCA_964569355.1 uncultured Chromatiaceae bacterium | reverse complement strand
ACAAGTTCGAGGGCAACCCGATCGCGGTGACCCAGATGCCCGGCGATTACGGCCCGGGCGGCGACATCGCGCTGGGTCCGGTCGCGCTGCCCACGAGCCTCGCGATCGGCACCTACATCTTCGCCCCCTCGATGAGCCCCACCGGCGGCTTCGATCCCTTGAGCCGGCCGATCTGGGACAACAGCGAGAAATCGTGGTCGCTGTTCGGTGCCGTGGACTTCGATGTCACGGACAGGCTGCAGGCCCGCGCGGAACTCCGCTACACCCAGGATGCCAAGGAGGCCAGCGCCTACCACTACGCGCACTGCCTGTCACCGACGCCCGGCAGCTCCTACCCGATGGCCACGGACATCCCGGTGGCCGACTGCGGCGACACCTTCTACGACCTGCGCAGCGTGGGTCCGGTCGGCGACAGCCACTGGATCAAGGACGATTTCGGCAACTACCGCCTCGTGCCGATGGCCGGCGTCGAGAGCGGCAGCGCCCGCTTCGACTACTACACCGGCCGCGTGGGGCTGTCCTACAAGATGGACAGCGGCTGGATGGCCTACGGCTCGGTGGCCTACGGCGAGAAGCCCGGCGGCATCAACGTGCTGGCCGGCAAGGACGTGATCGACCCCACCGGCGGCATCCGGCCGGCGACCGTCTTCAATACCTTCGATCCGGAGAAGATCACTGCCTACGAGCTCGGGCTCAAGGGCTACACGCTGGACCACCGGATCCGGATCGACATGGCCGTGTTCTTCAATGACTGGAAGGACATCGTGCTGCGCCAGCTCACGGAAACCGACCCCACCAGCGGCCTCAAGTTCCGCCAGCCCTACGGCATCAACGTGAATGCCGGCGACTCCCATGTGTATGGCTGGGAATTGACCGCCGACGTGGGCCTGACGGACAACCTGACCGGCCGGCTGACCACGAGCTACACCGCCGCCCGGATGAAGGATGCCCGCCTCGACAGCCTGGCGCTGTTTCCGAGCTTCTATACCTCGAACCCCGCCTGTGCCCCGGCCGCGATCCAGACGCTGACGGACCCGAACCCGGCCACCAGCCAGAACGAGGCCCAGGACCAGCTGGCCTCGCAGTGCCGCGAGCTGTCCGGCGATGTGTCCGGCCACCCGCAGATGCGCCAGCCGGAATGGACGGCCAGCGCGTCGCTGGACTACCGGCGCCCGGTCCGCGGGGACTGGTCGCTGGTGTCGTCGCTTGCCGGCAGCTACGTGGGCAAGATCTACGTGGGCAACGACAGCCAGAGCTGGGTGCCCTGGCATGCCAACGTGAACTTCAATATCGGCCTCGAGTCGCCCCGCTACACTGTGCAGCTCTGGGTGCGCAACCTCCTGGATGACGACAAGCCGCTGGCCGCCTTCCGGGACATCTTCTGGACCAACGACGCCGACATGCAGGCGCTGGTGAAGACCACCTCCGGCCAGACGATCCGCGACGTGTCCACCTTCGACGATTTCCCGCCGTTGCGCATGAGCATCGCCTACCCCAGCCTGCGCACTTACGGCCTCAATGTCCGGATGCGCTTTGGCGGCGCGGAAAAGTAATCCGGCGGGT
>CAZMVP010000329.1:0-1572 GCA_964569355.1 uncultured Chromatiaceae bacterium | reverse complement strand
GCATCCAGCCGCGGGGAATCCCCGCGACCGGCAAGGCGCCGCGTGCCTTCCCGCAACAACTGGTCCACCGTGCTCATGGGGCTATGTTAGCCTGCCCGGCCTGCGCCCCGGCGCAGGTTCGCCAACCACCAAGGCTTGTTTCATGACAGCAAACTCCACCCAGTTCGAGACCCGGGTCATCCACGCCGGCAACACGACCGATCCCGCCACCGGCGCCGTGATGCCACCGATCGTCACCAGCACCACCTTCGAATGGGAGGGGCTGGGGCAGCCACGCGAACACGTCTATAGCCGTGCGACCAACCCCACGCGCAATGCACTCGAACGCTGCGTTGCCGAACTCGAATCCGGCACCCGCGCGCTGGCCTATGCCTCCGGCCAGGCCGCCACGGCCGGCATCCTGGACCTGCTCGATGCCGGCAGCCACGTGATTGCGCCGCTCGATTTCTACGGCGGCAGCCGCCGGCTGCTCGAGCTGGTCCGCCAGCGCACCAGCGGGCTCGAGCTCAGCTTCGTGGACATGACCGATCCCGCCCGGGTGGCTGCAGCCGTCCGCCCGGCCACGAAGCTCATCTGGATCGAGAGCCCCACCAACCCGTTGCTGAAGATCACCGACATCGCGGCCGTGGCCGCAATCGCGCGCCAGCACAAGGTGCTGAGCTGCGTCGACAACACCTTTGCCACGCCCTATGCCCAGCGGCCGCTGGAGCTCGGCGTCGACATCGTGATGCATTCCGCGACCAAGTATTTCGGCGGGCATTCCGACGTGCTGGGCGGCCTTGCGGTCGTGAGGGACGAGACGCTCGGCCAGCAGCTGCACCTGATGCGCAGTTCATCCGGCGGCGTGCTTGGGCCGTTTGATTCGTATCTGGTGGTCCGCGGGATCAAGACCCTTGCGTTGCGCATGGAGCGGATCTGCGCGAATGCGCTCGATGTCGCGCAACACCTGGCGAAACATCCTGCCGTGGAACGGGTGTACTACCCGGGCCTGCCGGACCATCCACAGCACGCGCTGGCCAGGCGACAGCAGGGCGGGGCCTTCGGCGGTGTCGTGTGCTTCGAGATCAAGGGGGATGCCGGCACCGTCAAGAAGTTCATGGATGCGCTCGAGGTCTTCACGGTGGCCGAGAGCCTCGGCGCCGTGGAAAGCCTGGTCGGGCAGCCGGCCACGATGAGCCACTCGAGCGTGCCGGCCGACGTCCGGCACGAGATGGGGATCAAGGACACGCTGGTGCGCCTGTCGATCGGCATCGAGGGCGTGGATGACCTGAAGGCAGACCTGGATCAGGCATTGAAGACGGGGTGAGGGAGTTCCATCGTGGACAGGTACGTGCTGACCCGGGCGGAGATCGATGCGCAGGCTGGCCTTGCCAAGACCCATTTCCTGAACGACAACGCCCGGCGCGTCAACAAGTCGCTCGGCGACCTGACCGGCCTCACTGGTTTTGGCTTCCACCTCGTCGAGGTCGAACCTGGCCGTGAATCAACCGAACTGCACCGACACTACTTTGAAGACGAATCGAATACGGCATCATGGCGTCGTACGCCGAAGGGCTGAATATTCTCAAAAAT
>CAZMVP010000328.1:0-1576 GCA_964569355.1 uncultured Chromatiaceae bacterium | reverse complement strand
CCATCAACAAAGTCGGATTGCTGGAACTCGGGGTACTCCTCCGACCCGAAAACGATGTTGAAGGCCACGCGATCGACGCCGGGCTGCATGTCGAAGTTGATCACCATCTCGGTGACGTCGAAGTGATCGTAGTAAGTCTGCGTATCGGCATCGCCGGTGATGGGGTCCAGCAGCTGCTCCTGGGCAGCCGTTGCCGGAATGCCGCCCTCCACCGGATTCTCCTCGTCCGGCAATGGTGGCGGGAAGACAATGGTGCCAAAGGCCCAGCTGGTACCGTCGTCGGAGTTCGGGCCGTCCCCATAGCCGGGAACCAGGGACTCCCCCTGCAGGGTGAACCCTTCAACACCCCCGGTGCTCAACACCACCCCGGGCCCGATGCCGTAGGTCCCGGATGCATTGGTGTAGGTACCGCTCGAGGTCAACGTGGCCGTCGTGCCGAAGGCCGCGAAAGTGTCCTGGTGCGCCGACAGCGTGACGTCGGTGACGATGATGCCGGTATTGCTCCCGCCCAGCAGCGCGTTGACCAGCGTGTTGCCGTCCTGCGAAGCCGTGATCGTGATCGCGCGAGCGGCGGGTGGAACGCTGGCGAGCAGCGCGCCGATGAGGATTGCAGGCAGCAGGGAGGACGTGCTTGTGCCGAGCCGAAATCCGCAGATGTCCATGACACTCTCCGGGGCCAGACGTTGTTGTTATGGCCGGGACTCTACTCCCGTTTTCGACATCCTGAAACCGCCCTCGTCAATTCAGGTGTCCTTCCCCGATCGAGGGGCCGGCCGGGGAGACCCGCCGGGTCTCCGGGCCGTCGGCTAGACTGCCGTTCCGGTTGTGCCCATGAAAGATCCCGCAGTGCCAAAAATCCCCACCGACCATGACACCGCACCGCCACCGCATTTCGTCCTCGGCGTTGACCTCGACGGAGTCGTCGCCGATTTCGCCGGTGGCCTGAAACCCATTGCGGCTGAATGGCTCGGGGTGCCGGAGCACAAGCTGACCAGCGAAATCAGTTACGGCTTCGGCGAATGGGGGCTGGAAGCGGCCGGTGGCTACGATGCACTGCACCGGTTTGCCGTCAAGGAACGGGAACTGTTCGCCCGGCTGCCACCGGTGACTGGCGCTCCGGCGGCCCTCCGGCGCTTGACCACGAAGCCCGACATCCGCATCCGGATCATTACCCATCGCCTGTACATCCGCTGGTTCCACAAGGAAGCGATCCGCCAGACCACCGACTGGCTGGAGCAGCACGGCATCCCCTACTGGGATCTGTGCTTCATGCGGGACAAGGCCGCCGTCGGCGCGGATCTGTACCTGGAAGACAGCCCGGACAACATCCGTTCACTGCGCGCCGGCGGCCACGAGACGATCGTGGTGCGGAATTCCACGAATCGCGACCTGGCGGGGCCGGGGGCGGAATCGTGGGAGGAAGTCGAGTCGATGGTGCTGGAGCGATTGCAGCTCTGGCGCCGGGAGCATTCGCGATTGCCGTGATCATCTGCCGTCGTGCCTGGTCTGCAGGATCGTGCCTGGTCCGCTGGAGCTGGGGCCGGGGCTGAACATCGTCGCGCTGGAGCTGACCTGC
>CAZMVP010000327.1:0-1582 GCA_964569355.1 uncultured Chromatiaceae bacterium | reverse complement strand
TTGCAGGCAAGCGATGGCCTGTTCCAGAAGGCGATCTCCGAGAGCTCGGCAATCCGCGTGTCGGCCCCTCGCCGGCTTGCTGAGGATGTCAATGGCGTGAAGTCGCTCGAGGCCGATGGACTGGCGCTCGCCAGGCACTTCGGACCCGACACAGCGGATGACAAGATCGTTCCAGCCCTGCGGGCCCTCCGCGTGGACCAGATACTCGAGTACCAGGGCAATCCCCGCCTGTTCAACCCCGGATCTCTGAACCCGGTGGTCGACGGCAAGCTGGTCGTGTCGAGCGTCGGCGACGTGTTCCGTGCCGGCCGCGAACAACCGGTGCCGTACATCAGCGGTGCAACGACGTGGGAAGGCAGCCTGTTGTCATTCATGCCGACCGCCGGCCCGGTGCTGGCGCAGCTCAACATCAGCCGGGCGGACGCCGCCCGGATCTACGGCGAGGTGGACGACCGCACGCTGATCAACAATCTCGAGTTCGACCTGTTCTTCGGTTCCCAGCGCTACCTGGCGAAACAGCACGCGAAGGCCGGGCATCCGGCCTGGCTCTATGTCTTCTCGCGGGTGCTCGATGCAGAGCGCGGGAAGGTGCCGGGGGCATCGCACGGGGCCGAAGCAGCCTACGTGTTCCAGGTGCTCGACACGATCGAACCCCCGGCCGGAGCCCCTGCCCTTGCCATTTCAGCGGCCGATCGCGACTACGCGAGGATGGTCAGCGCCACCTGGGTACGGTTTGCCAAACGCGGCGACCCGAACGGTTCCGGGCTCGTTGAATGGCCCTCCTTCGCCCGCGATCGGGACGTCCTGCTCGACTTTGGCCAGGAGAAGCCCGTCGTGCGGGAGAATTACGAGCCGGTACGCATGCAGTACTTCGAAAACCTCTTCGAGACCGGCAAGATGTAGTCCCGCCATGAGTCGATGGGACCGATGATCGACACTCCAGCCACCTGGACATTCAGGGACATCGATCGGGAGTTCGGCCTTGCCAAGGGCAACGCGTTCATTGCGTTCAAGCGCGTTCGCGACCAGCTGGCGGAAGGGCAGGACTTCCTCTACTTCAATGGCCAGGAACACCCGGATACGATCGAGGCCTTGAAGCAGGACGAGCGGCTGTATGCATCCAGCGTGCATGCCGTCGTGCTTTACGAGCCCGCCTACCGGCTGATCGCGGATTACCTGCGCCGGAAACCGGCCTGAGCACCTGCGGGTGCGGCGCCGCACCTGATCCTGCCGCGCTGGCCGTTCCCGCTCAGGATGGCAGCGCCGTCAGGTCAAGCTGGCCGCTGCGCACGGGCGGGCACCAGTAGTACGCACCGGTCTCGGGCCGCGTGAAGCGGAACAGGGCATCATCGATATCGTCATCGAGACCCGCCATCCGCCGCAGCTGGGCCTCGAACGCCTCGAAGCTGCGGCCAAACGCCACGAACATCAGTCCCGCCCGCCTGCCGTCCGACCATGGCATGGACCGGCGCACGACGAAAGCCTCCGGCTCGAAGTCCTCCTGTGCCGTCCGCTTGACGTGCGCCGAGGGCGGCGCATCGTCGATTTCCTCGTTGGTGTCACGCCGCCGGCCAATGGTTGC
>CAZMVP010000326.1:0-1617 GCA_964569355.1 uncultured Chromatiaceae bacterium | reverse complement strand
ACGGCGAGCCCGGAAGGCCGTTCGGTCGATCGCAGCTGGATCAACCGGGTGGCCCAGGTGCTGGACATCCCGTTCTGCGTTGCCGGCGGGATCCGCAGCGTCGCGGATGCAGAGGAAATCCTGCGCCACGGCGCCGACAAGATTTCGGTGAACAGTCCGGCGCTGGCCAACCCGCACCTGATCACCGAACTCGCCAGGCATTTCGGCTCGCAGTGCGTCGTGGTGGGCGTCGACAGCCGCGAGGAGGAAGGCCGATACCTCGTCTACCGGAATACCGGGGATCCGGCCAGGACCGCCTTCTCCGGGCTGACGACCGCCGACTGGCTCAAGCAGGCACAGGACCTGGGTGCCGGCGAGATCGTGTTGAACTGCATGAACCAGGACGGGGTTCGCCAGGGCTATGACATTGCCCAGCTGCGCGAGATGCGCGGGATCTGCACGGTGCCCCTGATCGCTTCGGGCGGAGCCGGCGCGGTCGAACATTTCGTGGAGGTCTTCCGCGATGCTGCGGTGGATGGCGCGCTGGCCGCCAGCGTGTTCCACAAGGGCCTCATCGACATTCGGGATTTGAAAACGGCACTGCAAGAGGCCGGGATCGAGGTACGGACATGACGGACAACCTGGCGTTCCTCCACCAACTGCAGGACATCATTGCCAGCCGGCGCACGGCCGCCGCCGAAAGCAGCTACACGGCAGCCCTCCTCGCCGCCGGTCCACGGCGCATTGCCCAGAAAGTCGGTGAAGAAGGCGTGGAACTGGCGCTGGCGGGCGTCGGCGATGATCGTGGCGCGATCATTGCCGAGGCAGCCGACCTTGTTTATCACATGCTCGTGCTGCTGGCCGTGAATGGCGTGGGCCTGCGCGATGTCGTGACAGAACTCGAACGCCGCCATGCCCGCTGAATTCCCGGGCAGCACGGAACCCCGACGACCCTCGTGAACCGTGGCTTCCTCACGGGCCGGCAATCCTCCTGGCCGCGACCCCTCGTTCTCCGGCTGCGTAATCCACGCGGTAGACCTGCGGCAGGCGTTGCTCCAGCGCCTGCAGCTTCGGCAAGTCATTCCAGCGGATGTAAGGGCTGGCCGGATTGTGCAGGGCGTAGTCCTGGTGGTACGCCTCGGCCGGGAAGAACGACTCGCCGATGCTCACCCTGGTGACGATCGGCCGGTCGAATTCCCGGGTGGTTTCCAGCCGCCGGACATAGGCGCGCGCAGCCTGCGCCTCCCCGGCATTCGCCGCAAAGATTTCCGACCGGTACTGCGGCCCGACGTCCGGCCCCTGGCGGTTCAGTTCCGTGGGATCGTGGGCGACGGAGAAGTACACCTGCAGCAACTCCTCGTAGCTGATCTTTGCCGGATCGTAGGTGATGCGGATGGCCTCGGCATCGCCGTAGCGGCCACTGCTGGAATCGGCATAGTTGGCATGCGCGGCACTGCCGCCGGCATAACCGGCCACCACATCGGTCACGCCCCTGACATGGGAGAACACGAGTTCCATGCCCCAGAAGCAGCCGCCGGCCAGCACGGCTTCGGCACTGGCTGGTGCTGCCGACACGGGCAGCGGGCCGGTCGGCACGAAGCGCAGTGCCAGGGAGTCCATGCAGTAGCGCAGGCCGGT
>CAZMVP010000325.1:0-1642 GCA_964569355.1 uncultured Chromatiaceae bacterium | reverse complement strand
GCGCTGCCGGATGTTCTCCGAGACCGAGCTCTGCACGATCTGCGCGGATCCGCGGCGCGATGCCGGGCTTGTGTGCGTGGTCGAGACCCCGGCCGACGTGGTGGCGATCGAGGAATCGGCGGCCTACCGCGGCACCTATTTCGTGCTGATGGGCCGGCTGTCACCGCTCGATGGCATCGGTCCGGACGAGCTCGGCATTCCGGTGCTCGAAACCCGGTTGGCCGACGGCACGGTGCAGGAACTGATCCTCGCCACCAGCGCGACGGTGGAGGGCGAGGCGACCGCTGGTTATCTCGCCGGACTCGCCCGGCAGCACGGCATCCGCGCCACGCGGATCGCGCATGGCGTGCCGATGGGCGGTGAGCTGGAGTACGTCGATGCCGGCACGTTGTCGCATGCCATCGCGGCGCGGACGCAGGTCCTGAACGACCGCTGATCCTCAGTAGCCTGGTCCGGCCTGTCGCACCAGGTTCATCAACCGCCGGTAGCTCTCGAAGCGACGGGCATCGATGTCACCGCGTGCCACGGCCTCCTGCACGGCGCACTGACGCTCCCGCAGATGGCTGCAATCATTGAAGCGGCATCGTTGCCCGAAGGCCTCGATCTCGACGAAGCCGTGGCTGATGTCGCGTGCAGCCGGGATTGCCGGCACGAAGTCGCGGACGCCTGGCGTGTCGAGCAGGTGGCCGCCGCCAGGCAGTGGATGCAGCACGGCCGCCGTGGTCGTGTGCCGGCCTTCGCTGCTGCCGGCGGACAGTTCAGCGGTGGTGACTTCGACATCTGGCACGAGCGCGTTCATCAGGGATGACTTGCCCACGCCGGACTGGCCGACCAGTGCAGCAGTGCCGGTGCCGATCCACCCGGCCACGTGGGCCACGCCGATGCGGGTCCGGGTCGAGACGGTGAAAACCGGATAGCCGAGTCGCTCGTAGATCGCGAGATCGCCGGCGGGAATGCCGGCCAGGTCGGATTTGTTCCAGACCACCGCGCTCTCGGCCGCCATCAGTCGTGCGGCGCACAGGTACCGATCCGCGAGATGGAAGTCCGGCTCGGGTTGCGGCGCCAGCACGACGAGGAGATGGCTCAGGTTGGCGGCGATCGCCTCGGGGACTGCCCCCTGGTACGGAAGCCGTTGCAATTCGTTGTCGCGCGATTCGATCGCCGTGATCAGCGCCGGCAGGCCGGCGGTTTCGCCCGGAGCAGGACCCGCACCGGTCGTGGAGTACGTGACGCGATCCCCGCAACAGACCCGGAGCTTCCGGCCCCGGACGAGGTAAGGCAGGCGCCGGCCATCGGTCGTTTGCAGGATGCCGCGCCGGCCGTGCGCGGCGACGATCAGGCCGGCTTTGCTAGAATCCCCGACGGGTGCTGGTGAACGTGTCATCCGGACCCTGCGCAAGACCGGGAAAGGTTGTTCATGACTTCGTCGGATGCCCGTTTGACCGATACCCGCCTGATCTGGATCGACCTGGAGATGACCGGGCTCGATACCCAGAACGACTCCATCATCGAGATTGCCACGGTCATCACCAATGGCAACTTGGAGATCGTGGCCGAAGGCCCCGTGATCGCCATCCACCAACCGGATGAGGTCCTGGCGCGGATGGACGACTGGAATACCCGCCAGCATGGCAAGTCCGGC
>CAZMVP010000324.1:0-1668 GCA_964569355.1 uncultured Chromatiaceae bacterium | reverse complement strand
TCCTGATGCCGCGGGAGTCGCCGCTGCACCTCGGCCATTGCCGGCTGCTGGTGCAGGCCGCGGAGATGGGGGCGATCCTCGTGCCGCCCATGCCGGCCTTCTACACCGCGCCGGCCACCATCGATGACCTGCTGAACCACAGCATCGGCCGCGTGCTCGATCTGTTCGGCATCGAGAGTGGACTGGTGCGACGCTGGAAGGGCGCCAGGGAGTCGCTGAAGGGCGGCCGGACCGAATCGTGATTGTTGAATGGGCGCCGGTCCCGGGACTGACCCCGGAACCGGCGCTCATGACCAGCCCTGCGCGCGTTTATTCTGGTCGGGCTTCTTCCGCGCGGGATTGTTCCCGCCGGATCCTCAGTAGGGCGACTTCGTTGCCGCCTTGGCCTTCAGCGCGGCACTGGCTGCCGTGGCATGCCCGGAACAGGCCTTCTCGTTGCCCTTCGCGAGCTCGTCCTTCGCGGCCTTGAGGTGGCCTTCCGCATTGGCCTTCTGCGCGGCATCGGTGACCTTCGCGGCGGCGTCTTCCGCTGCCTTGATCTCGGCCTGGCAATCGGCAAAGGCCGGAACGGCCACCAGTCCACCCAAGGCCACCACGCATGCGATCTTCGTCATCCTGTGCATTGCCCGTCTCCTTGTTGCAGCTTGACCCAGTTGCAGCTTGTCCTGGCCCGGCGAGATGGCCGGGCTGCCTGGCACGCTACGCCCGCGGACCCTGGATCGCAATGGCAGGTACGATTGGCCGGAATCCTTCATCGCAGCAAGACACCGGGAAGCCTGCCATGCCTGAAAACCACCTGTCGCGCATCCGTGAACTGCTGGCCGGGCACAGCACGGTCACGCTGGCGACCAGCCACGAGGGCAGTCCGTGGGCTGCAGCCGTGTTCTATGCCAGCAACGACAACCTGGACCTGTATTTCGTCAGCGATCTCCGGACGCGCCACGGCCGCGACCTTGACTGCCACGGCCGGGTGGCGGCAGCCATCAACCACGATGTCGGGACCTGGGGCGGGGTACTCGGGCTGCAGCTCGAGGGCCGGGCCGCGGTGCTGGAAGGCGAGGCGCGCGTCGCGGCGCTGGAGTGCTACCTCGCGAAGTTCGCGGATGTCCGGCGGTTGTTCGACCAGCCGCGGGACCAGAACGAGAAGATCATTGCGGACCGGCTGCAGCGTGCGCCGTTCTGGCGGCTGACGCCGTCATGGATCCGGCTGATCGACAGCCGCCATGGTTTTGGCTGGAAGTGGGAGGCGGCGCTGCCACCACCCCGGCTCTAATAAGAGTCGCCGCTTGAATAGGGCGGCAGCGTGCCGATGTGGATGCCGCTGTCCACGATCAAGGTCTCGCCGGTGATCAGGTGGGCGGATTCGAGAAACCAGACCAGCACGGCCGCGATGTCTTCCGGCTTCGCCACTTTCTTCAGTGGCAGCTGGTCGCCCTGGGTCTTCAGCATTGCGGCGTACTGTTCCTCGCCCATGCCACCCTTGAGCCAGCGGGTCTGGATCATGCCGGGCACCACGGTGTTGATGTTGATTTCCGGCGCCAGCACGTGGGCCAGGGACTTGGTCATCAGGTTCAGGGCGGCCTTGGAGGCGGCATAGGGAATCGACGAGGCAATGCCGGTGACGCCGCCGATCGAGGAGTCGTTGACGATGGAGCCGTGGCCCTGCTT
>CAZMVP010000323.1:0-1672 GCA_964569355.1 uncultured Chromatiaceae bacterium | reverse complement strand
CGTAGAACGAGGCCGGGGAGATCCACGTCACGATGTCGTCGAACTCATCGCCGGGTGCCGACGACGGGCGGCGGCTGGCGAACACATCGTCGCCCGCCACCCGGTAGTTGCGGCCCGATGGTCCGCCGCCCACCGTGGCCTCGGCATTCTCCCGTTCATCGGCCGAGGTGGTGGTTGCCCAGTCCTTGCCCAGGGACAGGATGACAGCCGGTGAACTGCCGGCCAGCGTCGACGCGCTGTTCGCGCAGCCGGTCGGCGTGGAACCTGCTGCCGTGGTGCAGACGCGCAGCGCGGGTGCAAGGTTGGCCATGGTGACCGAGCGCATCTCGCCCGGCCTCACGAAGTCCCACTGGCCGTTGCCGTTGCTGTCGCTGCGGGTCACCGAGTAGCGGATCGGGCTGCCCCAGGCATCCAGCAGCAGGTGGTCCTCATTGCGGTTGCCGGTCAGGCCCAGCGTGACTGCCGGAATGAAGCCATGCTGGCGCGTGCAGCCGCTGGCAGTGGTGGATGAAAGCCCGTTGCTGGCCGGAGTGGCGGGGCAGGGCAGCGCATCGTTGGCGAGCGCATAACCGACCAGTGCCTGCCGGATCTGCTCGAGTTGCTGGCGCGTGGCGTCGACCTTCTGCTGGTCCATCCGCGCGCTCAACGGCATGAGCAGGCCGCCGGCCAGCAGCCCGACGATCAGCAGCACGATGGCCATTTCCAGCAGGTTGAAGCCCCGTTGCGCGGCAGGCATGTTCCGGTGCCTCAGCATGGGCTGACCCCCAGGTTGGCGTCGATGCAGAAGAGCACATCGTTGAAGGTCGGCGTGGCGGGCCCGGACTGGTAGTTGCCCGTGCCGGCTGCGTTCGGATGGTTGCCGGCGTTGCGGCCCTCGAGGTAGTTCGCGGTGTCGTCGCGGGTGTCGGCATCCATCGGTGGCTGGTCACGCACCTGGCCCAGGGCCGGCAGCCTCGAGCCCGAGAACATCACGATCGCGGCCCAGGCGCCGGTGCCGTTGACCTCGAGGCATTGCGTGCAGGCCGAGGCAGGTGGTGCATCCGGCCGGAAATCCCGGGCGACAGCGTAGAACAGATGGTCCTTCCAGTTCTGCCACAGCGTGGCCATTGCCGGGGTCCATTCAGGCACTGCGGCGGAATTGCAGCCGGTGAGCAGCGTCGGATCGGGGTTGCCCGTGCGGCTGTTCGAGTCGTTGACGAGGTCGGGCAATCGCCCGCTCAACGCACCGATCGGTGTGTCGTTGTACTGGACGGTGCTGCGGTAGTCCGGCAATCCCACCGGCGCGGGCCATGGCAGCCGCCGGTCGTCGGGACCGCCGGCATTGTGCTTGCCGTGGTCGGCGACGCACTTCGCGACAGCCTGCGCCAGGCCGGCGAGCTTCGCCTGCACGTCGGCGCGACGGGTGATCCGTTCCTGGATTTCCGCGCGGGTGATGGTCAGGATCCGGTCGTTGACCGACGGGTTGCCGTCGCCGGCCGTGATGAAATCATCGATGGCGTCGGCAAGCGAGGCCAACGTGCCATTGTCGATACCCGCGGCCGTGTCGTCATCGAGGTAGTTGCCAGGCAGGAAGTTCCCGCCGCACTGGCCAACGCCGGCGGGCAGCGTCGCCCGGACCTGGCCCGGCAGCGGCGGTCCCGGCGCAATCAACAGGGCCACGGGTCGTTCCGCC
>CAZMVP010000322.1:0-1673 GCA_964569355.1 uncultured Chromatiaceae bacterium | reverse complement strand
CTGGAATGGCGCCACGATCAACAACCACGGCACATTCAACGACAACAACGACTTCGACTCCTTCATCGAGCACAACGTCGGCGGCCCACACAATTTCAACAACATCGGCACCTACAACAAGAACGCAGACACCGTCACCACGGTGGACCTCGGCGTCACCTTCAACAATACCGGCGCATTGAACGTGAATGCCGGCACCTTCCGCACCTACAACGCACAAGACAACCAGGGGACGATCACGACCGCAGCCGCTGCGACGTTTGCCACGATGGTCAACGCCGATTTCCAGAACCACGGGATCCTGCAGGGCAACGGGACCTACGATCCGCAAAGCGGTCGTGCGGTACTGAATTCCGGTGAAGTGCGGCCGGGCACGGCGGGCACGGTCGGCGCCCTGACGATCGCCGGAAACTTCACGCAGGCCGTGGCCGGAACCTTCGACGTCGACCTGGCGTCGTTGGCGAACTTCGACACGATGGATGTCGTAGGCGGCAACCTGTCGCTCGACGGCATCCTGCACGTGTCGAGCCTCGGCAACTACAACCCGGTACTCGGTGACCGGTTCACGATCATCACCTTCGACGACGGCGTGGTCGACGCATCCGACCTCGCCGGGGTCTTCGCCAACCTCGTCTCGACAGGATTCGCGCCAGGATTGCAGTTCGGCGTCGAGTACTTTGCCCACTCGGTGGACCTGACCGTCATCGCGGGTCCGCCGGTGCCGGCCCCGCCTGCCGTGTGGCTGCTCGGCACGGGGCTCGCCGGCTTGCTTTGGCGGGTCCGCCGGCACGCCTGAACACGCCGGTGGCGCGGCGCCGTGCGGCCTGCACGGCGAGGTCAGTGCCCTTCGACTTCCGGTGGCTTGTAGAAGACGAGTTTGCCGACAGTGGCGGTCTGCTGGTAACGGGCGGCCCAGCCGGGCATGGCACCGCGCTGGTGGAAGTACAGCGCTCCCGCGGTCCGATCCTCGAGTTGGCCGTTGAGCGCACGACGCGCAATCTCCTTCGCAGCCACGTAGGGCCGGCCATGGAGCGCCTGGTCCGGGCGGCCATCGCACCACCACGAGAACTGGCATGCACCCCGCTCATTGCCCTGCTTGACTACCCCGCACACGGTATCCGGGAAGCCGGCATGCCCGAGCCGGTTCATGACGACGTTCGCCACGGCCTCCTCGCTCGCGGCCGGCTCACCCCGCGCCTCCCAGTAGATGGCCCGGGCAAGGCACGTGATTGCATCGTCCAGCGGTTCCCTGCCCCGCGGATCCACCGCTTGCACATCCGCCTTGCCAATCAGGCCGGTCGAGGGTGGTGCTTCCCGATCGCTGCCGGTCGCGGCATATTGCTCCAGCGCAGCGGCTTTCTGCCTGGTGACCGCGGGATCCGCGGCCACGGGTGGTTGCGTGCCGCCATCAGGCTGGCAACCCTGGATGACGAAGATCGCAACGCAGGGAGCAAGCGATGTCCAACGCATCCGGCAGTCCCTCGGTGGGGGAGACGCCGACAGACTGGCATCCGGGATGGCTGAAGTAAACCGGCCTTGCGGATCGGACTGCATGGCAACGTGATGACAGCATTGCCCTGGCCGCAAACCCGCCCCGAGGTGGAAGTCATGTCCACCAAGGGTTCATACTTGGGGCTCGCAACAGGCCAGTCCACCCGGATGCCGGGGCTCTT
>CAZMVP010000321.1:0-1693 GCA_964569355.1 uncultured Chromatiaceae bacterium | reverse complement strand
ACGACGGCCGTCCAGCCCAGCGCCAGGTTCCGTCGGTTGTAGCCGCCCCCGCCCATGGCCACCAGTCGCCCGCGGCACCATTGGTCCGCCAGCGTGCAGAGTCGGGCTGCCGCGAAACCGTGGGCGGCAGGCGAGAGGCCGAGGTGGGTCAGCGGATCCCCGGCGAGACTGTCCGCGCCACACTGCAACAGGATGAATTCCGGCCGGAATCGGCCCAGGTGGCTCTCCACCTGTTCCCACGCCGCGCGAAACTCGATATCGCTCGCGCCCGGCTCGAGCGGCAGGTTCAGCTTGGTGCCCACCGCACTGCCCCGGCCGGTTTCCGCCGAAGTGCCGGTGCCGGGATACAGGAACCGGCCATCCTCGTGGATGTCGGCGATGACCACTCCCGGATCCTCTTCGAAGGCGTAATGGACGCCGTCGCCATGATGGGCATCGATGTCGACATAGGCGATGCGTCGCAAGCCATGCCGTTGGCGCAGCAGCTCGATCACCACGCCGCAGTCGTTGTAGATGCAGAAGCCGGCCGCATGACTGCGGCCGGCATGATGCAGCCCCGCGATCGGCACGAAGGCCCGCCGCGCGTGGTTGGCCATCACGTGCTCCATCGCGAAGATCGACGCGCCGACCACGGCCGCGGCAGCCGTGTCCAGGCCGCGACGGGCCGGCGTGTCGCCGGCATCCAGCCAGCCCTCGTCCGCCATGCAGCGGGTCTCGACGCTCGCGATGTAGTCTCGCGAGTGGAAGGCAGCGAGTTCCGCATGCGTCGCCTCGCCGGCACAGGCCAGCGTCACGTGATCCGCCAGGCCGCGGGCCGCGAGTTCGGCGTGGAAGACGTCGTGCCGATCCGTGCCAAACGGATGGCCATCACCGAAGCCATAGGCCGCGATGTTGGCGCCCTTGAGCACGAGCACGTCACTGGATGGCGAGAGCATTGTGTGTTCCCACAATTTGTCCCGGCGAATTGTCGGAGGGCCCCGACGCTGGTCCGGACACTGGCCCCGACGCTGGCTCCCGACACTGGCCAGTATAGCTTTGAAAGGTACAACCCTTGGCCGATAATGCCGGTTGCATCCGTCGTTGCCGGCTTCTCCAGAAGGATTTCCGTGGCTCAATACGTCTTCACGATGAACCGGGTGGGAAAGATCATCCCGCCCAAGCGCTTCATACTCAAGGATATTTCCCTGAGCTTCTATCCGGGCGCCAAGATCGGCGTACTGGGCCTGAACGGTTCCGGGAAATCGACGCTGCTCAGGATCATGGCCGGCGTCGACAAGGAGTTCGAAGGCGAAGCGCGGCCACAGCCGGGCATCCGCCTCGGTTACCTGCCGCAGGAGCCGGAACTGCCGGCCGGCAAGACCGTGCGCGAAATCACCGAGGAGGGCTTGGGCGAGATGATGGCGCTCGTCAAGCGCTTCAACGAGATCAGCGAGAAGTTCGCCGAGCCCATGGACGACGACGCCATGGCGAAACTGCTCGAGGAACAGGGCAAGGTCCAGGACCAGATCGACGCGAAGAACGGCTGGGAGATCGAGCGCAAGCTCGACATCGCCGCCGATGCGCTGCGGCTGCCGGACTGGGATGCGAAGGTCGAGAACCTGTCCGGCGGCGAGCGCCGTCGCGTGGCCCTCTGCCGCCTGCTGCTGTCCGAGCCGGACATGCTGCTGCTCGACGAGCCGACCAACCACCTCGA
>CAZMVP010000320.1:0-1711 GCA_964569355.1 uncultured Chromatiaceae bacterium | reverse complement strand
ACCACCAGGTCCTGCGCCACGTCGACCAGCCGGCGGGTCAGGTACCCGGAGTTGGCGGTCTTCAATGCGGTGTCGGCGAGGCCCTTGCGGGCACCGTGGGTCGAGATGAAGTACTGGAGGACGTCGAGGCCCTCGCGGAAGTTGGCCGTGATCGGCGTCTCGATGATCGAGCCGTCCGGCTTCGCCATGAGGCCTCGCATGCCGGCCAGCTGCCTGATCTGGGCCGCGGAGCCGCGGGCGCCGGAGTCGGCCATCATGAAGATGGAATTGAACGAGGGCTGGGTGACGGATTCACCGCTGGCGTTCCGCGTGGTTTCCGTGCCCAGTTTCTCCATCATCGCCTTGGCCACGCGGTCATTGGTGCGCGACCAGATATCCACGACCTTGTTGTAGCGTTCGCCATTGGTCACGAGGCCGCTGGCAAACTGGTCCTGGATCTCCTTCACCTCCTCGTCGGCCTCCTTCAGGATCTTCACCTTCTCCTGCGGCACGACCATGTCGTTGACGCCGATCGAGATGCCGGCCCGGGTGGCGTAGGCAAAACCCGTGTACATCAGCTGGTCGGCGAAGACGACCGTCTTCTTCAGGCCCACCTGGCGGTAGCACGCGTTGATGCTGCCGGAAATGGCCTTCTTGTCCATGTTCCGGTTGACCATCGAGAAATCCATGCCTTCCGGCAGGATCTCCGACAGCAGCGCACGCCCGACGGTGGTGTCGACCAGCTTCACGGTCGCGACGACATTGCCGTCCGCGTCCAGGCTGGTATGGCGAATGCGCGCCTTGATCCGGGCGTGCAACTCGACGGCGCGAGTCTCGTAGGCCCGATGCACCTCGCCGACATCGGCAAAGGTCATGCCTTCGCCGCGGGCATTGACCCGCTCGCGGGTCATGTAATAGAGGCCCAGCACCACGTCCTGGGACGGCACGATGATCGGCTCGCCGTTCGCCGGCGACAGGATGTTGTTGGACGACATCATCAGTGCGCGAGCCTCGAGCTGCGCCTCGAGCGATAGCGGGACGTGCACCGCCATCTGGTCGCCGTCGAAGTCGGCGTTGAATGCCGTGCAGACCAGCGGATGCAGCTGGATGGCCTTGCCCTCGACCAGCACCGGCTCGAAGGCCTGGATGCCGAGCCGATGGAGCGTCGGGGCGCGGTTCAACAGCACCGGGTGCTCGCGGATGACATCCTCGAGGATGTCCCAGACCTCGGCGCCTTCGCGCTCGACCAGCCGCTTGGCGGCCTTGATCGTGGAGGCATCACCCCGGATCTGCAACTTGGAGAAGATGAACG
Source organism: uncultured Chromatiaceae bacterium (assembly GCA_964569355.1). Taxonomy (GTDB): domain Bacteria; phylum Pseudomonadota; class Gammaproteobacteria; order Steroidobacterales; genus SHZI01. Next base: position 420 of record CAZMVP010000320.1, on the reverse strand, counting down.
GCTTGAAGAGCTCCAGCGCCATCTTTTTCGGCAACCCGCACTGGTGCAGCTTCAGCGTCGGACCAACCACGATCACGGAGCGGCCCGAGTAATCCACCCGCTTGCCGAGCAGGTTCTGGCGGAACCGTCCCTGCTTGCCCTTGATCATGTCGGCAAGCGACTTCAGCGGCCGCCGGTTCGTGCCGGTGATGGCCCGCCCGCGCCGGCCATTGTCCAGCAGCGCATCGACCGCCTCCTGGAGCATGCGCTTCTCGTTGCGCACGATGATGTCCGGCGCGTTGAGCTCGAGCAGCCGGCGCAGCCGGTTGTTCCGGTTGATGACCCGGCGATACAGGTCGTTCAGGTCGGAGGTCGCGAAACGGCCACCGTCGAGCGGCACGAGCGGCCGCAGGTCGGGCGGCAGCACCGGCAGCACGGTCA
>CAZMVP010000319.1:0-1717 GCA_964569355.1 uncultured Chromatiaceae bacterium | reverse complement strand
GCACAAGTACCAGTACTGGCTGAATGCCGACGAACCCTGGGAAGTGGACGCGTGGCTGCGCGGTGCGACCGCGCACCCGGGCAGCTGGTGGCCGGACTGGAACGCCTGGCTGTCATTCCAGTCCGGCGAGATGGTTCCGGCCCGTCATCCGGGCGACCGGAACCTCAAGGCCCTTGCGGACGCTCCCGGTTCCTACGTCAGGACCTGACCCGCTGCCTGCAGCCACCCACCGGGACCGCGCATGACCGGCAGCCACGTTGATGCGGTGGTCGTCGGCGCCGGTGTCGTCGGCCTGGCTGTCGGCCGGGCCCTGGCGCTGTGCGGGCTGGAAGTCGTGGTGATCGAGGCGGCCCGGGCCATCGGCACGGAAACCAGCAGCCGCAACTCGGAAGTCATCCATGCCGGCATCTACTATCCGACCGGCTCGCTCAAGGCCCGGCTGTGCGTCGCCGGCCGGCACCAGCTATATGCCTACTGCGAGTCACGCGGCATCCGCCAGCGGCAGATCGGCAAGCTGATCGTGGCGGCTTCGGCGGCCGAGCTGCCCGTGCTGGACGGCTATCTCGCGCAGGCCCGCGCGAATGGCGTCGAGGACATGCGCTGGGTCGAGCAGCCGGAAGCCGCGAAGCTGGAGCCGGCAGTGCGCTGCGTCCGGGCCCTGTTGTCGCCCCGGACCGGCATCATCGACAGCCACGAGTACATGCTGGCCCTGCAGGCCGACCTCGAGGCGGCCAATGGCCAGGTGGCGCTGGGCAGCCGCGTGACGCGCGTTGTCCGCGAACCGGCTGGTTTTGCGGTCGGCATCGATGATGCGCCACGGCCGGCGATCCATGCCCGCCACCTCGTCAACGCCGCAGGCCTGCATGCACAAGAGGTCGCGGCCACCATCGATGCGCTGCCGCCGGCCACGATTCCCAAGCGCTACCTGGCCCGCGGGCATTACTACACGCTGGGGGGCCGGGTACCGTTTCGCCGGCTCGTGTATCCGATTGCCGCCGCCGGTGGCCTCGGCATCCACGCCACGCTGGACCAGGCAGGCAGCGTGCGCTTCGGCCCGGACGTGCAGTGGATCGACGCGATCGACTACCACTTCAACGACGTGAACCGTGCCGACTTCGTCGCCGCCATCCGCCGCTACTACCCGGCCCTTGACGAATCGCGGCTGGCACCGGGCTACACGGGCATCCGGCCGAAGTTGAGTGGTGCCGGGCAGCCGGCAGCCGACTTCATGATCCAGGGCGAGGCAGGCCACGGCGTGCCGGGACTGGTCAATCTCTATGGCATCGAGTCGCCCGGGCTGACAGCCTCGCTCGCCATCGCCGATGAAACGGCCGGGAGGCTGGGCCTCGGTTGAGCGGACGGCTGCTCGCTTGGCGGCTCACTTGGCCGCTCTCCTGGCCGCTCTCCTGGCCGCTGCAGCGCAATCAGTGCTTCGGCGGCATCTCGCCGGCGTCCAGCCGGCGGATGTAGTCCCGGTAGGCCCGCATCGCCTCACCGCCGAGGAACCACATCACCGGGATGTTCACGAAGAGCATCAGGCCGGTGCCGAGCCCGCTCAGGTTGTCGAGCTCGGCGTCGGTCGATAGGAAGCCCAGCGTCGCCACGATGGCCAGCGCGCAGTAAAGGATCTTGAACGGCACGAGCCAGCGCGCACCGCCGAGATACACCACGCCCTGCTCGGCGTAGTAGCTGTAGCTGATCATCGTCGACACCGCGA
>CAZMVP010000318.1:0-1730 GCA_964569355.1 uncultured Chromatiaceae bacterium | reverse complement strand
ATCCTGGCGGCCATCGCCTGGAGCGCTGGCGCCTCGAACACCGCAACCAGCGGCAATTCCACCGCGAAACGCGTGGCGATGGCGGCTACGAGCCGCATCGCGAGCAGCGAGTGGCCGCCCAGCAGGAAGAAGTCGTCATCGTCGGCAGGCTGCGTGCCGGGCAACAGGTGCGACCAGAGCTCCCGCAATCCGTCGATCACGGCCGGATCGATGCCGTGCGCCGGCGGTGCCACCGGCCCGACCATCGGCAGCGGATCCGGCAGCAGGTCCGGCACTGGCCCCGACAAAGGTAACGGATGGTCCGCCAGCACCCGGTCGAGCAGGATCGCGAGCGATTCATCACCCGCCACGACCACCGCCCTGATCAGGGCGGCGAAGGCATCCAGCAGCTGGGCCGCGGCTGCCTCCGGATACAGCGCGGTGCGCCAGCCGAGCGCGAGTCGCAGGCCATCGCCCTCGGCCGCCACATGCAGGTTCAGGTCGAACTTCACCTGCTCTCCCGGCACGGTCTCCGGCGTGACAACGAGACCCTCGAGCACGAGCGGCTGGAACGGCTGGTTGTGCAGCACGAACAGCACCTGCACGAGCGGACTGTGCGCCAGCGTCCGGCGCGGCTGCAGCGTTTCGACCAGCTTCTCGAACGGCACCTCGGCATGATCGAAGGCGGATAGCGTGGACTGCCGCACGCGGGCCAGCAGCTCGCCGAAGGTCGGCACGCCGGCAAGCGAGGTCCGCAATGCCAGCGTGTTGACGAAGAAGCCGACCAGCTCCTCCAGTTCGCGATGGGTCCGGCCTGCCACCGGCGTGCCCACCACCACGTCGTCCGTGCCGGCGAGCCGGCCCAGCACGGCCTTGAAGGCGGCGATCAGCACCATGAACAGGGTCGCGCCATTGGCCGTCGCCAGGCTCCGGAGCGCGCGTGCCTCGCCTGCCGGGATCCTGCGCTCGAGCCACGCGCCGTGATGGTCGAGGGCGCCCGCGCGTGGTGTGGCCGAGGGCAGTTCGAGCAGGGCGGGCGCGCCCGCCAGCGTGGAGCGCCACCAGTGGATCTGCTGTTGCAGCCGTGCCTGGCACTCCGGCGACTGTTGCCACTGCGCATGGTCGGCGTATTGCAGCGGCAAGGCCGGCAACGAGATGGCCGGTGGCGGCAAACCGTCTTCACCCGCTTGCCTGGTCATCCGGTAAGCGGTGGCCAGGTCCCGGCCCAGGATGCCGAACGACCAGCCATCCGCCACGAGATGATGGATGACCAGCAACAGGTGGTGGTCATTGCCAGCGGCATCGACGGCTGCATCGCCAGCTGCATCGCCAGCGACCTCGACGGAATCGCGCACCAGCAGGACGCGCATCAACGGTGCGGCCGACAGGTCGAAGGGCGCAGCCGAGCGGGCCTGGATCGCGGCATCGCGCGCGGTTGCCGTTGGCGCATCGACCCCTTCGATCATCACGCGACCGCGGGCTTCAACCCTTTGCAGCGGCATGCCGTCGCGCTCGATGAATGACGTCCGCAGCACTTCGTGGCGGGCCACCACCGCGTCGACGGCAGCCTGCAACGCGATCCGGTCCAGCGGGCCTGTCACCCGCATCAACCAGTGCAGGTGCCAGGTGGCGGTGCCGGGATTCAGGCGCTCGAGGAACCACAGCCGCTGCTGCATCGCTGAGAGCGGCGCGATGCCATCGTCCCGATGCGGGCGACGGGTCGGTCGCGATGGCGGTACCGCATCGGGCCG
>CAZMVP010000317.1:0-1735 GCA_964569355.1 uncultured Chromatiaceae bacterium | reverse complement strand
CCGGACGAGGCGGTGGCCGTGGGCGCCGCGATCCAGGCCGGCGTGCTCTCCGGCCAGGTGAAGGACGTGTTGTTGCTCGACGTGACGCCGCTGTCGCTCGGCATCGAGACGCTCGGTGGCGTGATGACCAAGTTGATCGACAAGAACACCACGATCCCGACCCGCGCGAACCAGACCTTCTCGACGGCGGACGACAACCAGACGGCCGTGACAATCCATGTCCTGCAGGGCGAGCGCGAGCAGGCCCGCTACAACAAGTCGCTGGGCCGTTTCGACCTGACCGACATCAACGCGGCGCCGCGTGGCCAGCCGCAGATCGAGGTGACCTTCGACATCGACGCCAACGGCATCATGAATGTGTCGGCCAAGGACAAGGCCACCGGCAAGGAGCAGAAGATCGTCATCAAGGCCTCGAGCGGCCTGTCCGAGGACGAGATCAAGCGGATGGTCGGCGAAGCCGAGCAGCATGCCGAGGAAGACCGCAAGTTCCGCGAGCTCGTGGAGGTGCGCAACCAGGCCGACGCGCTGGTGCACGCCACCGAGCGGTCGTTGAAGGAGCTGGGCGACAAGGTGGATGCGGCCGAGCGCGGCCGGATCGAGTCGGCCCTCTCGGATCTCAAGGAAGCCGTCAAGGGTGACGACAAGGGCCGGATCGAGCTGAAGAGCAAGGCACTGGCCGAAGCCTCGGCGTCGCTCGCACAGCATGGCCACGAGCATGCCGCAGGCAGCCAGCCTGGTGGCGATGGCCATGGCCAGGGCCAGCGCAACGACGACGGCGTGGTCGATGCGGAGTTCGAAGAGGTGAAGGGCGACAAGGACGGACAAGCCGGAAGCCGTTGAAGCGCTTGGCGCAATTGCCTGGGTTCCCGAAACGACGGCCCGGTGTGATGATGCACCGGGCCGTCATTGCATTGCCCGTCAAGGCATTGGTTTGACGCATGAACAAGCGTGACTACTACGAAGTCCTGGGTGTCGCCCGCGATGCCGGCGAGGCAGACATCAAGAAGGCCTATCGCCGGCTGGCGATGAAGCACCATCCCGACCGCAACCCGGATGATGCGCAGGCCGAGGCCATCTTCAAGGAAGCGAAGGAAGCCTACGAAGTCCTGTCGGATGCCGACAAGCGTTCGATCTACGACCGGCATGGCCATGCGGGCGTGGAGGCTGCCGCGGGCCGGGGCGGTGGCGGCGGCTTCAATCCGGGCGATGCCTTCGGCGAGATCTTCGGCGATGTCTTCGGTGACATTTTCGGCGGGGGCCGCCGCGGACGCTCCACGGTGTTCCGCGGGGCCGACCTGCGCTATGAACTCTCGCTGTCGCTCGAGCAGGCGGTATTCGGCGATACGGTCAACCTGTCGCTGCCGACGCTGGTCACCTGCGAGACCTGCGGTGGCAACGGGGCAAAGCCCGGCACGAAGCCGGTCACCTGCAAGACCTGCGATGGCGCGGGCCAGGTGCGCATGGCGCAGGGCTTCTTCTCGATCCAGCAGACCTGCCCGGCCTGTCGCGGTTCAGGCCAGCAGATCGACGATCCCTGCGGCACCTGCCACGGCCGAGGCCGCGTGCAGAAGACCCGGACGCTGGCGGTCAAGGTGCCGCCCGGCGTCGACAGCGGCGACCGCATCCGGCTGACGGGCGAGGGCGAGGCCGGCCAGAACGGCGGCCCGCCGGGCGACCTGTATGTCGAAGTCCAGCTGCAGCCCCACGATATCTTCGCGCGCGACGGTGCGGACCT
>CAZMVP010000316.1:0-1752 GCA_964569355.1 uncultured Chromatiaceae bacterium | reverse complement strand
CCACCGCGAGGATCGCACCCGCCTGGATCGCGATGTTGAACAGGTCGCTGCGGTGGCCAAGCCAGTTTTCGGCGATCAGCAGGTGCCCGGTGCTGGAAATCGGCAGGAACTCGGTGATTCCTTCGATGATGCCCAGCAGGGCGGCAGCAAGCAGATCGGGCATGGGGCGGAACCGGGCTGGCGACAGGAGCGTGGATGGTAAACGCAGACGCGGTTCAACGTCTGCCGGGCGCATCCCCTGCGTTCGCAGTAACATCCGGACCAGCAGGTTTCAACAGGGGGTGCTGGATCATGATTCGCAGGGGAATAACCGGACTGGCCGCGACCGCGATCCTTGGTGCCGCGGCCGGCGTCGCGCTTGCCCAGGGACCTGACCCGTCGTCGCCCAAGGCCACCGAGAGTCGCGCGCCGCTGGTCCGCCCGGACGGCACCTACCCGACCGTGCCGCTGGCGAAGGACGTCGTGGTCGTCAAGGTGGTGCAAAACGCGCCGATGAACCTGCAGAAGGCGCCGTCCATCAAGGAAGGCCTCGCGCACAACGTCGAGCGCATGGCCCACTGGATCAACCAGGCCTGCACCACGGGCAAGAAGCCGGATTTCATCCTGTTCAACGAGTTCCCGCTGACCGGCTACTCGGCCGGCTCGCGCGACGAGAAGCTGAAATTCACGATCCAGATCCCCGGCCCCGAGACCGACCGCATCGGCGAGCTCGCCAAGGCCTGCCACTCCTACGTCATCTTCGGCAGCTATGCCAATGACCCGGCATGGCCCGGGCACATCCTGAGCCTCAACGCCGTGATCGGCCCGGACGGCAAGCTCAAGGCGAAATACTGGAAGACCCGGAACATCCTGCGCGTTGGCGAGGAGATCCCGACCACCACCATCGAGAATGTCAACGACCGCTACCGGGCGATGTACGGCCTCGAAGCCGAGTTCCCGGTGTTGAAGACCGAATATGGCAACATCGCCGTCAGCACCGTGCAGCTCGATCCCTTCGTGTTTGCCGCCTTCGCGATGCGCGGCGTCGAGATCATGTTCCGGACCGCCACGCTGTTCACCAAGCTGGACGTCCAGGCCACCGCGCTCTACAACAACTTCTACTCCGCGATGTCGAACATCACGTTCCCGCCCGACTCCGGCGTACCGGCCAAGTTCGGCGGCAATTCCCTGATCGTCGACAACCGGGGCAACGTGCTCGCCGAGGACCCGACCAACAACGAGAGCGTCATCGAAGCCGAGATTCCAATTGCCGCGTTCCGCAAGGGGCGGACGATCCCGCGCTACGCGCTCGAGGTCGTGAAGCCGGTGTTCGACGACTACGTGCAGGAAGTGCCGATGAACATCCTCGACCTGCCGGCGAACCAGCTCCCGCAGACCAACAAGGACATGAAGACGCTGATCGATTCGAAGAGCCGGTGGCTGAAGCACTGACCCGCGGATTCGCCCACTCGCAATCACCCAGCCTTATGTCAACAGGCCTGGCGAGGGTGGCGCATTCTTGTCCGCTGCTGGTACATTCGGGTCATAACAAGAGGCGTGCGTCATGAAGTAATGCACGCGACTGATCTTCCGGGTCGGTACGCGTGCGAGCACCATCGGCCAATATCCTGATTGCAGCCGTGCGGGGGCACGCTGCAGGCCGGGTGGGTGAACAATCCGGGGGTAGATCATGAAGAAGGCAGCCCTGCTTGCGATAACGCTTTCCGTCGTGTCATCAACCGCGCTCGCACGCGAAGTGGTGCTGGTCGCGCA
>CAZMVP010000315.1:0-1756 GCA_964569355.1 uncultured Chromatiaceae bacterium | reverse complement strand
GATGAATTCGGCGATCCGGTTTACCAGACGGAAGCCACCGGTCCACTCAATGCGTCTGCATCGATCGACCTCGCATCGACGGCCGGGCAGGCAGCATTCACGCGGACAGTCGTGCCGCTGCCGGGTGCGTTTTGGCTGCTCGGCGCGGCGCTGGGCGCGATGGGCCTGATGCGTCGGCGGTAAACCTATCGTTTGCGTGCCAGCGTCATGCCGTTGGAGAAGTGCAGCAACACCATGTCGATGCCCTGGGTGTTGTAGATGTGCATGTTCTCCGGATGGGCGTCGCGGGCCATGTCGACGATGGCCGGGTGATCGCCTTCCTTGGGGCCATCGACCACGCGACCCAGTGCGAGCGTGTCGTCGACCACGATCAAGCCACCGGGACGCAGCAGCTTCAGGCATTTGTCGAAGTGATCGATGCCGTCGTTCTTGTCGGCGTCGATGAAGGCGAGGTCGAACGTGCCGGCCTTGCCCTGGGCCAGCAGCTTGTCGAGGCTGGCCTTGGCGTCGCCGATCATCGTGTCGATCCGGTCTTCCACGCCCTGGGCTCGCCAGAATTTCCGGGCGGACTTCACGTAGTCCTCTGAAAAGTCCAGCGTGGTGAGCCGGCCGCCCTCTGGCAGCACGATCGCCATCGCAAGGCTCGAATAGCCGGTGAAGGTGCCGATCTCGAGGACGTTCCGCGCGCCCATGATCTGCACGAGGATCTGCAGCAGCACGGCCTGCTCGGGGGAGAGCTGCATGAAGGAGCGGGAGATCGTGGAGGTGTACTCCCGGCACTGCAGCATGGCCGGAGTCTCCTTGTAACCCCATCGATCGATGTAGGCGCTCAAGCCATCATCAAGGGGGATTCCAACGCGACGGGTTTTCATGGTCTTACCTCATCATCTTCAGGAAAATCGAACCACAGGGGTGCGAACGTGAAATCTGTCAGTCTGCAGAGCCAACTGCATCGCAGGCGTCAAGAAGGATTACGGCCGAACACCCGCGAGCCGGCAAAGTGCGCCCGCGCGCCCAGACGCTCCTCGATGCGGAGCGCTTCGTTCCACTTGGCCATCCGTTCGCTGCGCGCGAATGAGCCGACCTTCAACTGGCCGGTGCCCCAGCCGATGGCGAGGTGCACGATCGTGGTGTCCTCGCTTTCGCCGGAGCGCGCCGAGACGATGCCGGCGTAGCCGACGGCCTGCGCCGCCTGCCAGGCCTGGAGCGTTTCGGTGAGCGTGCCGCGCTGGTTCGGTTTGAGCAGCACGGCGTTGGCCGCGCCCCTGGCCGCGGCGTCCCGCACCAGCGGCGCATGGGATACCAGGAAATCGTCGCCAACCACCTGCAGGCGCCGGCCGACGGCCTGCGTGAAGCGGGTGAAGCCCTCCGGGTCGTCCTCGGCCAGCGGGTCCTCGATGGAGACGATCGGATAACGGTCGATCCAGCGCAGCAGCAGCTCGATCATGCCGTCGGAGTCGAGTTCGCGGCCTTCGAGTCCGAGGGTGTAGTGCCCGCCACGGCCGAACTCCGAAGCGGCAATATCCAGCACGACGGCCACCTGCCGACCCGGCTCGAAGCCGGCCTGCTCGATCGCCGCGACCAGTGTCTCCAGCGCCTGCTCGTTGGTGCTGAAGTCCGGCCACCAGCCACCCTCGTCGGCCACGCCGGCGGAAGAGCCGCGTTTCTCCATCAGCTCGCCGGCACTGCGGTAGACCTCGGCCGTCCATTCCAGTGCCTCGCGGAAGCTCGCGGCGCCGGGGCAGGCGATCAGGAA
>CAZMVP010000314.1:0-1761 GCA_964569355.1 uncultured Chromatiaceae bacterium | reverse complement strand
CGTGGCGGTGATGTCGCCGGTCACCGACATGACCGACACGGGTGATTCCTACGTGACCATGGCCAACTTCGATCCGATCCAGTCCACCGACCGGTCGAACCGCGTGGACTACATGGCCGGGCACGATCCGAAGGATCCGCTGCTGTCACCGATCTTCGCCGACCTGCGGGGCTTCCCGCCGCTGCTGATCCAGGTCGGTACCCGCGACCTCTTGTTGAGCGACAGCGTGCGGCTTGCACGCAAGGCGCGGGTTGACGGCGTGGATGTCACGCTCGATGTCTGGGACGGCATGTGGCACGTGTGGCAGGGCAACCCCACGGTGCCCGAGGCCAGGGCGGCGTCGATGGAAGCTGCGGCCTTCCTGCGTCGACACCTGGGACTGCCGGCCGCCGCAAGATAGGCTCAGGCCGGCGTGGACGGCTCCAGCGCCGCGAGCTGTGCGAGCTGGGCATCCAGCTTGGCAAGATCGCGCCGCAACGCTTCCAGCCGCTCGCGTTCATGGGCAACGACTTCGGCCGGTGCGCTGCTGGCGAAGCTGCCGGTGGTCAGCTTCTGTTCCACCCGTGCGAAATCGGCGGCCAGTTTCTGGCGATTCTTCGCGAGGCGCCCCTGTTCGGCCGCCACGTCGATCAATCCGGCCATCGGCACGAGCACGCTCAGCCCGCCGGAGAGCGCGGTGGCGCTGGGCGGCGGGGCTGCTCCCGGTGGCAGGACTTCGAGCGTCGAGAGCCGCGCCAGTTCGCGCAGGTAGCGGTCGTGCGCGGCGAGCAGGCGCAGGTCGTCCGCACCGGCATCCTTCAGCAACACCGCAATCCGCTTGCCGGGCGCGATGTTCATCTCGCCGCGAATCTGGCGCACGGCGAGGATGAAGCCCTGGATCCAGCCAAGTTCCGCCTCCGCCGGGTCGTCGATCGGGAACGACGAGGGCTCGGGCCAGGACTGCGTCATGATGGTCTCGCCGCAGGCACCGGCGAGCGGCGCCACGCGCTGCCAGATCTCTTCGGTGATGAACGGCATCAGGGGATGGCTCGCGCGGAGCAGGGCTTCCAGCACGGTGACCAGCGTGCGCCGCGTCACCTGCTGTTCGAGCGCTGATCCATCGTTGTCCTGCAGGATCGGCTTGGTCAGCTCGAGGTACCAGTCGCAGTAGCCGTTCCAGATGAATTCATAGAGCGCCTTGGCCGCCAGGTCGAAGCGATAGGCGTTGAAGTGGGCGGCCACGGCCTCCAGCGTGCGGCCCAGCCTCGAGATGATCCAGCGATCGGCAAGGCCGGGCGTTGCCATCGCGGTGGTGCCGGATGCCAGCTCGTGGCCCTCGACGTTGAGCAGCACGTAGCGCGCCGCATTCCAGATCTTGTTGCAGAAATTCCGGTAGCCCTCGATCCGGCCCAGGTCGAAACGGATGTCGCGGCCGTGGCTGGCGAGCGCCGCGAAGCTGAAGCGCAGCGCGTCGCTGCCGTAGTCGGGAATGCCGTTCGGGAACTGCTTCTTCGTGGCCTTCTCGATCTTCGGCTTCAGCTGCGGTTGCATCAGCCCGGCGGTGCGCTTGGCGAGCAGGCCCGGCAGGTCGATGCCGTCGATCAGGTCGAGCGGGTCGAGGATGTTGCCCTTCGACTTCGACATCTTGTCGCCGTTCTCGTCGCGGATGAGCCCCGTGACGTAGACCTCGCGGAACGGCACGTCGCCCATGAACTTGAGTCCCATCATGATCATCCGGGCCACCCAGAAGAAGATGATGTCGAAGCCGGTCACGAGCACGCT
>CAZMVP010000313.1:0-1776 GCA_964569355.1 uncultured Chromatiaceae bacterium | reverse complement strand
TCCTGCAACTCGCGCAACAGCTGGTCGTAAGTGGCATCGGGAACCGTTGGATCGTCCAGGACGTAATAGCGGTAGTTGTGTTCGGCGAGCTCGGCACGCAGGGCCGCCGCTCGACGTGCTTTCCTGGAACTGCCGCTCATGGGTGCCTGTCGCAGCCGTCAGGCAGGATGTTTCTGCCGGTGCTGGAACTGGATCACCTCTTCCCGGAGATACCGCTCCCGCTGGATGCTCAAGGTGCTGCCATGCTCATCCACCAGATTTCCATCCAGCTCCCTGGCAATGGAGTGGCCCACTTCGACCATGGCATCGAACGCGGCAACGGGTTCAACCGGGCCCGGAAGGCCGAGGAACAGGCTGACGCCCTGGTAGCTCGCCGTCTGCAGCTGGGTCAGGTCGAATGACCCGGGTTCCGTAAGACTCGCCACGCTGAATATCGGCAGGTCAGCGTTGTCCGGTGCATGGCGGTGGAAGATGCCGAAGCGGCCATGCTGCAAGCCGGCCGATCGCAGCGCAAGCACCAGCTGTTCTGCGGGAAACGGCGTCGATCGCCGGCAGAGAATCCGGATCGTCACGATTTTCTCGGGCAGCTCGACCGGACTGGCGAGGCTCGGCACGGGGTCCGGCAGAGTCGGCTCCTGTCGGGCGGAGGACGCCGGTGCCGGGGCGGCCGCCGGCTTCGGGCGGCTCAAGCCCTTCAGGAATCCACTGAGCCGGGCCTGGTAACGGGACCACAGGAAGACCACCAGCAGGATCAGGATGGCGGCAATCAGCAGGACCCAGCGCAGCGCCGTCATGACAATTTCCTAACTGGCGGCGAGTTTGACGGCCTCGTCGATGTCGACCGCCACCAGCCGCGAAACACCCGGCTCGTTCATCGTCACGCCGGTGAGTTGTTTGGTCATCTCCATCGTGGTCTTGTTGTGCGTGATCACGATGAACTGCACCGTTTCGGACATCTCGCGGACGATGTCGCAGAAGCGGCCCACGTTGGCCTCGTCGAGCGGCGCATCGACCTCGTCGAGCAGGCAGAAGGGCGCGGGATTGAGTTCGAAAATGGAGAAGATCAGCGCGACGGCCGTCAGCGCCTTCTCCCCGCCGGACAACAGGTGGATGTTGCTGTTGCGCTTGCCCGGCGGACGGGCCATGACGGTGACCCCGGCGCTGAGGAGGTCATCGCCCTCCAGGCTGAGATAGGCGTGCCCACCACCGAACAACCTCGGGAACAGCTTCTTCAACCCGGTGTTGATGTTGTCGAAGGTCTCCTGGAACCGCGTGCGGCTCTCGCGGTCGATACGCCGGATGGCGTGCTCCAGCGTCTCCAGCGCGGCGGACAGGTCGGCGTGCTGTGAGTCCAGATAGGTCTTGCGCTCGGTCTGTTCGGCAAACTCGTCGATTGCCGCCAGGTTGATCGGCCCAAGCCGCTCGATCGAACTGCGGGTCTGGGCCAGTCGCTGGTCCCACTGCTCGGGATCGGCATCGGCTGGCACCTGCGCGGCAACCTCGGCCAGCACGAGGCCTGTGCCGGCAAACCGCTCCGTCAGCGACTCACCGCGGACTTCGAGCTCACGGACCTGCATGCGCAAGGTCTCGAGCGCCTCCCGCTGGCCAGCCACCGACTTCTCCAGCGCATGTCGCCGGGACTCGCCGGCCTTCACGACTTCCTCGACTTCAGCCAGTTGTTCGCGCTGGCGGGTCAACTCGGCCTGCACGACGATCTGCTTGGCAAGCTCTGCATCCAGCTCGCGCTGGTAGTCCAGCAGGGGTTGTGCACTGCCC
>CAZMVP010000312.1:0-1788 GCA_964569355.1 uncultured Chromatiaceae bacterium | reverse complement strand
TCCAGCTTGACGATGGCCGGGATGAACTCGTCGCTGATGCCCTGGATCCGGTGGCTGCCATCCTTCTTGCCGGTGCGGAGCGTCGGCGAGTTGGCCGGCTCCAGCGGATGGACCTTCACCTTGCGGCCGGATGCACGCAGCGCACGACCCACGCCCATGACCGTGCCGCCGGTGCCGACGCCGGCCACGAAGGCATCGGCCTCGCGGCCGAGCTTCTTCAGCTGGGCCACGATTTCCGGGCCGGTGGTCTGTTCGTGTGCTTCGGCGTTGTCGCTGTTCTCGAACTGCCGGGGCAGGAAGACGTTCGGGTTTTCCTTGGCGAACTGCTCGGCCATCCGGATGGAGCCGACGAAGCCGCCCTGGGCCTTGGATACCGGGATGACATCGGCGCCAAGGCCATGCATCAGCTGGGTGCGTTCCAGGCTCATCCAGTCCGGCATGAAGATCCGGACGCGGTGCCCCAGGGCCCGGCCGATCGCGGAAAAGGAGATGCCGGTGTTGCCGCTCGAGGCCTCGGCAATCACGGCGCCCGGGTGCAGTTCGCCGCGCTCGGCGGCCTTCTTCAGGATATGCAGCGCCATGCGATCCTTGACGCTGCCGGTCATGTTCATGGACTCGTACTTGGCGTAGATCCGCCGTGGCTGCCCGTTGAAAAGGTAGTGGATTTCGACGAGTGGCGTGGTGCCGACGAGGGCCGCCAGCTGCGAGACGGCGCGGCAGATTTCGGGGTTCGGGGAATTGTTCATGGCCCGAAAGTTTAGCCGATAACGCCTGCCGTCGCCGCGTGGATTCCACGGGTTGCCCCGTGGCGTCGGGTTCGCGTTCTGGCCCGCCTTCAGGCGGCCCGGGTCTTGTCGAGCAGGGTAGCCAGGTACTGGCCGGTGTAGGAGCGGGGGTTCGCGGCCACCTCCTCCGGCGTGCCGGCCGCTACCAGTTCACCGCCGCCATTGCCGCCTTCGGGGCCCAGGTCGATGATCCAGTCCGCCGTCTTGATCACGTCCAGGTTGTGCTCGATGACCACGATCGTGTTGCCCTGGTCGCGCAGCTTCTGCAGGACCAGCAGCAGCTGGGCGACATCGTGGAAATGCAGGCCGGTCGTGGGCTCGTCGAGGATGTAGAGCGTGTTGCCCGTGGCACGCTTGGAGAGCTCCTTGGCGAGCTTCACCCGCTGGGCCTCGCCGCCCGACAGCGTCGTGGCGTTCTGGCCGAGGCGCACGTACGAGAGCCCCACCTCCATCAGCGTCTGCAGCTTCGGCGCGATCATCGGCACGGCGGCGAAGAACGGCATTGCGTCCTCGACGGTCATTTCCAGCACGTCGTTGATGTTCCTGCCCTTGTAGCGGACCTCGAGCGTTTCCCGGTTGTAGCGCTTGCCCTTGCACACGTCGCAGGGCACATAGATGTCCGGCAGGAAGTGCATCTCCACGCGCAGCACGCCATCGCCCTGACAGGCTTCGCAGCGGCCGCCCTTGACGTTGAAGCTGAAGCGGCCGGGCTTGTAGCCGCGCGAGCGCGCTTCCTGGGTGCCGGCGAACAGCTCGCGGATCGGCGTGAAGAGCCCGGTATAGGTGGCCGGGTTCGAGCGGGGCGTGCGGCCAATCGGGCTCTGGCTGATCTCGATGATGCGGTCCACCGACTCGAGTCCTTCGATGCCATCGCAGGGCGCGTGGGCCGTTTCGCTGGCGCCGTTGAGTTGTTCGGCCGTGTACAGGTACAGGGTGTCGTTGACGAGCGTGGACTTGCCGGAGCCGGACACGCCCGTGACGCAGGTCATCACGCCGAGCGGGA
>CAZMVP010000311.1:0-1794 GCA_964569355.1 uncultured Chromatiaceae bacterium | reverse complement strand
AGAGGTGGCCTCGCTTTCTTGGACAGTTTTCGCGGTCCGGATAAGTGGAGCCCTGCCGGTTAAGCTGCCGCCGCGAGCGGCAGGGAACTGAAGTACACGGCATCAGGGGATCGGCGGTCAAGCGCCTGGTGTGGCCGCCGGCTGTTGTAGAAGCGGACGTACCGCTCGATGCCGACCTTGGCCGCCGAGACGCTGTCGTAGGCGTGCAGGTAGACCTCCTCATACTTGATCGATTTCCAGAAGCGCTCGACGATCACGTTGTCGCGCCAGCAGCCCTTGCCATCCATGCTCTGCCGAATGCCGTGCTGCTGAAGCAGGCCGACAAAGGCGCTGCTGCTGAACTGACTGCCCTGATCGGTGTTGAACATCTCCGGCACGCCGTGTTGGACGATGGCGTCTTCGACCGCCTCGAGGCAGAAGTCCGTGCTCAGGCTGTTCGAGACCCGCCAGCTGAGCACTCGGCGGGTGGCCCAGTCGAGGACCGCGACCAGATAGACAAAACCCCGGGCCATCGGGATATAGGTGATGTCGGCGGCCCAGACCTGGTTGGGCCGGTCGATGGCCATGCCTCGCAGCAGATACGGGAACACCGGATGGGCAGGATGCCGGCGGCTGGTGTTGGTACGACGATAGAGGGCTTCAATGCCCATTCGGCGCATCAAGGTGGCCACGTGCCGGCGACCGATGGCATGGCCTTCCTGCGCCAGCAGATCGCGCAGCATCCGACTGCCGGCAAACGGCAGCTCCAGGTGCAGCTCGTCGAGCCGGCGCATCAGTGCCAGGTCGGCCGTCGACACGGGTACCGGCTGGTAGTACACCGACGACCGGGACAAGCCCAACAGTTCAGCCTGCCGGGTGACCGGCAACCGATGTTCCCGTTTGATCATCGCTTGGCGCTCGGTCCGGGATGCCGACCGAGCGCGCCGGCTAAAAAATCAATCTCCAGCGCCTGCTGCCCGATCTTGGCATGCAGCTCCTTCAGGTGCGGCGCGTCGCTGCCTCCAGGCTTCTCGCTGCCACCATCGAAGGCCGCTGCAGCTCGTTCCAGCAGCTGGTTCTTCCATTGGTTGATCTGGTTCGCATGGACATCAAAGCGTTCAGACAGCTGAGCCAGGGTCTGATCGCCACGGACGGCGGCCAAGGCCACCTTGGCCTTGAACGCCGGTGAGTGGTTCCGTCTTGGTCGGCGCATCTTGCTGCTCCTTCGTCATGGCGATATCTTCGCCGAAAGAGCAGGGCTGTTCACTTATCCAGCTGCCTCGAAAGGCGGGGCCACTTCTTGCGTCATTGGTGCGACGCATCGCGAGTGTGCACGGCCGGTCAGCGTGGCGTCAACGTCAGGTCGAGGCGCGAATTACTGGCTCGGAGTAATCACAAGAGCTATATTTCGCAACCAACTGATAAGGACGATATCAGGCAATTGGATGAATCATCCTGTCCGTCGTTGATTTGTTTCACTGTCGTCATGCAGTCACCTCGGCCTCCCCACAAACGACGAGCCGTCCCCCAACCGTAGAGGCCAGGAGTACGTCACGGCGCTGATGTCACGAGCTTCGGTGCCTGCCAAGCTGCGCCCTCCAGGGAGTTCGCCCGCTGAGATGCGTGTGATGCTCGAAGCAGAGCCGACGGGCCAGAAGCCAAATGCGACCGCTAGTCGGGCAACGACGCACGTCGCAAGCAATTGCACTTACCGTGCACTTACGGGAATCGGGGCTAAAACGGACGCTTCGTAAGTGATTGATTAGATGGTGGTGATGGGTAGAGTTGAACTACCGACCTCAGCATTATGAGTGC
>CAZMVP010000310.1:0-1797 GCA_964569355.1 uncultured Chromatiaceae bacterium | reverse complement strand
GAATCATGCGAGTCGGGATCATGTGGGTACGGTCTGCCACGAGTACGGGTGCGTGCACAGTATATTGCCGGTGGCGGGTCGGCCGTGGCCATGATGGGACCCGGGCGCATCGCACCCGGAAGGCAACCGGTCGGCAATGCCGCTACACTGCGCGGCCCATGCTGACCTTCCGGAATCTCGCCCTGCGCCGCGGCGAACAGCTGCTGCTGTCGCAAGTTGACCTGAGCCTGCATGCCGGCTGCCGGGTCGGCGTGGTGGGGCGCAATGGCTGCGGCAAATCCAGCCTGTTCGCAATCGTCCAGGGCGAGCTCGAGCCTGACGTCGGGGATCTCGAGTTGTCCGGCCGGGTCCGGATCGCCAGCGTTTCGCAGGAAACCCCGTCATTGCCCGATGCCGCCGTGGATTTCGTCATGGCCGGCGATGCCCCGGTGTGGGCGGCCGTCCGTGCCGAACGGCAGGCGATGGAAGCCGGCGACTATGAAGCCGTGGCGCTGGCCCACCAGCACCTGGCGGAATTGCAGGCCTACGACGCGGAGGCGCGCGCCGGGCGGCTGCTCCACGGCCTGGGCTTCCCGGCCAACACCCATGGCAAGCCCGTCGCGGAATTCTCCGGTGGCTGGCGGGTGCGCCTCAATGTGGCCCGCGCCCTGATGACCCCGTCGGACCTGCTGCTGCTGGACGAGCCCACCAACCACCTCGACCTGGACGCGGTGCTGTGGCTGGAGAGCTGGCTGCTCAGGTATCGCGGAACCCTGCTCGTGATCTCGCACGACCGCGAGTTCCTCGACGGCGTGACCACCCACACGTTGCACCTGCACGACGGGACAGCCCGGCTGTACACCGGCAATTACACGGCCTTCGAACGCCAGCGGGCCGAGCACCTCCGCCTGCAGCAGATTGCGTTCGAGAAGGAACAGGCCGAACGCGAACACCTGCAGAAGTTCATCGCGCGCTTCAAGGCCAAGGCCAGCAAGGCAAAGCAGGCCCAGTCGCGCATGAAGCGACTGGCCAAGCTCAACGGCACGGAAGCCGTTCGTGCCCAGCATGCGCTGCACATTGCTTTCGATGCGCCGCCGAAGTTGCCGCACTCCCTGATTCGCCTGAACCATGTCGTGGCGGGCTATCGATCCGCGGCGCGACGCGGGGATGCCGAGCACCTGCCGGGCGAGCCGAATGCAGCGGGCGGCGACGTGTCGATCCTGCACGACGTCGGGTTCGGGCTCGAGGCCGGCGATCGCGTGGCCCTGCTGGGGCCCAACGGTGCCGGCAAGACCACGCTCGTGCGCACGCTGGTGGGTGAGTTGCCCCAACTCGCGGGTGAACGGCTGGTGCATGGGGATCTGCGCATCGGCTACTTCGCCCAGCACACGGTGGAGAGCCTGCGCGCGGGTGCAACGCCCATGGATCACCTGCGGGACATCGCGCCGGAGGCCACCACCCAGGACATGCGCAACTTCCTCGGACGGTGGTATTTCCCCGGACAACGCGCATTCCAGGATGTCGATGTGTTTTCCGGCGGCGAGCGGGCGCGACTGGCGCTGGCGTTGATTGCCTGGCGCAAGCCCAATGTCCTCCTGCTCGACGAGCCGACGAACCACCTCGACCTGGACATGCGCGAGGCGCTGGCCGAGGCACTGGCGGACTTCGATGGCGCCATCGTGCTGGTCTCGCACGACCGGCACCTGATTGGTCTCGTCTGCGACACCTTCTGGCGGGTTGCCGATGGCCGGGTCGAATCCTTCGATGGCGACCTGGATGACTACGCGGCCTGGCTCGGTTCGCGAGCCAACCGGCCCG
>CAZMVP010000309.1:0-1824 GCA_964569355.1 uncultured Chromatiaceae bacterium | reverse complement strand
CCAGCGCTTCCACCAGCGCCACCGGCACCGTGGCCGCCGACATGTTGCCGTAGCGTTCGACCGTCAGGAACACCTTGTCCATCGGCACCTTCACCGCCTTGGCCACCGACTCGATGATCCGCAGGTTCGCCTGGTGCGGCACGACGAGGTCGATGGCGTCGGCCGCCAGGCCCGCCTTGGCCAGGGCCTTGCCCGAGGCATCGGCCATGCCGCGCACAGCCCGCCTGAAGATCTCCTGGCCATCAAAATCCCACAGGGTGTCGCCCAGCGTCACGCCGCGGTTCGCGTAGACGCAACCCATGCCCCGCACGCGCAACGTGTGCCGCGCATCAGCCTGGCAGCCGAGGTGGTCGGCAATCAGGCCCTCCGGCTCGGTCGAGGCCTCGAGCACCACTGCGGCCGCGCCATCCCCGAACAGGACGGCCACGTTCCGATTTTCCCAATCCATGTAGGGTGAAATCAGCTCCACGCCGATCACGAGCGCCCGCCGGATCGAGCCACTCCTGATCATCGCGGTGGCGGCCGACAGGCCGTAGAGGAAGCTCGTGCAGGCGGTGTTGATGTCCATCGCGCCCGCGTTTACCGCACCCAGCCCCATCTGCACGCCGGACGCCGAGTTCGGCACCTGCTCATCGCCGCTGCAGCTGCCGTAGACGATCAGGTCAATGTCCGTTGCCTTGAGGCCGGCACAGGCCAGCGCGTGCGAGGAGGCGACCGTGGCCAGCTCGATCGCCGGCACATGCGAGATCCGCCGCTCGCGCATGCCGGTACGCGAGGTGATCCAGTCATCGGTGGTATCGAGGAACGTCGCCAGGTCCGCATTGCTGAGGACTGCCGGCGGCATGCACTTGCCCCAACCAGTGATGGCGGCGTAAGTCATGGGGCGAGTGTACAGGGAATCGGGGGAGGTGGACGTCTGCCAATGCCTGCGTCGTGGTGCCGCGACCTGCTCCCCGATTTAGTACGGCTCCGACTTGGGATCCGCGGTTGCTGGCGTCACGGCCGAATCGCCGTTTTCTTGATAGTAATGGCGATCGCCCGTACTAACGTGTTACATTAGTATCCGGCTGTGATCAGGAGTTTCGGCGACAAGGAGACCGAGGCCATCTGGCGGGGCCAATTTTCCCGGAGACTGCCTCAGCACATTCAACGGCTGGCGCGCCGGAAACTTCGCATGCTCGATGCTGCAATCGACTTGCGGACGCTCATGGTACCGCCAGGCAACCGGCTCGAGGCCCTGCGGGGCGATCTCCGCGACCAATGGAGCATCCGCATCAATGACCAATGGCGGATCTGCTTCCGCTGGACAGATGCTGACGCGTATGAAGTTGCAGTTGTTGATTACCACTGAGAAATCGTCATGAGTACAAAACGCCTGGCAAATATCCATCCGGGAGAAATCCTCCGGGAGGAATTCATGCAGCCCCTGGCGTTGACTTCGTATCGCCTGGCGAAGGAGCTTCATGTCACGCAGCCCAGGGTCAACGACCTGGTCTTGGAGAGGCGTGGCGTGTCGGCCGACATGGCCCTGCGCCTGGGCACCTATTTCAAGACGGGTCCCGAGTTCTGGATGAACCTGCAGCAGAGTTTTGAGCTCGAGGCAGCACAGCGCGCCGCCGGGGCCAGCATGAAGAAGATCCGGCCACGGGATGACGTGAAGCCCGGCACGGCGGCCCGAGCGTGATCTTCTGACCCGAGAGAAACTCTAGGATCCGTCCAGCCGGAATCCATCCGCATCCCGCCATGCCGGAAATTTCTCCCGGTAGCGGCGCAAGGCGTCGTGGTCCAGGGTAACCGTCTCCGCACCTGCCTTGTCACCGGAAT
>CAZMVP010000308.1:0-1841 GCA_964569355.1 uncultured Chromatiaceae bacterium | reverse complement strand
TGCACGCCCATGAACACGAGGTTCACCAGCAGCACGACGACCAGGATCGGCAGCCAGATGTTGCGGCGGACCGGCCGGCGCGCGTAGCGGGCGTCGGCAAGGCCGGGCGTCGTGGTGCGTTGCCGTTCGGCGTCGCTCTTCCTCAGGGCATCGAGGATGAATGACATGAGCCTTGCTACCCGTGGTACATCGGCATGGTTGCAGCCGGCATCGGCAACTGGACTGGGGCGGTCATCGGGCCTGCGCCAGGCGCGGTGTATCGTTGCCGCCCAAGTCCGAGTTGATCGCAACCTGGGTGGCGTGGCCGGCCATGCCGTCCACCGGCAGGCCCCGTTCCCGCTGGTAGTCGCGCACCCGCGCAGCCAGCGCATCGTCATAGACATCGGAATCCACGGGTTCGATGGGCTTGCCCTGGATCTGGCCCAGGCTCTTGCGCAGCCAGAGCACATCGGGATCGCGCATGCCCGGCAGGAACGATTTGACCGTGTTCGTCGTCGGGCGCCAGAGCAGCAGGTATTCGCCGAACCAGAGCTGCCTGAGCTCCGGGATGGCAACCTGGTAATCGGTGCCGCCGATCCGGATCGTGGCGGCGTCCGCGCTCAGGTGCGCCAGCACGACCTGGTGGGGGTCGTTGTTGCCATCGCGCAGGGTCATGATCACCGGCCGGCCCAGTGCGCGGACCTGCTCGAGCGTGCCGCGCTGGTAGAGGCAGTGCAGGCCCCATTCCTCGGCCTGCACGCAGGGTCGCCGGGCATCATCCTTCAGGTTGACATGCCAGAGCTGGAACAGCGTGTTGAACGCGCTGTCGGTGCCCGTGCGCGCGGCGTTGCCCTTGAGCAGCGGGGCGAGCGCTGTCAGTGGCGGCGCAGCTGGCGGCATGGCTGGCGTTGGCCTGCCGGTATCTGCCACGTGGGCGACGGCCGCCGGCGGGGAGCTTTCGCGCCCCCGGTCGCTGCGCCACCACTGGATGCCGGCAAAGGCCGAGGCCACGATGATCAGCAGGCCGGCAATGCCCAGTCCCAGCAGGCCCGAGGGATGTGCCCACCACGGGCGGTGCCAGCCCATGCCGAGCAGCCGGCGTGGCTGGTCGTAGACCTCGGCACCGGCCTCGCGCACCAGTTCCGGCGTCACCTGCTGCTGTTCGATCGTGAAGGCGCCGAGCAGCGCGCGATCGGCGACCACGTTGATCATGCGCGGCACGCCGCCAGACAACCTGAAGAGCTCGCGCTTGGCGGCGACGGAGAAGATCGGGCCGATCGCACCGGCGACCTTCAGCCGGTGGTCCACATAGGCGCTCGTTTCGTCGCGGGTCAGCGGTTCCAGGTGGTAGCGGCCGGTGATCCGCTGGGCCAGCTGTCGCATGTCGTTGCGCGCGAGCAGCTCGCGCAGTTCCGGCTGGCCGATCAGGATGATCTGCAGCAGCTTCTGCTTGGCGGTCTCGAGATTGGTGAGCAGCCGCACCTGTTCGAGCACGTCCACGCGCAGGTTCTGCGCCTCGTCGACGATCAGGATCGTGCGCCGGCCCTGGCTGTGATTCTGCAGCAGGTAGGCGTTCAGGACGTCGGTCAGCGCCTTGATGCTGTTGCGCTGTTCCGGCAGCTTGACGTGCAGCTCCTCGCAGATCGAGGTCAGGAACTCGACGCGCGAGAGCTGCGAGTTGAGCACCACGGCCACGTCGGCAAAGTCCGGCAGCTGCTGAAGCAGGCTGCGGACCAGCGTGGTCTTGCCGGTGCCCACCTCGCCGGTGAGCTGGATGAAACCACCGCTTTCCTTCACGCCGTAGATCAGGTGCGCCAGGGCCTCGGCGTGCCGCTCGCTCATGTAGAGGTAGCGGGGATCCG
>CAZMVP010000307.1:0-1862 GCA_964569355.1 uncultured Chromatiaceae bacterium | reverse complement strand
TGCCGGATGCCGGCACGACGATCTTCACCGTGATGTCGGCGCTGGCCGAGCAGCAGGGAGCGATCAACCTGTCGCAGGGCTTCCCGGATTTCCCGGTCCCGGCCGGCCTGCTCGACCGGGTCCGCCACCACCTCGAGGCCGGCCACAACCAGTACGCGCCGATGGCCGGGCTGCCGGCGCTCCGTGACCAGATCGCGCGGAAGACAGTTGCCCTGTATGGCCGGCCAGTCGATGCGGGGAGCGAGGTCACGGTCACTTCCGGCGCGACCGAAGCGCTCTACTGCGCGATCACGGCCGTGGTCCATCCCGGCGACGAAGTGCTGTGCCTGGACCCGGCCTACGACTCCTACGAGATCGCAATCCGGCTCTCCGGCGGTATCGCGGTCCACGTGCCGTTGCGCGAGCCACGATTCGATATCGACTGGGACCGGGTCCGCGATGCGATAACGCCGCGCACGCGGCTGCTGATCCTCAATTCACCACACAATCCGACAGGCGCGGTGCTGTCTGCGGACGACATCGAGTGCCTCGCCGAAGTGATCCGCGATACCCGGATCCTCGTGCTGAGCGATGAGGTCTACGAGCACATGGTCTTCGACGGCCACCGGCACGAGAGCCTGCTCCGGCATGCCGAGCTTGCCGCTCGCAGCTTCATCGTGTCCTCCTTCGGCAAGACGTACCACGCAACCGGCTGGAAGATCGGCTACTGCATCGCGCCCGCCACGCTGATGCAGGAATTCCGCCGCATCCACCAGTTCGTGCAGTTCTGCGTGGTGACGCCGATGCAGTGGGCACTCGCCGATTTCCTCGAAAGCGATCCGGCACACTATCTCGGGTTGCCGGCGTTCTTCCAGGAGAAGCGCGACTTGTTCTGCCGGCTCTTGCAGCCGTCGCGATTCCGGTTCACGCCATCGGCCGGGACCTATTTCCAGCTGCTCGACTACAGCGCAATCAGTGACGAGCCGGATGTGGATTTTGCGCGCCGGCTGACCATCGAGGCCGGCATCGCGAGCATTCCCGTATCGGTGTTCTGCGCCAAACCGCCAACCGGCCGATACCTGCGCTTCTGCTTTGCCAAGGCGCCGGACACGCTGGAGCGGGCCGCGGACATCCTTTGCCGGATATGACCCAGAGGCATCCGAGCGTGCAAGACCTGACCATCAGCCTGCTGCAGACCCCGCTCGCGTGGCATGACCCGGCCGCGAACCGCGCACATTTCGGCGAGCTGCTGCAGAGCCTGCCAGCCGAAACCGATCTCGCGATCCTGCCCGAGATGTTCACCACCGGTTTCACGATGGACGCCGAAGGGCTCGCCGAACCGATGGCCGGCCCCACGCCTGGCTGGATGGCTGCCATGGCCAGGGAAACCGGCATTACTCTGTGCGGCAGCCTGGTCATCGAGGACGAAGGCCACTTTTTCAACCGCTGCATCTGGGCCAGCCCCGATGGCAACCACCGCCACTACGACAAACGCCACCTGTTCCGCATGGCCGGCGAACATGAGCACTACACCGCCGGCACGGAACGGCTGATCGTCGAACTGAACGGCTGGCGGATTTGCCCGCTCGTCTGCTACGACTTGCGCTTTCCCGTCTGGAGCCGTGGCATCAACGAATACGACCTGCTCATCTATGTCGCCAACTGGCCCGCCGCGCGGCGCAGCGCCTGGACCACGCTGCTGCCGGCACGGGCCGTGGAGAACCTGTGTTATGTGGCCGGTGTCAATCGCGTGGGTCGCGATGGCAACGGCATCGATTATGCAGGCGACAGCGCCGTTTACGATTTCCAGGGCAACGCGCTGGCGGATACCGGTGACAAGGCAGGTGCGGAGACGGTTACCCTGGACCACGACGCCTTGCGCC
>CAZMVP010000306.1:0-1865 GCA_964569355.1 uncultured Chromatiaceae bacterium | reverse complement strand
TCGTGCCGAGGTCGCCCGGCTTCAGGCTGCCGGCGAGCGCTTCGGTCATCAGGAGCGCGCTGCACGGGAAACCGCCGCCCAGGGCCTTGGCCGTGGTCAGCATGTCGGGCGCGATGCCGTAGAGGTCGGTGGCAAAGGCCGAGCCGCAGCGGCCAACGCCGGATTGCACCTCGTCCACGATCAGCTGCACGCCGCTTTGCCGGCAGGCTTCGGCAATGGCACGGACGAATGCCGGATCGAGGTCCACGGCGCCGGCCAGGCCCTGCACGAGCTCGAGGATCACGGCAGCCGTATCGCCGTTGATCAGCTCGCGGGCCTTCGCCACGTCATTGCGCGGAATGAAGTCCACGTCGAAGGGCGCGCGCGGAAAGCCGTACCAGCCCTTGGCGGCACCCCAGGTCACCGCAGCCGCCGCTGCGGTCCGGCCATGGAACCCGTGCTCGATGGCCACGACGCGGCTCCGGCCGGTCACCCGGCAGGCCACGCGCAACGCATTTTCGTTGGCTTCCGCGCCGCTGTTGACGAAGAACACGCGGTTCAGGTGCGCCGGGGCGAAACCTGCCAGCGCGTTGCCGGCGGCGGCGCGGACCTCCAGTGCCACCGCATTGCTCTGGAAATACATCCGCCGGGCCTGGCTTTCGAGGGCCGCCAGCAGGTCGGGATGGGCGTAGCCGAGCGCCGCCACGGCATGGCCGCCGTAGAGGTCGATGATCCGGCGCGAGCCGGCATGCAGGTACACGCCCTCGGCCGAGTCGATGTCGAGCGGCAGCTGGTTGTACACCTGCAGCAGATGGGCCGATTCCGCCCGGGTCGCCGTGACTGTCATGCTTCCTGCATCCACGAGTTCAGATCCAGCCGATTGCCGGTGCCGTGAGGCCGCTTGCCTCCGGCAGGCCGAGTAGCCGGTTCATCCACTGCACCGCGCCGCCGGCCGCGCCCTTGACGAGATTGTCCACGGCAACCATCACGGCAAAGCTGGCTCCCCGCGGCGAAGCGGACGTCGCCACGCCGATGTGGCAGTAGTTGCTGCCGGCCACGTCCTTGATCCGCGGCGTGCCATCGACCACGCGGACGAACTCGCAGCCGGCATAGAAATCGGCGAAGGCGCTGCGCAGCGTGTCGCTGTCCATCGGTTGCGCGAGCCGGCCCTGCAGCGTCATGTGGATGCCGCGCGAGAACGGCCCGGAATGCGGCACGAAGTTCAGCTCCGGCAGCACGCCGGTGAGATCGCGGCAGAGCTGCGCGACTTCAGGCGCATGCCGGTGCTTCAGCGGGTTGTAGGCAAACAGGTTCGACTGCCGCTCCGGATGATGCGTGGTCGGCAGCGGATTGCGGCCCGCGCCGGTGCTGCCGGTGACGCCGGCGGCATGGAACACGCCGTCGGTCAGCTCGAGCTTCAGGAGCGGCACCATGCCGGCCAGCATCGACGTGGCAAAGCAGCCGGGATGGCCCACGTGGCGTCCCGGCACGCCCGCGACATGCTCGGGCATCGCGCAGACGAAGTGCGGCAGCAGGCCGGGCGCGCCATGCGGCTCCTTGTACACGGCCTCGAACTCGCCGGCATCGCGGAAGCGGAAATCCGACGACACATCCACCACGTTGACCTCGCTGCCGCGGGCGCCGGCTGCGTCGAGCAGGCCGGCGATGATCCGTGCGCTGACCACATGTGGCGCGGCCGAGAACAGCGCGACGCGCGGTGCACCGAAGCGTTCGGCCAGTTCCGCCTGGGTGATGAACGCCGTGTCCTTCAGGACGGGGGCGAGGTGGGGAAACGAATTCCGCACGGGCTGGCCCGGCTGGCTCTCGGAGGAGACACCCGTGAGCTCGAGGTGCGGGTGCTGGGTCACGAGGCGCAGCAGTTCGCC
>CAZMVP010000305.1:0-1871 GCA_964569355.1 uncultured Chromatiaceae bacterium | reverse complement strand
ACAGGTGCCGGGGTAGAGGGGCCCGTCCGGGCCGTGCGGCGCGGTAGCCATCGCGACAATTTCCCGGGCGATGTCTCCTCGCGTGCAGAAACAGGGATAGACGAGACCGGCCTGCACCAGGCGATCGAGGGCCTGCTGGTAGCGGGTAAAGCGCGTGGATTGATACCGCACCGGTCCATCGGGTGAAAGCCCGAGCCAGTTGAGGTCCGCGAGGATCGCGGCAGCATGCGCCGGCGTACAGCGGCCGGCGTCGAGGTCCTCCATTCGGACCAGGAATCGGCCACCGGATTCGCGGGCCGCCTGATGGGCAATGAATGCCGCGAAGGCATGGCCCAGGTGCAGCGCGCCGGTCGGGCTCGGGGCGAAGCGGGTTGTCACGCCCGGTGTCTGGGTGGCGGCCATGGTGCGCGATTATGCCGCGGCGGATTGCGGACGCGTGGCCGGGGACCGCGCATAATGCACCGCCGTGAGCAGCCTCCCTCCACATGCAATGCCACCCGCCGGCAGCACGGTCGTGCCCGGCCTGCTGGGGCGTTTCGGCCTGAATTTCGGCGTGTTCCGCTACAGCCGGCGCGCGATCTCGCTGGTCTGGTCCACCAACTACCGGCTGACGCTGGTGCTGACGGCCTTCACCATCGCAGCCGGATTGTTCCCGGCGCTGGCAGCATGGATCGGCAAGCTGGTGATCGATGCCATCGTGGCGCAGATGGCCGTGGCGCACGCCGGCGGTGCGCCCGACTACGCGAGCGTGCTGGAACTGGTGGTCGCCGAAGGCATCGCGATCGGGCTGCTCGGCGGCGCGCAGCGCGGCATCAATGCCTGCCAGGCGCTGTTGCGCGCCCAGCTCGGGCAGCGGGTCAACGAGATGATCCTGCAGAAGGCGCTGACGCTGGACCTGACGCAGTTCGAAGATTCCGAGTTCTACGACAAGCTGACGCGCGCCCGCCGCGAGGCTTCCAGCCGGCCATTGAGCCTCGTGATGCGGAACTTCGCGCTGTTCCAGCAGCTGGTCTCGCTGGCGAGCTTTGCGGTGCTGCTGGCAGCCTTCTCGCCGTGGGCGCTGGTTCTGCTGGGCCTGGCGGGACTGCCGGCCTTCGTGGCCGAAACGAAATTCTCGGGCGACAACTTTCGTTTGTTCCGCATGCGGGCGCCGGAGTCGCGCGAGCAGAATTACCTGGAAACGGTGCTGGCGCGCGAGGACAACGCCAAGGAAGTGCATCTGTTCCAGCTGGGCCCGATGCTGCTCGAGCGTTACCGGGCGATCTTCCGCAAGATCTATCGTGAGGACCGCGCGTTGACCATGCGCCGCGAAGGCTGGGGCCTGTCGCTGACGCTGTTCGGCACGGCGGCGCTGTATGGCGCCTACGGCTGGATTGCGGTGAGCACGGTACAGGGGCTGATCACGCTCGGCCAGATGACCATGTACCTGGTGCTGTTCAAGCAGGGCCAGGCGGCGGTGGCCTCGAGCCTGGGCTCCATCGGCGGGATGTACGAGGACAACCTGTACCTGAGCAACCTCTTCGAGTACCTCGAGCAGGCGCCGGCCTATCGCTGGGGCTCGGCACCGCGCGGCCCGGACCCGGCCGACGGCGTGCGCTTCGAAGACGTGAGCTTTTCCTATCCCGGTGCTGCCGCCCCGACGCTGGACGGCATCACGCTGCACATCCGCCCGGGCGAAAGCCTGGCGCTGGTGGGTGAGAACGGTGCCGGAAAGTCAACCATGATCAAGCTGTTATGCGGCCTTTATCAGCCGGATTCTGGCCGCATCCTGCTGCATGGCCTGGATGTCCGGGACTGGTCGCGCGAGGCCCTGCGCCGGCAGATCGGCGTGATCTTCCAGGACTTCAACAAGTACCAGTTCAGCGTGGGCC
>CAZMVP010000304.1:0-1877 GCA_964569355.1 uncultured Chromatiaceae bacterium | reverse complement strand
CCGGCAAAGGCCCAGATGTTCATCAGCAGGATGCCAAGAACG
This sequence comes from uncultured Chromatiaceae bacterium, assembly GCA_964569355.1. Classification (GTDB taxonomy): domain Bacteria; phylum Pseudomonadota; class Gammaproteobacteria; order Steroidobacterales; genus SHZI01. The sequence goes on along the minus strand of CAZMVP010000304.1, from coordinate 1,835 downwards.
GCCACCCCGCGCGCCACGTCCAGCGACTGGATGCGCTCGTGCCGGGCGACGGGGCCGATGGTCGGGGCCGGCCCGGCCGTCGACGGTGCTGGTGTTGCCAATGGAGTGCCCCTGCAGCGGAAGTCCGGCGGATTCTAGCCGGTGGCCAGGCCCCGTGCAGCAGATGCGTGGGGCCGGGATTAAACTTCCCGCCTGCATTTGCGCAGGCATTCACGCGGGATCATCCAGGGGGTCACCATCATGCCCGCAAGCACCATCAGGCTGCATCGCGTCCTCCGCTCGCCACCCGACCGGATCTATCGCGCCTTCCTCGATGCCGATGCCATGGCCAAGTGGCTGCCGCCGGACGGGTTCACCGGCAGGGTCCACGAGATCGACGCCAGGGTCGGCGGCCGCTACCGGATGTCGTTCACCAACTTCGGCACTGGCAACCGCCACTCCTTCGGTGGCACCTTCCTGGAGCTGCGCGCCGGAGAGAGGCTCCGTTACTCGGACGCCTTCGACGACCCGAACCTGCCGGGAGAGATGCAGACAACAGTTACGTTGCGGGCCGTGGCCTGCGGCACTGAAGTGCACATCGTGCAGGAGGGAATCCCCGAGGCCATCCCGGCCGACATGTGTTACCTCGGCTGGCAGGACTCGCTGCTGGCACTGGCCAAGCTGGTCGAACCGGAGATTCCCGACTGACGGCAGAGGTCATGAACTGGAAGTACCACCGGTGGCGGCCTTGCCTGCCGGGAGCCCTGCGGCCATGTCATAACGGACCCGCGGTTCGCCGAGTCCATAGGCAACGAGCTGGCGCCGGACTTCGGGCAGGGTGCCGGTAAGGACGAGCGCAACACCGCGCCGATTGCAGCGTCGTGCCAGTCCGTCGAGTGTTTGCGCCGCCGTCGAATCGAGGAACGGAACGGCACTCAGGTCGACGACCAGGGTTTGGCAGGTTTCGCCGATCCGGTCGAAGACCGAGCCAATGGCGGCGGCTGCGCCGAAGAAGAACGCACCGGAGATCCGGAACACCACGACACCCGGGTCGGCTGCGCCCGATTCGTCGTAGGGGGTCCTGCCGCCGTTGGCATCGTCGGCCCGGTCTTCCGGCACCGGGGGCAGCTTTGCGGAGATGGCCGTGGTCGTGGACATGCGGTGGATGAAGAGCAGGGCACCGATCGAGAATCCGACGAGAATGCCCGTGCCGAGATCGCGGAAGATCGTCACGAGGAAGGTTGCCAGCAACACGACGGCATCGCCGCGCGAGGCACGCAAGAGCATGGCGATGGCATGCCGGTCGATCATGTTCCAGGCCACGACGGTCAGGATGCCGGCCAGGCTCGCGAGCGGGATGTAGCTCGCGAGCGGGGCCGCCACCACGACGAACAGCAGCAGGAACACCCCGTGCAGCAGGCCGGCCACCGGGCCGTGGGCGCCGGCGCGTACATTGGTTGCCGTTCGCGCGATGAGCCCGGTGACGCAAATTCCGCCGAACAGGCCGGACACGATGTTGGCCACGCCCTGGGCCACGAGCTCGCAGTTGGACCGGTGGCGCCGGCCGGTCATGCCATCGGCCACCACGGCAGACAACAACGACTCGATGGAGCCCAGCAACGCGAAGCTGACGGCGCTGGGGAACACGGCCTGGAGCTTCAGGAAAGTGACATCCGGCAGGGACGGTGCGGGCAGGCTGCGGGGAATGCCGCCGAAGACGCTGCCGATGGTGGCCAGTGGCAGGCCCAGCAGCGCGGCGGCAACCGAACCGGCCGCGATGGCGAGCAACATGCCAGGCCAGTGGGGGCGGAAGCGCTTGATGGCGACAATGATGAGGATCGTGGCAACCGCCAGCA
>CAZMVP010000303.1:0-1900 GCA_964569355.1 uncultured Chromatiaceae bacterium | reverse complement strand
AACCCCCGACCTTCGCCTTGTAAGGGCGACGCTCTTCCAGCTGAGCTAAGCACCCCTCGCCAGGGCGCACCTTCAAGCCCCTGCCGGCAACGCTGCTGACCGGCCTGGCGGAACCTGCCGAAACAGCGACGCCCCGTGCTGGTTTACAACGAGCCAATACGGGGCGCCTCGGTACCATGTGCAGGTGGCGCCCCATCCGGTGGCGCCCAGCGCGATGGCCGGCTAGTTTACGGCATCCTTCAGCGCCTTCCCAGCCTTGAAGCCAGGAACTTTGCTGGCCGCGATCTGGATGGTCTCCCCGCTGCGCGGATTGCGGCCCTGCCGGGCGGCCCGTTTCTTCACGACGAAGGTACCGAAGCCCACCAGCGAGACCTGGTCCTCGGCCTTCAAGGCCTTCGTGATGGCCGCAATGATCCCATCCACGGCACGGGTTGCATCAGCCTTGGACAGGCTGGCTTCCTCGGCCACCGCATCAATCAACTCACCCTTGTTCATCAGACTCCCTTTCGCAGCGTGCGAGTTTATCCCTCATCACCAGGCCCATGTGGCCATTGTGTCCGTGGCAACGGCCAATGACCAGCCGCCGGGCGGCATGGTGCCCCGGTCGTGCGTGGTGACGTCCCTCGAAAAAATATGGTCGGACAGTAGCCGGATCGTGACGGATGCCGCGAAAAATCTTATACCAAGGGCAAAAAACGACTGTCAACCGCCGGGAAGCTGCCGAGCGATGTCAGTGGGCGCGCACGCCGGCATCCGGCCCTTCCGCCGTCGCCGCTGCCTCATCTGCCGGCAGCGGACGCGCCACGGCTTTCGGCACCGGCGTGTTCTGCAGCGCCAGTTGCAACACCTGGTCGATCCAGCGAACCGGAACAATCTTCAACTTGTCCTTGATGTTCTGCGGGATTTCGACCAGGTCCTTTTCATTGTCCTGGGGAATGATGACTGTCGTGATTCCGCCACGATGGGCTGCCAGCAACTTTTCCTTCAGGCCGCCGATCGGCAGGACTTCCCCGCGGAGCGTGATCTCGCCGGTCATCGCCACGTCGCACAGCACCGGGATGCCGGTCAATGCCGAGACCAGCGCCGTGCACATGCCGATGCCGGCACTCGGGCCATCCTTTGGTGTGGCGCCCTCCGGCACGTGGATGTGCAGGTCGAGCTTCTGGTGGAAATCCTCGTCGATCCCGAGCAGGGCCGCGCGACCCCGCACGATCGTGGTTGCGGCCTGGATGGACTCGCGCATGACCTCGCCGAGCTGGCCCGTGTTGATGAGCTTGCCCTTGCCCGGCACCACGGCCGCCTCGATCGTCAGCAGCTCGCCGCCGACTTCGGTCCAGGCAAGGCCGGTCACCTGCCCCACCTGGTTCTTCTCTTCGGCCCGGCCGTAGCGGTAACGGCGCACGCCAAGGTACTTGTCGAGGCCCTTCGGCACGACATGGGTCGTTTTCGTGTCCTGCTTCAGCAGGTGCTGCTTGACCACCTTCCGGCAGATCTTCGCGGTTTCGCGCTCGAGGTTCCGGACACCGGATTCGCGGGTGTAGAACCGGATGATGTCCCGGATCGCCGCATCGGAGATCGAGATCTCGTCCTTGCCGAGGCCATTGGCCTTGATCTGCTTCGGCACGAGGTAGTTCCGCGCGATGTTCAGCTTCTCGTCTTCCGTGTAGCCCGGGATCCGGATGACTTCCATCCGGTCCAGCAGCGGCGCCGGGATGTTCAGCGTGTTGGCCGTGCAGACGAACATGACCTCGGAGAGATCGAAGTCCACCTCGAGGTAGTGGTCGTTGAAGGCGGCGTTCTGCTCGGGATCCAGCACCTCGAGCAATGCGGATGACGGATCACCCCGGAAGTCCATCGACATCTTGTCGACTTCGTCCAGCAGGAACAGCGGATTGCGCAC
>CAZMVP010000302.1:0-1903 GCA_964569355.1 uncultured Chromatiaceae bacterium | reverse complement strand
CTCGCGCCGTCGCTGTCGTCATTGCCATCGGCGGCATCCGGGCCGGCGACGGAATCCCCGGGCATGGATCCGGTCCTGCTCGACATCCTGTCGCGGGAGGTGGCCGTGCACCTTGCCACCATCCGCGACTTCGTCGCGAAGGCCGGGGAAGCCATGTCGCAGCCATTGCCGGAGAAGATCTTCCGCGCCGGCCACACATTGCACGGCAGCCTGACGATGGCCGGCGTGAAGGCGGCCGTGGCCGTGGCCGCGCCGTTGAATGACCTGTTCGGCGTGCTGCACACCGCGAAGCTGCCGGCCGACACCGCGATCATCTCGGCGACCGGGGACACCGCGGGCCTCGTGGCGCGGATCATCGACGAGCTGCATGCCGCGGACACCGCATTCGTGCCGTCGGACGGGCTCAACGCCGAAGTGGCGGCGCTGACGGCCCGGCTCCAGGGCCTGCTCGCGCAAGCCGGTGAGCGGGCGGCGGCACTGACCGACGAGGCTGCCGAGACCGGCGCCATGCCCGCGCTCGACGAGACCGGACTTGCGCCGGCGCAGGAGATGCCAGCCGAACCGGATGCCGGCCTCGATGACGAATTGCTGCAGTCGGCGGTGGATGAGCTGCTGGTCGTGGAGCCTGCCGCCACGCTGCCGGAACCACCGCGCACGGCGATACCGGAAGTGGTGGCCACGGCGACCCTCACGGGCTTCGATCCGGAAGTGGCCGCGATCTTCGCGGAGGAGGCCGGCGAGATCCTCGAGGTGGCGGATGCTGCCGTTGCGCGACTGGCCGCCCGCCAGGACGAGGAGGCGGCACTGGCCGAATTGCAGCGCGGCCTGCATACGCTCAAGGGCGGTGCACGCATGGCCGGCCTCGTCGCGATGGGCGATTTGAGCCACAACCTCGAGACCCTGCTGCTGCGGATGGCAGACGGCCTGCTGCCGCGCGCGGAAGCAACCTGCGCGCTGGTCCAGGCCGCCCTCGACGAACTGCACATCCTCCGCGACAACATCCCGATGGGCGGCACGGCCTTGCCGTCACCCGCATTGCTTGGTCGGCTGGACGCCGCGCTCGGCGGCCGGGACCTGGGGGTGCCGGCCATGGAGCCGGCCGCGGACTCCGGGCCGGAAGGCGGAATCCAATCCGGGCCCGTCGTGGCGTTCTCCCCGCCGGGGATCGCGGCGCCGGAAGCCGTGGCACCGTCACCCACCGAACGGGAAATCGTCGAATCGGAGACTGCCGGGCCGGAGGGTGCAGGACCACCATCCGAGGAAGCGCGGGCCGAGGAAGCGCAGGCCGAAGAAGCGCAGGCCGAAGAAGCGGAGATCGCGGAACCAGGCACGGTGGAAACCGGGGCCGCGGAACCCGGGACCATGGAACCCGGTGCCTCGCTGCTGGAGCCCCGCGGGCCAGAATTGCCGTTGCCAGAGTTGCCGGTGCCAGAGGCGCTGGTGCCAGAGCCGCCCGTGCCAGAGCCGCCCGTGGTGGAAGCTCCCGCCGTGGAGCCTGCGGCGCCGACGGCCGCCGCGCCGGAGACCATAGCACCGGAGCCCGTTGCACCGGAGCCTGCCGCGTCGACGCTCCCGCCCCTGCTTCGCCCGCCGGGCCTCGAGAGGTTGGGCGAACTGGCGCGCGAGCTGAAGGCGCCGCCGACGCCGGAAAAGCCCCGGCCACTGCCGGAAGCAGCTCCGTTGCCGGCTGCCACGCGCGAACGGAGCGCCGAGCCGCGCGATTTCGCGCGCGTCGATGCCGGTGTGCTGGAGCAGCTGCTCAACGCGGCCGGCGAGATCAGCATCGCCAACTCGCGGCTGACACAGCAGCTGGCCCAGATCCAGTTCAACCTCGATGAACTGAACCGGACCGTGGTCCGCCTGCGCGACCAGCTGCGCAACCTCGAGATCGAGACCGAGGCGC
>CAZMVP010000301.1:0-1910 GCA_964569355.1 uncultured Chromatiaceae bacterium | reverse complement strand
TCCTGGGCGCCGCACAAGGCCAAGGGCGCCGCCACGCTGCACAAGCATGCGATCGACGGCTACCAGGGCCCGGCAGGTTTCATGCCGCCCAGGGGTGGCAACATGGCGCTAACCGACGAGGAAGTCATGGCCGCCGTCGATTTCATGGTCGGGTTCAAGTAGACACACCCCGGCCGTTGCTTGCCTTCGGGCGCTGCGCTGCGCCGCTGACATAAGAAGATTTCCTGCCCTCCCACCGGGTGGCACACGCCGGAAGTGTGACCACCTCGGTTGGTGGCCCGTACTGGCCACGCCGAGACTGATCGGCGATGCGCACGCCCTCCCGCCGATTCCTGTTGACGCTCTCCCTGTCTGGCCTGCTGCTCGCCGCCTCCGGCATCGCGAACGCCAGCACCGACACGGACCCGGGTGCCGGCGTCGTGGCCACCGCAATCCCCGGGCCGCGAACCACCACCGAAGTTCCCCTGCCGCCCAGCGTCTGGTTGTTCCTCTCGGGCGTGGGCTCGCTCGCGGTCCTCAAGATCGTCCGCACGACCCGCCAGCACCGGGATTCCCGATCTGACGATCCGCCCGCAGGCTGATCGCTTCCGCCAGCTGCGGCACCCCAATCTCGTCGACACCCGCGAGGTCCGCCAGCGTCCGCGCAACGCGCCGGATGCTGTCCTGCGCACGCACCGACAAGGCAAAGCGCAGGCTGGCGGACTCCAGCAGGGCAGTTGCGCGCGGCTCGAGCGCGCAGTGTCGGCGCAGTTGCCGGCCTTCGAGCCGGGCGTTGCGTACGCCGGCGCGGGCCTGCTGGCGCGCCGCCGCCTGCAGCACGCGGGCGCGGACCACGGCCGAGGACTCGGACACGCTGCCTGACCCGCCGATGACTCCCGCCGCGGCGTCGCCACGCCCCATGCCGACCACCAGGTCGATCCGGTCGAGCAATGGCCCGGATACCTTGAGCTGATAGCGGCGGACCTGGTCCGGCGTGCAGCGACAGGCCTGTTCCCGATCGCCCGCATGACCACAGGGACAGGGATTCATCGCGGCCACGAACTGGAATTCGGCTGGATACTCCACGGTGCGCAGTACGCGCGAGATCGTGATATGCCCCGTGCCGAGCGGTTCACGCAGTGCCTCCAGCACCGCACGGGAAAACTCCGGCAGTTCGTCGAGGAACAGAACGCCGCGATGGGCGAGCGAGATCTCGCCCGGCCGCGGGTTGCTGCCGCCCCCGACGATCGCCGTTGCCGAGGCCGTGTGGTGCGGCGCGCGGAACGGCCGCCGCCGGATTTCCCGCACCGTGCCGGTCAGCGACTGGATAGCCGCGCACTCGAGCGCCTCGTCTTCGGACAAGGTCGGCAACAGTCCGGGAAGGCGCCGCGCCAGCATGGTCTTGCCGGTGCCGGGCGGCCCGACCAGCAGCAGGTGATGGCCACCGGCCGCGGCGACTTCCAGCGCCCGGCGCGCGGCAGCCTGGCCACGGACGTCGGCGAGATCCTCTTCCCCGGTGCTGGCCGGGTTGCTGGCCGGATCGTCGGCGGCGGACCCGGTGCCTGGCCGCTCATTCGCCGGCGGCTCGATCGCCGACCGGGCCCGGTCGAGCTCTGCGATGGTCGGCAGCGATGCCGTGCCATTCAGGTATCCCACCACCGCGGAGAGATCCGGCGCCAGCCGGATTCGATCGTTGGCCATCAGCCGTGCCTCGGCTGCGCCAGCCATGGGGATGATGGCCGCACGGCCCGCCTGCCGCGCCTTGATCAGCGACGGCAACACGCCGGGAACGGATCGCAATGCGCCGGAGAAGGCCAGCTCACCGAGGAACTCCATCGTCTCGACGCTGGCTTCCGCAAGGGTGCGGGAGTCCGTGCCGGCACTGATGGCGGGGTTGGCTGCAGCCTGGGAGTGGCGCTTCTGGCCGCGGA
>CAZMVP010000300.1:0-1920 GCA_964569355.1 uncultured Chromatiaceae bacterium | reverse complement strand
GCCACGGCAGGTAGTTGTTGGAGTACTGCAGGGCCGCCAGCACCTCGATCGAGGTGGTCGAGGCGGCTGCGATCCACGTGATCCAGCCGAGCGTATAGCCGGCGAACGAACCGAACGCATAGTGCGGGAAGCGCACGACGCCACCGGAGACCGGAAACATCGTGCCGAGCTCCGCGTAGCAGAGCCCGATCAGCACCACCATTACGCCGCCGATGCCCCAGGCGATGATCGAGGCCGGTCCGGCGATCTGCGCGGCATTGAGCGCGCCGAAGAGCCAGCCCGAACCGATGATCGAGCCCACCGCAGTGAACAGGAGCCCGATCGTGCCGATCTCGCGCTTGAGCCGGGCGTCATCGGCGGCCTTGCGGTGCCTCGTGGTGCCGGGATTTGTCATGCGGGTCGTTCCTGGGGCGAAAGCTCCGGATGATCACAGCCTTGGTCCCCCGGCACAATCCCGCTCACCACCCGATGCCGTAATCCTCGCCGTTGTTGCTCGAGCCGCCCCAGATCGTGCCATGGGCATGGTCGAGCCAGATCGCGTTGATCGGGCCGGAAGTGCGCTCGCCGAATTCGGCCTTGTAACCCATGTGCTTGAGCTCGTCGCGCACCCAGGGCGGCGTTGCGTCGGGCAGCAGGATGCGGCCGGGCTGGGATGCGTGGTCGCCGAACGAGGCGCGCATCTGGTAGCTGTTGAAATTGGCCGCCTCGGTGGCCTCCTGCACCGTCATGCCGAACTCGACCATGTTCAGGAAGAACTGCAGCAGGTTCTGGTCCTGCGAGTCGCCGCCCTGCACGGCGAAGGCCATCAGCGGCTTGCCGTCCTTCATCGCGAGGCTGGGAGTGAGCGTCGAGCGCGGCCGCTTGCCGGGTTCCACCACGTTGTACGGGTTCTCGTTGGGATCGAGCACGAAGCTCTGCATGCGCTGCGAGAGCCCGATGCCGGTGTGGCCGGCGATGAAACCCGGTATCCAGCCGCCGCTTGGCGTAACCGACACGACCCAGCCGGCCTTGTCCGCGGCAATCACCGACGTGGTGCCCCGCATGAACTGCTCCTTCAGTGCCTCGAGCCGTGCGGCAGTTGGCGATGCCGCCGTGGTCGTGACGGGTACCGTGTGCCACCGGTCGAGGGTCTTCAGGAAGGGATTGCGGCCTCCCTGGAACGGATAGGGGTCGCCGGGCCTGGCATCCGCATCGTTGTGGCCGGTCGGTATCAGCCTGGCCCGCTCCCGCGCATAGTCCTTCGACAGCAGCCCCTTGAGCGGCTCTTCGGGCGGGAAGTAGGGGTCGCCGTAGTAGAAATCGCGATCGGCAAATGCAAGGTTCATTGCCTGGTAGAGCGTGTGGATATAGCGGGCGCTGTTGTAGCCCATCGCCTTCAGGTCGAAGTTCTCGAGGATGTTGAGCGACTGGAGCATCGCCGGCCCCTGCACCCACGTCGTGAGCTTGTAGACCTCGATGCCCTTGTAGTTGACGTGCACCGGTTCTTCGATCTTCACCTGCCAGTTGGCCAGGTCATCGCGGGTGATGAGGCCGCCCGCGGCCTGCGTGGCCGCGGCGAGATCGGTGGCGATGTCGCCGCGATAGAAGCGGTCGTAAGCCGCCATGATCGCGTCCTTGCGGCTCTTGCCGGCCTTGAGCGCGGCCTGTTCGGTGGCCACCAGCTTGCGCAGCGTCGCGGCCAGGTCCGGCTGGCGGAAGATCTCGCCGGCGTTCGGGCCTTCATGTGCCTCACCCAGGCGGGGCAGCATCACGCGCTTCGAATCGGGCCACTTTTTCAGCCACTTCTTGCTGCGTTCGATGGTATTGGCCGTCTCCGCCTCGATCGGATAGCCGTCTGCCATCCGGATGGCCGGCGCCAGCACCTGGGCCAGGCTCATCGTGCCGTAGTCGGCCAGCATGACCATGAGCCCGCCCGGCGTG
>CAZMVP010000299.1:0-1937 GCA_964569355.1 uncultured Chromatiaceae bacterium | reverse complement strand
CTCAGGCGACCTTCATCGACCCATGGCAGGTATGGCGGTTCCGGCCCGCGTGCTTGGACTGGTACACGGCGGCATCCGCGGCTGCCAGCAGGGCCTTCGGATCGGCGAAGGCGTGCAGCGAGTCCAGCGTCGCGATGCCCAGTGACAGCGTGACGCCGATGGACTTGCCATTGCCGGCATCCACGGTCATCTCCCTGACGCTGTTGCACACCCGCGTGCCGACCAGGTCCGCGTCGCTCGCATCCACCCCCGGCAGCAGCAGCACGAACTCGTCGCCGCCATAGCGGGCGACGATGTCACTGTCGCGCAGCGATTCGCGCAGCAGCCCGGCCACGGCAACGAGGACGGCATCACCGGCCTGGTGGCCGTGCCTGTCGTTGACTGCCTTGAACCTGTCGACATCGACGAACACGACCGACATCGGCCAGGCGTGCCGGGCGGCGGTCTCGAATTCCCGTGCCAGCGATTCCTCGAAGTACCGGCGATTGCAGGCGTTGGTCAGCGCGTCGAGGTTGTTCTCCGTCTTGAGGGCGTTGTTCTCCTCCTCGAGCCGGGTCGAGCGCCGCTGCAGGTCCTGCGACTCGTGGATCTGGTGCAGGTTGCGCACTACCAGCGTTTCGCGCGCCATGTCCGTGATGTCCTGCAGCTGCTGGGCGTCGTACAGGTCCATCTGGAACAGTTCCTCGGCCACCGGCAGGTGTTCGCGGATGGTGTCGAACATCTCGCCAAGCCGCGAGGGCGGGATGCGGAGTTTCTGCTCCACCTGCTGGCCGATCCGGCGAAGCGCAATCGTGTCGTGGCTGCCCAGCCAGACATCGCTCAGTTCGCCCGCCAGCGCCACGATGCGCACGAACGGTTTCTCGCTGGCGTCCACGTCGCCGGCAGTCGAGTCGTGGCTGTGCTGCACGGCCTGGACGAGTTTCTGCGGCATGTTCCAGATGCCGAGCAGGGCGGCACCGATGCTGTAGTGCTCGCTGCCGATGCAGTTCTGCTCGTGCTGGCAGATCTTGAGGTGCTCGACCTTGAACGGCGAGACCCCGTCGTAGACCTCCGGCCAGACCTTGTCGATCACGAGCATGCCGAGATCCTGCAGCAGCGAAGCCAGGAACGCCTCTTCCGCATCCGGCCGCTCGAGTTCGGTCGCGAGCAGCTTGGCCCAGGTCGATGCCAGGATTGCGCGCCGCCAGTAGGCCGGGAAGTCGAAGCCGCCCGTGGCGCTCGAGTGCAGGGTCCGGACCAGCGTGAAGCTGAGTGCCAGGGTCAGCGTGGCGTTCATGCCCAGCGTGACCAGCGCCTGCCGCAGGTTGGTGGTCTGCCGCCGCCGGGCGTACATGGCCGAGTTCGCGATGCGCATCACCTTGGCGGCGATGGCCGGGTCGGCACTCACGGCATCGGCCACCTTGGCGAGCGCGATGTCTGGATCCTGCGCCAGCTGCAGGACCTTCATGGCCACGGCGGGTGGTGTCGGGAAGTTGGTGCAGGTCCGGAGGCGCTGCAGGATGTGGTCCGGGATCTGGCTCATCGTCGTGGCTCCATGGGCGGTTGTCGGGTTGTTGCTGTTCTTAATGCAATTCTTCCGATTGGCTGGCTCCGCTCACGGGGGTGGCTGGTCGGCCATACAGCGTCTGGATCAGGTGTGCCTCGCCCTGGCTCAGGCTGCAGGTGTCGATCAGTTGCCGGGTGGTGGCACCGTGGCGCGACAGGGCAATGGCCTGGCGCAGGGAAGTCCGGGCATTGCCGGCCGCCTGGCTTTCCTGCCGGGTAGAGAGCTGGTCGACCCGCTGGCGAAGCAGGGCGGCCTCGCTGGTTGCGTTGGCCACCAGCAGTTCCATGGCCTGCAGCCGCATGGCGAGCTCGCCGACGGGGCTCGCCTGGGAAGCGGGTTGGCGGGCACGGCCGTGGCGGACGATCCGGTTGCCGATCCAGAGCAGGGCTGC
>CAZMVP010000298.1:0-1945 GCA_964569355.1 uncultured Chromatiaceae bacterium | reverse complement strand
AACGGCAGCTCCAGGTGCAGCTCGTCGAGCCGGCGCATCAGCCGCAGATCTGCTGCCGACACCGGCACCGGCTGGTAGTACACCGACGACCGGGACAAGCCCAGCTTCGGCTTCGCCGCCTGGTCGGACGATTAGCTGTTCGGCAACCAGCCCGTGCGTGTGGCCTTCGACGACGTCACCGTGGTGCCGCTACCCGCGACGGCACTGCCATTGCTCACCGCCCTCGGCGCAGCCGCGTGGCGCGTGCGCCGTCGCCCACTGGCCTCGCTTCCAGCGGAAATATAGGTAGCGTCCCCTGACCTGCCGTGCTGCCTCCCCCTCCCGGTGGGAGCGGCGCCAGCCGCGAATATTGCCTCTCTGTGGGAGCGGCGCAAGCCGCGAATATCTTCCGCCGCCGGTACGCTGGCAGCAGCCCGGTGCGCCCAGGCGGAGGTCGCGGCTGGCGCCGCTCCCACTGAAGCCGCTCCTACGGCGGGGTCAGGAGTCAGGGGGGTCAGGGACTCCAGGCACCCTGGTCTCTTTACCTCTCGAGGCGAGTAATCTTCGAGCCGTCGAGGGAGATCCCGGCCATCAGGCCCTTCTGGCGGACCACGAAAGCGACGATCGGCTTTTTCAGCATCGCCGACTGCATGGGCAGGGCTCATCGCAGCCGCGCAACGTCGACAACCGCGGCCCGGTGCCGGGATCCCTCTCCGACCGGACGCTCGCGCGCTGCGTCAGCGCCGCTCGAGGTGCTGCCGGATCCACGGCAGCAGGTGCTCGAAATCGCACTCGGCGCGATCGAGCAGGCTGATCAGAAACCCGTGTGCCGCATCGGCATCCACGCGCAGCCGCCAGCCGTTGAGCCGCAGGAATACGTCCGTAGCGAAGAAGGCCACGCGCTTGTTGCCATCGACGAACGGGTGATTCATCAGCAGCGATTCGAACAGCGCTGCGGCCATCTCCGCCAGATCCGCGTAATAGCCGGTGCGCGGCCGATAGAGCGCGCTCTCCAGCAAGCCCGGATCGCGCACCCCACCGTGCCCGCCGAACGTCGTGACCAGCATCGCGTGAATGGCGAGCACCTCGTCGGTCGTGAGGTGCTTGGGGCTACTTCGCAAGCAGTTCCCCGAGGCGACGATTCTCGTCGATGGACTTCTCGATGTGACCGAGCACCGCCGGCCGGACGCGCCGGCGGTGCAGGTACTCGCGGATCGCCTCGGTCAGCAGTCCCGAAACGTTCTGGTGGGTTTCCTCGGCCATGGCACGCAGGTCGGCCCAGACCTTCTCGTCCACTTTGGAACTGACCTTGATCGCCGCCATGTCCACAACATAGCCTGACGTGTCAGGATTCGTCAAGCCACCGGCACTCGGCGAATCCCCCTGCATCCATCAGAGTGCGCTAATGGCTTGGTGCAGAATCACTCCGGAGATGCTCCCAGAAGCCCCGCGGCGCCAGGATTCGGATCGGCAGCTTGTCCGTGATCTCAAGAAGGTCGCGGTCGCCGGTGACCAGCACTTCGGCGCCGCCGGCGACGGCCTCTGCCAGGACGGGCACATCCGTCTCATCGCGTACCGCGATGCCCAGCGGCGCGGCCTTGTCGGCAACGATGGCTTCCCTGCGCAAGAGCTGATCAAACTCCCGGATCGCCTTGCCGGGTACCCGAATTTTCTGTCGGAGCACTCTCTGCAATTCACTGAGCACGGTTATCCCGACAACAAGCTGGTGCTCGGCCAGTACCAGGTTGAAGATATCCGTACACAGCCCGCGGGTCGCGGGTCGCGACTGCGCTGACAAGGACGTTGGTATCGAGGGCGACCTTCACGAGACGTCGCGAAAGACGTCCTCATCGGTCAGATATCCTCGGGCTTCTGCGAGGGGTATGATTCTGCGCCGCAGATCCTCGAATTCCGCCAGAGCCAGCTGGCGACGGACCGCGTCGCGAACCACTTCACTGCGGCTGCG
>CAZMVP010000297.1:0-1947 GCA_964569355.1 uncultured Chromatiaceae bacterium | reverse complement strand
AGGCTTCCAGCGAGTCCTGGTTGTTGTAGGGCTTGATGTTGTTGTCGAACTCGAACTTGTGGCCGTTGACGTCCTCGTAGGCATAGGCCGCCACGTCTGCCGGATAGCCGAAGGCCGTCTCGAGGAAGCCGACGAGGCTCGGGATGTGGAACAGCGAGTTGAAGGTGATCGAGCCGGCATCCACCGAGCCCACGCGGACTTTGCCGTCGAGGGTCAGCTTGTCGGTCGGCGTCCAGACCGCCCGCGCATGGACATCCCAGCTTTCCATGTAGTCGACGTCGGCACTGCCGCCGTAGTACCGGTTGCGGTAGTAGCCGTCGCTGTCCTGGTAGTTGGCCGCGAGGCTTACGCCCAGCGTGTCGCTGACCGGACCGCTGACGAGGCCTGACAGGGAGTAGGTGGAGTCCTGGGCATACGAGGCCTTCAGGTCGCCGGCCCATTCCTGGCCGGGCTTCTGGGTGGTGATGACGATGGCGCCGGCTGCCGCGTTCCGGCCATAGAGCGCGCCCTGCGGACCCTTGAGGATTTCGACCTGTTGCAGGTCCAGGTATTCGCGGTTCAGCGCGGCCGGGTTGGTCATCAGCACGCCGTCGATGATCAGCGCGTAGTTGGTTTCCGCGTCGCGGGCACCGTTGATGCCGCGGATGGCCACCTGGGTGTCACCGACTTCGGCGCCCATCACGATGGAAACGCCCGGCGTCTGGCCGATGAAGTCCTCGGCCCTGTGGATGCCGAGCGACTGGATCTGGGACTGGGAGAAGGCCGACACCGTACCCGGCACGTCCTGGATCGATTCCGCCCGCTGGCGGACCGTGACGACGATTTCCGTCAGGTTGTCGGTGGTGGTGGTGGCCGCCTGGCCGGCCAGCGGGGCCGTGATGGCAGCGGTAAGCAGTACGAGCGTCTTCGGGCCCGCACACGGCACGACAGCTCGTGTTGTCTTCGGCATGGTGATTTTCCCCCTCACCGTCTCTTCTGGAACGCCGGTGCCTCCATGGCACCGGGGCTGGCCCTGCAGACACAACCGTGGCCGCAAAGTCAATCGCGGAAACTACAGTGATCGTGGAGTTACGTCAATTTGTCGTGGATCTGCCACACGCGGTCCGGCCACCAGCGAACCACCGGCGGCCCGATGGACAGCCCGGGGCCCTTCCTTTATGGTCGCGGCCACCGTTGGAGAAGCCGGATCGATGTCGGAACCCCGTGATTTCATTCGCCAGATCATTGCTGATGATCTGGCCGCCGGCCGTCATGCCGGCATCGTCACCCGCTTCCCGCCGGAACCGAACGGTTACCTGCACATCGGGCATGTGAAGGCGATCTGCCTCAACTTCGGTGTGGCCGCCGAGAATGCCGGCCGCTGCTTCCTGAGGCTCGACGACACCAACCCGCTGAAGGAAGACCAGGCCTTCGTCGATGCCATCCAGGACAACGTGCGCTGGCTCGGCTTCGACTGGGGCGACCGCCTGACCCATGCCTCCGACTACTTCGAGCAGCTCCATGCCTGCGCGGTGGAACTGGTGCAGGCGGGCAAGGCCTACGTGGACAGCCTGAGCCAGGAGCAGATCCGCGAGCATCGCGGCACGCTGACGACACCGGGACGGAACAGCCCGTACCGCGACCGGCCGGTGGCCGAGAGCCTGGACCTGTTCGCCCGGATGCGGGCTGGCGAATTCGCCGATGGTGCCCATGCGCTGCGCGCGAAGATCGACATGGCCTCGCCCAACATCAACCTGCGCGACCCGGTGCTGTACCGGATCCGCCGTGCCAGCCACCAGCGCACGGGTGATGCGTGGTGCATCTACCCGATGTACGACTTCGCGCACACGCTGTCCGATGCCTTCGAGGGCATCACGCACTCGCTCTGCACGCTCGAGTTCGAGGACCACCGACCGCTCTACGAGTGGTTCCTCGACAACCTGAAGCTGCCGGCGCGGCCGCGCCAGA
>CAZMVP010000296.1:0-1950 GCA_964569355.1 uncultured Chromatiaceae bacterium | reverse complement strand
CTCCTGATGACCGAAGCGCTCGCCGGCAGCCTGAAGCCGGGCGACCTCGGCACGACCTTCGGCGGCGGCCCGATGGCCTGCGCGCTGGTCGCGACGGTCATCGAGGTCATCAAGCGCGATCGCCTGCTGGAAAACGTGCAGGCGTTGTCGGCGGAGATTCGCCGCCGGGCCGTGGTCGGTCCGGTCGAGAGCGTGCAGGGCAAGGGTTTCCTGCTCGGGCTTCGCTGCCGCCGGCCGGCCAAGGCCGTGCTGGCCGAGCTGCTGGAGCGGGACATCCTGGTGGGCACCAGCGCGGACCCGATGGTGGTCCGGCTGCTGCCGCCGCTGACGCTCGGCCGACAACACGTGGATGCCTTCATCGATGCCCTGGCGGACATCGGGCAATAAGGAAAGGGAAGATGGGACTCAAACTGTTCAACGACCTGGCGGACTTCAGCCTTGCCGAGATCGACGCGCTGCTGAAGCTGGCACGCCGCCTGCAAACCACGCCAGAACCCCGGTCGCTCGAGGGCAAGGTGCTTGCGCTCCTGTTCCTGAGCCCGTCACTGCGCACGCTGTCGTCGTTCCAGGCGGCGATGGTGCGCCTCGGCGGCGGTTCGTTCGTGATCTCGCCGGACATGTCGATCCATGGCCTCGAAACCCGCTCCGGCATCGTGATGGACGGCGTGGCGGCGGAGCACCTGCGGGAAGCCGTCCCGGTGATCAGCTCGTATGCCGACGCGCTCGGCATACGCGCCTTTGCCAGCCGCACCAACCTTGCCACCGACCTTGCCGACACCGAGTACCTGGCCATGCGGGAGCTCGTGAACGTGCCGCTGATCAACATGGAATCGGCGATCCAGCATCCCTGCCAGAGCCTGGCGGACTGGAAGACCCTGGATGACCTCAACGTGCCGAAACACGGTGGCAAGTTCGTGCTGTCGTGGTCCTGGCATCCCAAGGCGCTGCCGCTGGCCGTGCCGTCGGCCACGGTGCACATGGCCGCGATGCGCGGCATGGATGTCACCGTGGTCCGGCCGGAAGGGTTCGAGCTGCCGCCCGTGATCATGGACAAGGCCCGCAAGGCCGCGAAGCTCTCCGGCGGCAGCGTGCAGGAAACCACCGATCGCAAGGCCGCCTACGAGGGCGCGCACGTGATCTATGCCAAGGAGTGGGCCTCGACGAAGCACTACGGCGACCGCGTTGCCGACCAGAAGCTCCGGGAGCAGCTGCAGGACTGGATCGTGGACGAGCCGTCGTTCGCCGCGGCCCGGCCCGATGCGCGGTTCATGCACTGCCTGCCGGTCCGGCGCGGCGTGGCCGTCACCGACCGGATCCTCGACGGGCCACGCAGCGTCGTGGTCCACGAGGCGCAGAACCGCATGTGGGGCCAGATGGCCGTGCTCTACCAGATGATGGGTCCGGGGGTCTGATGATCATGCAAACGCGCGAACGGGATGTGGTGGTATCGGCCCTGAAGCGGGCGGCGCCGTACATCCGCCTGTACAAGAAGAAGATTTTCGTGCTGAAGGCCGGCGGCGAGGTCTTCGCCTCCGACGAAGCCACCCGCCACCTGCTGGAACAGGTGGCGCTGCTGCACCAGGTCGGCATCCGCGTGGTGCTCGTGCACGGTGGCGGTCCGCAGGCCACGGAACTCGCCGCGGCGCTTGGCGTGCCCACGCGGATGGTCGGTGGCCGCCGGGTGACGGACAAGCAGACGCTGGACGTCACCACGATGGTGTTGAACGGCAAGATCAACACCCGGATCCTGGCCGCCTGCCGCGAACTACACGTGCCGGCAGTCGGCATCAGCGGGGTGGATGCGGGGCTGATCAAGGCCCACAAGCGCGCGCCAGTGGCCGTCGAGGGCCATGACGGCGAGCTCGTGGATTTCGGCTTCGTCGGCGACATCGGTGGCGTGAATACCTCGGTGGTGCAGACCCAGCTCGAGAACGGCCTCGTGCCGATCGT
>CAZMVP010000295.1:0-1957 GCA_964569355.1 uncultured Chromatiaceae bacterium | reverse complement strand
CCGACCCCGATCCTGCCGCCTGCGCCGTATTCGCCGTGCATCGGTGGGTTACCTCGTGGTGGTGGTTCAGGCGATTGCGGCCGCACGCCGCAGGCCGGTGATCATCGATGAGGCCAGCAGGTATTCGCGGGCAGCCACGGCGTCGGCCGTGATGGCCTTCAGGCGGGCCAGCTCCTCGCGCCTGAAGGCCGGATCGCGGTTGCGCATCCGGTTCCGGTTGCGTTCGGCCTGCATCAGGATTTCGTCGCACGCGACCGGCCGGCGCTGGCGGTCGTAGAGGTCGAGCAGCGCGTCCGATTCGCCGGCCAGCACGCGCGCGAGCTTGCCGGCCAGGTTGAAGGCGTCGTGGATGCCGCCATTCATGCCCATGCCGCCGGCCGGGCTATTGATGTGGGCCGCATCGCCGGCCAGCAGCACGCGCCCGACGCGGTAGCTGCCGACGATGCGCTTGTGCACGCGATAGGGCCTATGCTCCATGACCCCGTAGGCCTCGCCACGCGCCACGATCCGCTGCAACTTTCGTTCGATCGACTCGGGTGTATCCATCTGCTCCGGCGACTCGCCAGGGTCGGGATACAGGCTCACGCGCCAGCGATCCGGAAGCTTGAGGAGCGAATAATTGCCATCCGCGGTCCAGACGTAATTGACTGCGGAGAGCTCCGGCAGGTGAGCCTCGAACGGGAAGGTCGTCGTGGCCAGCACCGTCGTTTCCGGATAGCTTTCGCCTTCGAACACCAGGCCGGTGAGTTCGCGGATCGTGCTGCCGGCGCCGTCCGTGCCAATCAGCCAGGCGGTCGTGGCCCGGCGAGTGGCCGGACCCCCGGCACGATCGGACCAGCGCACCTCCACCCGATCCGCGGTTTGCGCCAGTGCCGAGGCCGTCGCGTTGAAAACGATGTCGATCCGCGGATCCGCACTGGCCGCCGCCAGTGCCAGGGCGACGAACTTCGCCTGCTCGAACTGCACGCGGTACGGATGCGGCGTGTCGGCGGCCAGCACGCCGAGATCGAACACCGCACGCTCATGGGTCTCGTGTTGCCGGATCTGCCAGGTCGGCACGACGAGCCCCTGCGCCAGGATGTGCGGCGTCAGGTCGAGTTCGGCCAGCATCTCGAGCGTCGGCGGGTGGAAGGTGGAGGCCCGCAAGTCGGCCGCCACGCCGGGGCCACGCTCGAGCACGAGGCAGCGGACCCCGGCCCGGGCCAGGCACAACGCGGTGCACAACCCCACCGGACCCGCGCCGACGATGATCACGGGATATTCGGGTTTTGCCGACATCCCGGCATCTTACCTTGCAGTGTCCGGGCCCAACGACTATGGTCGGCGCGCGAGTCGGCCAGGCAATCGCTCGCGTGCATGCACGCGGGAGGAAAGTCCGGGCTCCGGCGGGCAGGGTGCCAGGTAACGCCTGGGAGGCGCGAGCCTACGGAAAGTGCCACAGAAAACATACCGCCCAAGGATTCGCCAGGCGCAAGTCCGGCAGTCCCGGCAAGGGTGAAAAGGTGCGGTAAGAGCGCACCGCGCGGGTGGCAACACTTCGCGGCACGGTAAACCCCACCCGGAGCAAGACCAAATAGGGAAGCAGCGCGCCGCAAGGTGCGCATCGTCGCCCCGCGGGCTTCCGGGTAGGTCGCTAGAGGCTGCTGGTGACAGCAGTCCCAGAGGAATGGTTGCCCAAGACAGAACCCGGCTTATCGGCCGACTCGCCCTGTCACGGTGTTGACGTCGCCTGCGCCGGGGCGTCCAATGACTTGGCCATGGCCAGCCTGAAACAGCTCCACAGGCGCCGCGAAGAACTGCAGGCAAGACTCGATGCCGGGGATCCTTCGGCCGAGACCGCGCTGCAACTGGTGGACCGGGCCATCTCCTGCCGGATGCTGACGGTCCAGCACAGCCGGCAACGCCTCGAGGCAGTCAAGGAAGCGGTGGCCGCCGGCGTCGACAAGGACAAGGCACG
>CAZMVP010000294.1:0-1972 GCA_964569355.1 uncultured Chromatiaceae bacterium | reverse complement strand
TCTGGTGGGCCAGGGACCAGCAGCGCAACCACTATTTCGGCGCCACGCTCGACCAGCAGCTCGGCAAGGTCAAGCTCGAACTGGCAGCCAGCTACACCGGATCCCGCGGCACGACGGACTTCAGCTTTGCCTCGCCGGCTGCACTGGCATGGGCCGGCCCCGAATCCTTCCCGGCGATGATCCATCGAGTCACCTCGTTTTCGGTTGGCCTGCTGGTGCCGATCAACGACCGGCTCTCGCTGCGCGTCATCGACCTCTACGAACACGGCAGCCTGGCCGACTGGCACTACCAGGGATTCGGTGAGCAGCGCAGCTACGATCACCGGGTCTACACCGATGGCGGACCCGAGGATTACAGCGACAACCTGATCGCGGTCATGCTGCAGGTACGGTTGTGAGGGACGTCATGGCGAGGGTTTCGACAACCGCGTTTGGCATCATTGCCAGCCTGGCCATCGGGCTGCCTGCGGCGGAGGCTGCGCCGAATTATCTTGACCTGCGCCGGGTCCGACCGATCACGACCGGCGTGGCGGCCACCGGGCACGAAAGGGCCACGACCTGCATCGCCTGCCATGGCACCAATGGAATCTCCGCGGTCCCGCTCTTTCCGAACCTGCGTGGCCAGACGGTCGATTACCTCTATTGGGCCCTGGTCGACTACCAGCGCCCATCGCACGCAACCACGGTAATGGCGCCACTCGTGGCCTCCCTGGGCGACCAGGACCTGCGGGATCTGGCCGCCTTCTACGCAAGCAGAACGGACCCCGTGGGGCCGCCGACCGCTGCGCCCGGCGATCCGGGCGAGCTGGCGGCCGGCGAGCAGTTGTACCTGCATGGAAAGCCTTCAAGAGGGATACCACCCTGCCAGGGGTGCCACGGTCCCGACGGCCGCGGCAATGCGGCCAACCCTACTTACCCTGCCCTGCGTGGCCAGAAGGCGGACTACCTCGTGGCCAGGCTTGCCGAATACCATGCGAAGACCCTGGCAGACTCCACCAATGATTTCATCATGACAGGCGTTGCAGCCCATCTCGATGAGGGGTCCATGCACGAACTGGCCGCGTGGCTGTCGACACGACCCCTGGATTGATTGACCGAATCGGAGTTCTCGCCCAACGACCTGAAGCTGGTCACCCGCAGTGGCAACAACTACTTCGTCCGGCAATACATCAAGGTGGGGGGTCTTTGTTGGCGGTGCCAACCTGAAGGTGGTCGATGAGGAACAGGGCAGGAAGGCCGTGGGCAAGTTGTCACTGGCACGGACCGGCACCTGCAGCAAGTGATCCGGACGGCCTGCCGGATGCCGATCTCTCCCTCTTCGACCATTTCTTCGACGAGAGCGAAGCCGATCGACTGCACCGGATGCTCACCACGGAAGTTCCCTGGCAACAGGACCGAATCACGGTTTATGGCAGGACGCTTGACCAGCCACGTCTGACGGCCTGGCATGCTGACCCCGGCAAGACCTACGCCTACTCCGGCATCCGGATGCACCCACGTCCATGGACTCCTGCACTGCTCGCCATCAAGGCCCGGGTCGAGGACGCAGCGCAAGCGGTGTTCAACAGCGTCCTGTTGAACCTCTACCGCAGCGGCCGGGACAGCGTCGGGTGGCATCGGGACGATGAGCCGGAGCTTGGCAGGAACCCGGTGATCGCCTCGGTCAGCCTCGGGGCGACGCGCATGTTCCAGATGCGGCACGTGGCGAGGAAGGATCTCGGCCGGATCGACATTCCCCTTGGCCACGGGTCGCTGCTGCTGATGTGCGGAACAACCCAGCACTGCTGGGAACACCAGGTCCCGAAGACAGCGCGGCCAGTCGGGCCGCGGATCAACCTCACCTTCCGCCGGATTCGATGAACACGGGGTCGCCCACGGCCACGCGGCCGGGCTTCACCGTCGTACCGTAGACACCGGCGACCTCGCTCAGCTGGTCAATGGTCCGGGTACTGATCAGTGACAATGGAAAGGT
>CAZMVP010000293.1:0-2008 GCA_964569355.1 uncultured Chromatiaceae bacterium | reverse complement strand
ATCACCGGCGTGCCGGAGAGCCAGCCGAACGTCAAGGCGACCTATGCGCTCGTGAAGCAGCAGCTGCCTGCAGTGGCCGATCTCGGCGCCGTGCTCGCCTCGCACCAGGTCGGCATTGCCCAGCTGGCGATCGAGTACTGCAACGCGCTCGTGGAGGATCCGGCGCTGCGCTCGGCGCTGTGGCCCGGCTTCGACTTCAATGCACCGGCCAGCACCGCGTTCAACTCCGGCGCCAAGCGAGACCAGATCTTCGTGCCGCTGCTCGCGAGGGCGATGGGCACCAACATCGCGAGCCAGCCCGACAGCGCCGCCGTGCGCACGGAGCTCGACAACCTCGTGCAGGACCTCACTGCCTGCGGCGGTTCGTGCGCGGCTGATCGCACCAGGACCGTCACCAAGGCCGTGTGCGCCGCCGCCGTCGGCAGCGCGACCTCGTTGATCAAGTAGGGCGGCACGGACCGCAAACGCAAGGGCAATGACCCAAGGGCAATGACCATGGCAAGCAAGCACAGGACCCGCAACTACTTCGAGCCGCAGCGCCACCCGGACCATCCGCGGCCGATCACGCGGCGCCAGCTCATTTCGCAGGGGTTCCGGGCCGGCACCGCAACGGTGGTCGGCGCCGGCGTCTTCAGCCTGTTTGCCAACCCACGCAAGGCCTTTGCGGCCCTGTCGCCGGACCTCGAGGCGTTGAAGACCCAGTGCGGCATCGCCACCCAGGGCGCCGGCAAGATCCCGTTCATCTGCTTCGACCTGGCCGGCGGCGCGAACACCGCCGGCTCCAACGTGCTGGTCGGCGGCGCCGGCGGCCAGCTCGACTTCCTGTCCACTGCCGGCTACAACACCATGGGCCTGCCGGGAAACATGATCCCGCCGGTGGTCAGCGGCGTCACCGGGCAGGACCACATCGACCAGACCCTGGGCCTGGCCTTCCATACCGACAGCGCCTTCCTGCGCGGCATGATGGGCAGCATGGCGGCGGGGACTGCCGCCGGCATCAATGGCGCGGTGATCCCGGCCCGCTCGGAGAACGACACCGGCAACAACCCGCACAACCCGATGTACGGCATCGCCCGCGCCGGTGCCGATGGCTCGCTGCTCGGCCTGATCGGCTCGCGCAACTCGGATTCCGGCGGCAACTCGCTGGCACCGATCATGATGGTCAATGCCGAGGACCGTCCCACCAAGGTGGACCGGCCGAGCGACGTCACCGGGCTCGTGGACACCGGTGCCCTGGTCGGCCTGCTCGACCAGGCCGACGCGGTCAAGGTCATGGAATCCATCGAGCGCATCAGCGAGATGAAACTCCAGCGCGTCGACACGCGCCTCACCGTCACCCAGGATGATGTCCTGAAGGACCTCGTGCAGTGCGGCTACGTGAAGTCGGCCGACATCGCCGACCGTTTCGGCGATCCGACGAGCCTTAACCCGTCCATCGACCCGCAGATCGTCGGCCCGGGCGGCATCTTCACGCAGGCCGAGTACGACAGCGATGCGGAATTCCGCAAGACGGCCGCCGTGATGAAACTCGTCATCAACGGCTATGCCGGCGCCGGCACCATCACGATGGGCGGCTACGACTACCACGGCGGCCGGCGCGCCGAAGGCGAGGTCAAGGACTTCCGTGCCGGGCGTTGCATGGGCGCGTGCCTGGAGTACGCCGCCCGCGTCGGCGTGCCACTCATGATGTACGTCTTCAGTGACGGCTCGGTCTCCAGCAACGGCACCATCGACAACTCGGCCGATGGCCGCGGCAAGGGCGAATGGACCAGTGACAACCAGGCGACGGCCGCCACCTTCTTCCTGGTGTACAACCCCGGCGGACGACCCACGCTGCTGGGCGGAACAGCCGAGCAACAGGCACGGCACCAGCAACTCGGTTACTTCCGCATGGATGGCTCGGTGGAAACTGCGGCCACGCCGGCTGCCAACAACGTGAACCTGCTGGTGGAAACACTGATCCTGAACTACATGGCCCTGCACGGCGAACAGGGCAACTTCGGCACGC
>CAZMVP010000292.1:0-2033 GCA_964569355.1 uncultured Chromatiaceae bacterium | reverse complement strand
TCCTTGAGCTTCGCGGCGAGTTGATGGAACTGGGCGTCGTCGGTGACGTCCAGCGTCTCGATGTCGATGTCCGGATCCCGCGCGGCCAGCGCCTTGAGCTCGGTTGCGTCGGCCGGGTCCCGTGCCGTGGCGATGACGTGCCAGTCGCGTGCCGAATATTCCCGCACCAGTTCCAGGCCGATGCCGCGATTGGCGCCCGTGATGAGCACGGTGGGCTTCTGGCTGGCACTGCCGGCCGCGGCTGGCTGGAGCGGGGTGATGCCGGCGATCACGGTGACCATGCCCACGATGGTCCAGGCCATCATGGCGCGGGCAAGGTCTTTTGCAGGATTCCAGGCGTGCATGACCATTGATCGTTCTCCGGTTGATTGATGGCCAGCCTCGGCGACGGTGGCCGGAACCGTCAAGCCGTCCATGGCCGGTGTCCCACGAGGTGGTCAGATCCGCCGGCAGCCCGACAGCGGTTACCATGGCCGCTCCGATCCATCGCGGAGACGCAGCAGATGACTGACGGTGTGTTGATTGCCGGCGCCACCCGAGGCACCGGGCTCGAGGTGGCGCGCCTGCTCTCGGAGCGTGGCGAGGACGTGACGGCGCTGGTGCGGCCGACAGCCGACCTCAAGAAGATCCTGCAACTCAAGGTCAAGCTCTGCCGCGGCGACGTGCTGGACCCGAAGGCGGTGCAGGCGGCCTTCGCCTCCGGCAATTTCCGGGCCGTGGTCTGCACGGTCGGCGGCAAGCGGGGCGAACCGCGGCCGGACTACCAGGGCACCCGCAACCTCGTGGATGCCGCGCTCGCCACCGGCGTGCGCCGCTTCGTGTTCGTCACGGCGGTGGGCAGCGGCGACAGCCGGGCGAACGTCCATCCCAAGGTGCTCGAGTTCCTCGGTGCCGTGCTCGAGGAGAAGACCCGGGCCGAAGACTACCTGATGGCAAGCGGCCTCGAGTACACGATCCTGCGGCCGGGCGGCATGGCCGATGACCCGGCCAGTGGCACGGCGATCCGCACCGAGGACCGCCATGTCATGGGCGTGATCAACCGTGCTGATCTGGCGCGGCTCGTGGTCGATTGCCTCGATGACCCGACCACGATCGGCCATATCTATCACGCCGTGGATCCGGCCATCCAGCGCCAGCCGCCGCTGCAGCGGGGTGAGGACCTGCCCGGCGGCCGCATCACCTGAGACGGGCGGAACGGGCCACCGCCGATTTTTCGCAGCTCAGGATCCGGCCGGCTTTGGGCTGCCGGCCGGCAGAGGCCCCAGGGCGTGCAACTGGTCGATCAGCTGCGTCACCGTGCTGGCCCAGCGTCGTGCCACGCGGCGGACCTCGCTCCACGCAGTCACCGGGGTGACGCGCGAGAGCGTGTTGGGCCCGCCGGGCCCGGCCGGTGCATCGACCTTGCGGCGGTCTACGGCCCGGGCGAGGGTCTCGCCGCTCATCGAATCCTTGAGTTCCAGCACGGGCGTCGCCGCGCCGATCTCGTCGAGATAGATATCCGTCCGTCCAGGTCCTTCGGGTGGCATGCGCGAGACCACGTCGAGCAGCGTCACCTTCGCCTGCAACACGTCGGGCCCGGGTTGCGTGGCGAGCGCCAGGCTCCGGCCCTTCGACAATTCGTCGCGAAAGACCTCGGTCACCGTGTCGACCAGTCGCTGCTTGTCTGCGTCGCTCAACGGAAATTCGGTGGTGTCGGATCGCGACAGCGACGTGAATCCGCGGTCGCGCACGGCCCGGTACTGGATCTCGACCGGCAACAGCATGACCTGCCGGTAGCTGCGGATGTCGATGCCGGGCCTGACCCATGCCTCGCGCAGGCCGGAATCCCGCACCGGCACCATGCCGTCGTAGGTCTCGCCCCCCGGGTCGAGCCGCGGATGGGGTGTGGTGCAGGCCGCCAGCAGCACGATGATTGCGGCGGAGGCGAGCGATTGCGGGATGAGCATCTTCAGGCGTGTCATGTGCAGGCCCTCCAGGGCGCCAGCCGGCAGCCCGGCTTGTCGAAAAGGATCTGGACCGCGCTGGTCACGCGC
>CAZMVP010000291.1:0-2048 GCA_964569355.1 uncultured Chromatiaceae bacterium | reverse complement strand
GAGGCGCTGTTCACGCTCGGCGACAAGCCGGAGCGGCGCTACCGCGTGGCCCGCGAGGCCCTGGCGAAACTCGGCCATGCCACCACGATCGATTACCTCGCGGCGATGGCCGACGCGCTGCGCCGGGAAACCGGGCTGCTGCCCCATCTGAATCCCGGGGTGCTCGCGCTCGAGGACTACCAACGCCTGCGGGCAGTGGCTCCGTCGATGGGCATCATGCTCGAGTCGGCGGCGGAACGGCTCTGTGAAAAGGGCGGCCCGCATTTCGGCTCGCCGGACAAGGCGCCAGCCGTGCGCCTGGCATCGATCCGGGCAGCCGGCATCGCCCGCGTGCCACTCACGACCGGGCTTCTGGTCGGCATCGGCGAGACGCGCGACGAACGGCTGCTCTCGCTCCTTTTATTGCGTGACCTGCACCGCGAGCATGGCCACATCCAGGAATTGATCATCCAGAACTTCGTGCCGAAGCCCGGCACGCTGATGGCCGAAGTACCCGCCCCGGACTTCGATGAACTGCGCTGGACGATCGCGATGGCCCGTCTGCTCTTCGGCCCGGCGATGAGCATCCAGGCGCCGCCGAACCTCAATGCCGGCCGGCTGGCCGACGTGCTGGCCGCGGGCATCAACGACTGGGGCGGCGTGTCGCCCGTGACGCCGGACCATGTCAACCCGGAATCGCCATGGCCGGCGCTGGCGGCGCTGGAGCGGGACACCGCAGCGGCGGGCAAGGCGCTGGCCGCGCGTCTCACGGTCTATCCCCGTTACATCGACGAACGCCGCGAATGGATCCATCCGGATCTCGTGGCCAGCGTGCTGCGACTTGCGGATACCGCCGGACTCGCCCGTCCCGATGCATGGTCGCCGGGCATCGGCATGGCGCCACCGCGGTTCACCGCAGCACCGGCCCGCGCGGTCGTCACCGCCAGCTTCAACCGCCCGCCACGACGGAACGTCCCGGACCTCCACGCGCTCGTCCGCGCTGGCAGCGTGGAAGCCATCGAGCAGCTCTTCGCGGTGCGCGGCCGGGGGTTCCATGAACTCGTGCGGCACGCCGACGAGGCCCGGCGCGAAGCCTGCGGCGACACCGTCACCTATGTCGTCAACCGCAACATCAACTACACCAACCTCTGCACCTTCAAGTGCACCTTCTGTGCGTTCTCGAAGGCCCCGCGCCGGAAGTCCGACCACCACGAAGACCTGCGCGGCGAGCCCTACGTGCTCGACATGCAGGAGATCGCGCGGCGCACCGAAGAAGCCTGGCGCAGGGGCGCATCGGAGATTTGCCTGCAGGGTGGCATCCATCCGGATTTTACTGGCCAGACCTATCTCGACGTGCTGCACACGGTCAAGGAAGCCGCACCCGATGTCCATGTGCATGCCTTCTCGCCGCTGGAAGTCACGCAGGGGGCGAAGACGCTGGGAATTTCGCTGGAGACGTTCCTGCGGCAGCTCAAGGCCGCCGGACTCGGCACGCTGCCGGGCACCGCGGCCGAGATCCTCGACGACGAGATCCGCGCGCAGATCTGCCCGGACAAGCTCTCCACCGCCGAGTGGCTCGAGGTAATGCGCACCGCGCATCGGGTCGGGCTGCGCAGCACCTCGACGATCATGTTCGGCCACCTCGAGGCGCCGCGCCACTGGGCCCGGCACCTGCTCGCCATCCGCAACCTGCAGCTCGAGACCGGCGGCTTCACCGAGTTCGTGCCGCTGCCGTTCGTGCACATGGAAGCGCCGATGTACCGGCGCGGCATGGCGCGCCCCGGGCCGACCTGGCGCGAGACCGTGCTGATGCATGCGGTCGCGCGCCTGGTGCTGGGACCGGTCCTTACGAACATCCAGGTGAGCTGGGTCAAGGTCGGGGCCGAGGGCGCGGCACGGATCCTCAACGCCGGCGCCAACGACCTTGGCGGCACGCTGATGAACGAAAGCATTTCCCGCGCAGCCGGCGCGAGCTTCGGCCAGGAACTGGAACCGGAGCGGCTCGATGCGCTCGTCGAGGGGCTGGGCCGCCGGCCGGAGCAGCGGACCACGCTCTACGGCACGCCGCC
>CAZMVP010000290.1:0-2064 GCA_964569355.1 uncultured Chromatiaceae bacterium | reverse complement strand
TCGATCGGAGCCTCGACCAGAACAGCGAGAACCTGTACCTCAACGCCGGGACCAACCAGGGGCGCTGGTATGCGCAACTCGGGACTTCATTCCGCGACCAGGACTACTTCAGGCTGCCATCGGACTTCAGCCCCGCGCCGGCCGAAGATGGAGGCCGGCGGGACAACTCGGCCACGCGTGATTTCAAGGTGTCGCTCCGGGCCGGGTACACGCCGAACGAGACCGACGAATACACCCTGAGCTACCAGAACCAGCAAGGCGAGAAGGGCACGCCACCCTATGCAGGCACGGATCCCGGCGTGAGGCCGCGCTTCTGGAAGTGGCCGTACTACGACAAGGAGAGCGTGTACTTCATCGGCCGCAAGGGCCTCGGTGACAGCTGGTATGCACAGGCACGGGCCTACTACGACACGTTCAGGAACGGGTTGAACTCCTACGATGACGATACCTACACCACCCAGAACCGGCCCTACGCCTTCAGCAGCAACTACGATGACTACAGCTGGGGATCCGGGCTGGAAATCGGCACCACGGCCTGGCGCCGGCATGACCTGCGCATGGCGGCGCATTACAAGGTGGATGTGCACCGCGAGGTCGACGAGGAAGGCGCCACGCCGGAACGCTACGAAGACGAATGGTTTTCGATCGGCATCGAAGACCGCTACAAGCCGCGTGATGCCTGGACCCTGCTGGCCGGCCTCAGTGCCGACCGGCTGAACGGCAAGCAGGCGGATGACATCGACTCCGGCCCCGGCGCGCAGTTCCCGCTCACGTCGGAGTCCGCGGTCAATGCCCAGGCGGGCGTGCTGTACGATTTCTCGAAGACCTTGTCCGGCCGTGCCTCCGTTTCCCGGCGAACCCGTTTCCCGACCATCAAGGACCGCTATTCGTTCCGGCTCGGCTCGGCAATACCGAATCCCGGGTTGACCCCGGAGGAAGCGGTGAACCTGGAGGTCGGGCTCGATGGCCGCAACGAACTGGCGGCCGGCGATGTGCGCTTGAACTGGAGCGCTGCCCTGTTCCACAGCGCGATCGATGATGCCATCGAGAGCGTGACGATCGCACCCACCCTGTGCGCCAGCGCGCCCTGCTTCCAGCTGCAGAACATCGGCGAGCAGACCAGCGAGGGGGCGGAAGCGATGGTGACCGCCGACCTCGGCACGCGGTGGTCGTGGCACCTGAGCTACACCTTCGTCGACAAGGACAACGACACCAACCCCGGCATCAAGACGCTGGATGTGCCCCGGCGCAGCCTGTTTTCCTACCTGCGCTTCATGCCGACCAAGGCCTGGGAGTTGCAGGCCAGCGTCGAGTACGGCAGCAAGCGCTACAGCACGACCGTGGGCGACCGCGTGGCACGGGGTTTCACCACGACCACGGCCAAGGCAGTCTGGAAACCGGTCCCGCACCTGCAGCTTGAAACCGGGGTCCGCAACCTGACCGATGAGCTCTACGGTTACGAGGAAGGCTTCTACGAGCCGGGCCGCAACTACTTCGCCACGGTCCGCTGGGAGTACTGATGCTAGAGGCGCTGGCCGGCGAGCCGCGCTCCCTCGGCCAGCGAGCCCAGCTTGGCGAAGGCAACTTCGCCGTCGACGGCGCCGTGCCCGGCAAAGGTGGCAAAGCCGCAGTCGGTGCCGGCGATCACCCGCTCGCGGCCCACGATGTCGACAAAGCGGCCGATCCGTTCGGCCACCAGTTGCGGGTGCTCGATGAAGTTCGTCGTCGAGTCGATCACGCCGGGGACGAGGATCTTGTCATCGGGCAGCTTCGTGTCGCGGAACACGGTCCATTCGTGGGCATGGCGCGGGTTGGCCGATTCGAACAGCAGCGCCCGTGGCCTCGCCTTGAGCGCGATCGGCAGCACGACCTCCATCGGTGCATCGCGATGGTGGGGCCCTTCGTAGTTGCCCCAGCACACATGCAGCCGGAGCCGGTCGGCCGGAATGTTCCGCAACGCATGGTTCAGCACTTCGATGTGCAGGTTCGCCAGGCGCACGTACTCCTCATCGCTCTGGTGGCGGAAGATCGTGTGCCGGCCCATGCCGATGTCGGGGGAGTCGA
>CAZMVP010000289.1:0-2097 GCA_964569355.1 uncultured Chromatiaceae bacterium | reverse complement strand
GGCTCGAACTCCTATGACGAGGAGACCAATACCATCGGGCATTGGCCGTACTTCAGCGTGTTGGCCCCGTGCGCGCACTGCCTGGCGACAGGACCCGCGGCAAAAACCGATTAACCCGCGCAGCTCACGCATGACGCTGCCAACGGGAGCAGTGGACTGCGGCACGACGGCAGGTCAGTATCCGTGGCCATAACCTGTACCGCGATATTTTTCGGGAGGTCATTGCCTTGTCGAGACCATCGCTTGCCGCCGTCGTGGCGGGACTCTGCGTCCTGTCCTTCAGCCTCGCCGCCGGCGCGCAGGGTCGCCCGGCCGGGGCATCGGCGGCCGAGGCGCCACCGGTTCCCGTGCTGATCCGCAATGTCAGTGTCTGGGATGGCGCGGCCGACCATGCAACACCTGGCCAGAGCGTGCTCATTGAAGGCCGGTTGATCCGCCGGATCGGTGCGGGGATCGACGCGCCGGCCGGCGCCACGGTCATCGACGGCGGCGACCGGGTGCTGATGCCCGGCATCATCAACAGCCATGCCCATGTGGCCTTGCCGCTGCCGCCCGAGGCGTTGTTGCGCGCGGATCCCGGTTACGTGGATGCACTGTCGGTGCGCGCCGCCCGGATCATGCTGATGCACGGCTGGACCACGATCCGGGACATGGGCGGGCCTTCGGAGGGCTTGGCCAAGGCCATCGATGAAGGCGTGATCGACGGCCCGCGCATCTACACGGCAGCGGCCTTCATCTCGCAGACCAGTGGCCATGCGGATTTTCGCGGCCTGAATGACCCGCATCCCAATGCCGGTGCACAACCCGACGTACTCGCCGAGCGTTACGCGTTGCTGGCCGACGGTCCGACCGAGGTCCGTCGTGCAGTACGCGAATCGCTCCGGCACGGCGCCACGGCCATCAAGCTCATGGCCGGCGGCGGCATTTCGTCGGAGTACGATCCCATCGATACCACGCAGTTCAGCCTCGAGGAAATGCGCGCGGCCGTGCAGGCGGCGACGGACTGGGGCACCTACGTGGCCGTGCACGCCTACACGGACCGGGCGGTGAACCGCGCACTCGATGCCGGCGTCAAGGTCATCGAGCATGGCCAGCTGCTCTCCGAAGCCACGTTGAAGCGCATCAAGGCCGACGGCGCGTTCCTCTCCTCGCAGTCCTTCGGCGCCGCGAGGCGCTATGGGGTCGGCACGAACATGGACAGCCCCATGGCCCGCAAGGGCGCGATGGTGGTCAATGGCGTCGATGCCATGATGAGCACCGCGAAGAAGCTCGGTCTTCCGGTAGCCTTCAGCACCGATGCCTTCGGTTCGCTGCGGGCCTACGAGAGCGAGCCGAGCGAGTTCGGCTACCGGCTGCGCTGGTTCACCTCGCTCGAGATCCTCAAGCAGGCGACCAGCCTCAATGCCCGGTTGCTGGAACTGACCGGCCCGCGCAATCCCTACCAGGCAGGACCGCTTGGCGTGATCCGGGAGGGTGCCTATGCAGACCTGCTGTTGGTGGACGGGAATCCGCTCGCCGACGTGAAGGTGCTGGAAGACCCGGCCAAGAACATCCGCCTGATCATGAAGGACGGCAAGATCTACAAGCAGACGCTTTGACCTCCGGCCGTCTCCCGCGACCCGTCGGCCCGGGCGCGCGGCATGGATCCGGAGTACGTGGTGATCGGCCGGGTTGCGCTCGTGCAGCGTCTGCCGGATACTCCGGTCGATCAAGAAGAATACGGAGCAAGCGCTATGTTTCCCACGATGGTGCCACGGCTGATTTTCCTTCTTGTCCTGGCCGCGTCCCTCACGGCTTGCGATCCCGCCACGATGGCCAAAGTGACTCAAACACTTAACGAATTGGAAGGTGGCGCGCCCGCCAACAACCTCGTCGCCAATGGCAGCTTCGAGGAGCCGGTTGTGCCCCGGGGCCAGTACGTGAACGTGCGCACCGGCCAGTCGTTCCCGGGCTGGCAGGTGTTCGGCGCCGGCAACGTGTCGCCGATCAGCGGCGAGTACGCGAATTCAGGAATTCGATTTAACGCCGAGAATGGCAGCCAGTGGCTCGACATGACCGGCTACATGTCCAACAGCGCGACGGGTGTGCAACAGGCGG
>CAZMVP010000288.1:0-2102 GCA_964569355.1 uncultured Chromatiaceae bacterium | reverse complement strand
CCGCATCGCGGGTTCGAAACCGTGACCATCGTTTACGACGGCGAGGTCGAACATCGGGATTCCACTGGCGCCGGTGGCCGGATCGGCCCGGGCGACGTGCAGTGGATGACGGCGGCCTCGGGCATCCTGCACGAGGAATATCACTCCGCGGACTACGGCCGCCGCGGCGGGCCGTTCGAGATGGTGCAGCTCTGGGTCAACCTGCCGGCCGCCGACAAGATGACGGCTCCGCGATACCAGACGCTCCTTGACCGCGACATTCCACGCGTCGCGTTGCCCGGCGATGCTGGCACCGTGCGCGTGATCGCCGGCGAGCATGCCGGCAAGCAGGGTCCGGCCCTGACCCACACGCCGATGGATGTGTGGGATGTGCAGCTGAAGCAGGGTCGTTCGGCGCGCCTCGCGTTTCCCGATGGCCACACGCTGGCGTTGGTGCTCCTGCACGGTACCGTGCTCGTCAATGACAGCCAGCTCCTGCGTGGGCCGCAGCTGATGGTGTTCGATCGCACCGGAACCGACATCACGCTCGAGGCCAATAATGATGCGGCGCTGCTTCTCCTCGGCGGCCAGCCCATCGACGAGCCGATCGTGGGTCGCGGCCCGTTCGTCATGAACTCGATGGACGAGATCCGCCAGGCCTTCGACGATTTCAACAGCGGTCGTTTCGGCCGGATCGCAGCCTGAGCGCGGCGCACCCCGGTCATCCGGCAACAACAACGCCAGCAACAACAAGGAAGCCACATGCGACTCAAACTGCAGACCATCATCGCCAGCACCCGCCCCGGCCGCGTCGGGCCGGCCGTGGCACGCTGGTTCCACGACTTTGCCGGGCACCATGGCGGCTTCGATGCCGCGCTCGTGGATCTCGACGACTTCAAGCTGCCCATCTACGACGAGCCGCTGCATCCGCGGTTCCAGAAGTACGAGCACGACCACACGAAGCGCTGGAGCGCGAGCGTGGCGGCCGCCGACGCCTACGTGTTCGTCGTCCCCGAGTACAACTACGGGCCCACGCCAGCGCTCGTCAATGCGCTCGACTACCTGTACCGGGAATGGAACTACAAGCCCTGCGGGTTCGTCGGTTACGGCGGAGTATCCGGCGGGCTGCGCGCGGTACAGGCCTCGCGGCTGCACGTCACCACGCTGAAGATGATGCCGATGATGGAGGGCGTGGCCGTGCCGATGGTGCAGGGGCTCATCGGCGACAACGGGACATTCGGTTCCAATGAATTGATCGATTCCTCGGCCAAGTCGCTACTCGACGAGCTGCTGCGCTGGGCCGAGGCGTTGAAACCGATGCGTGGCAAGTAACCTCGGGACAAGGGAGGACAATCATGAATCTGCCAAACAAACTGGCCCTGCTGTCGTTGGCCCTGCTGGGTACGATGAGCCTGTCTGCCGTGGCGGCAGCACGGGAGTTTGCCCTGGACCCCGCGCATACGCAGGTCCGGGTAATCTGGAACCACGCCGGCTTCTCGAATCCCGGCGCCAGCTTCGATGTCGGTGACGGGCTGCTCGCCTGGGACGCTGGCGATCCGCGCAAGTCGTCGGTGACGGTCAACATTCCCGCAATCAGCGCCAGCACGCAGGTGCCGGCACTGGACGAGACCTTCAGGACGGAATACTTCGCGGCGGCAAAGTACCCGACCATCAAGTTCGCAAGTACCGCGGTTGAACCGGCCGGTGCCGATCGCTACCGGATCACGGGGAACCTGACGATCCGCGGCATCACGAAGCCGGTGACGCTGGAGGCGGTGCTCAACAAGGTCGGCGAACATCCGATTTTCCGTGCGCCGGCCATTGGCTTCGATGCCGTCGGCACCGTGAAGCGCTCGGAGTTCGGGATGGCTGCCTACATCCCGATGGTGAGTGATGACGTGCAGATCCGCATCACGGCAGAGGCCGTGGATCCGGATGCCTTGAAGAAGGCCATGGAAGGAGAGGCGAAGTGATCAAGCTCCGTCCTGCCGGCGAGCGCGGCCATGTCAACCACGGCTGGCTGGATTCCTGGCACAGCTTCTCGTTTGCCGGCTACCAGGACCCGGACCATGTCCGCTGGGGTCCGTTGCGCGTGATCAACGAGGATCGCGTGCAGCCCGGCA
>CAZMVP010000287.1:0-2112 GCA_964569355.1 uncultured Chromatiaceae bacterium | reverse complement strand
CGCGCTGCTGCCGCGACACCTGGGCTGGGCGCCGGCGCGGGTGCGCGACCGGGCGACCGAGCTCGCGGCCCTGGCCCACCTCGATGCCAGCCTGTTCCAGCGCTTTCCGGCCGAGCTGTCCGGTGGCCAGCGCCAACGCGTGGCGCTGATGCGGGCGCTGATGCTGGACCCGCCGACCCTGCTGCTGGACGAACCGCTGGGTGCGCTCGACCCGCTGGTCCGCCACGGCCTGCAGCAGGAGCTGCATGACATCTTCCAGCGGCTCGGCAAGACCGTGATTCTGGTCACCCATGACCTCGCCGAGGCCGCGTTTTTCAGCCGCCGGCTGATCCTGATGCGCGCTGGCCGTGTGGTGCAGGACGGCAGCCTCGACGAGTTCCGGCGCAGGCCGGCCAACGGTTTCGTGCGGGAATTCCTCGCCGCCCATCGCAACCTGCCGGATACCACGGCATGAGCCCGGCACCATGAGGACCGCGCTGGCCTGCCTGCTTTTCGTACCACTGGCCGCCTTTGCCCAGGCCACGCCCCCGGCAGACAGCCTGCCCACCGTGGCGATCGGCTCCAAGAACTTCACCGAATCGGTGGTCCTCGGCGAACTCGCGCGGCTCGCGGCCCGGGAACAGGGTGTCGACGCCCGGCACCGCCGCAGCCTCGGCGGCACCCGGATCCTCTGGCGAGCCCTCATCGAGGGCAACATCGACAGCTACCCCGAATACACCGGCACGCTCACCCACGAGCTGCTGCCCGACCTGCCGCCCAACGCCGGCATCGAGGCCCTGCGCCAACGGCTGAAACCGCTGGGCATCGGCATCACGGCCTCGCTCGGCTTCAACAACAGCTATGCCATCGGCATGCGCGAGAACGAGGCCGGCAAGCTGCACATCAAGGCCATCGCCGACCTGGCCGGGCATCCCGGCCTGCAACTCGCGTTCTCCAACGAATTCATGCAGCGCGGAGATGGCTGGCCGGGGCTGAAGGCTGCCTATCACCTGCCGATGACCGCCCGCGGCATGGACCACGCGCTGGCCTACCGGGCGCTGGCCGCCGGCGCCATCGATGTCACCGACCTCTACAGCACCGATGCCGAGATCGCCTACTACGACCTCCGGGTGCTGGACGACAACCGGCACTACTTCCCGCGCTACGACGCGGTGTTCCTGTATCGGCTGGACTTGAATAGCCGCGCACCGGGATTCGTGACCGCCCTGCAGGGCCTTGCCGGCACCATCGACGCGACGCAAATGCAGGCGATGAACAAGGCCGTGAAAATCGACGGCCTGAGCGAAACCAGCGTGGCGGCCGATTTCCTCGGCGTGCAGACCAACGCGGACCAGGGCAGCTTCCGGCACCGGATGGTGCGCTACACGCTGCAGCACCTGGCGCTGGTCGGCGTCTCGATGGCGCTGGCGCTCCTGCTCGCGGTGCCGCTCGGCATCCTGGCCGCACACCGCCCGCGGCTCGGGCAGTTCGTGCTGGGCCTCACCGGCATCCTGCAGACCGTGCCGTCGCTGGCGCTGTTCGTCTTCATGATTCCGCTGTTCGGCATCGGCGCCAGGCCGGCGATCGCCGCACTGTTCCTCTACAGCCTGCTGCCCATCGTCCGCAACACCCACGCGGGCCTCGCCGACATCCGGCCGTCACTGCTGGAATCCGCCGCCGCACTCGGCCTGCCACCACGCATCCGGCTGTGGAAGGTGGAGCTGCCGCTGGCGCTGCGGTCGATCCTGGCCGGCGTGAAGATCGCCGTGGTCATCAACGTGGGCACCGCGACGCTCGGCGCGCTGATCGGCGCCGGCGGCTATGGCCAGCCCATCCTCACCGGCATCCGGCTGGACGACATCGGGCTGATCATGCAGGGCGCGGTGCCGGCCGCGCTGCTGGCGCTTGCGATGCAGGAGCTGTTCGAGCTGGTCGAGCGCTGGCTGACACCGCGGGGGTTGCGGCAGCGGGCATCGGTCAGGTGATGGCCTGCAGGCCCTTGTCGTCAATGATGTTGAGCAATTTGAGTGCCGGACCGGCAGGGTGGGTTTCGCCCTGCTCCCACTTGCGTACCGTCGAGGCCGAGGTGTGCAGGTGGTGTGCAAAAACCGGCTGGCTGAATTTCAGCTTCTT
>CAZMVP010000286.1:0-2126 GCA_964569355.1 uncultured Chromatiaceae bacterium | reverse complement strand
CATCGTCGTCGCGCAGAAAGCCTGCCCGAAGGCCAGCAGGTCCTTGCGGGCATTGGCGAGCCCGCTGTCGTTCGCCGACATGTCGAACGGCGTACTCAACGCCACCTGTACCTGTTGCGGCTGGCGACCGGTCATGACGCCCTTGAGTTCGAGGAGCTTCGTTTCGAGGCGACTATTGGTCGCCACACCGTTGACCACGTACCACGACCAGACGAGCCTGGACGTGGCCACCGGCACCGGCCCACCCGGCACGGGACGCAAGATGGCCTCATCCCTGCTGGCAACGGCATGGCGCCCGATCCGGCGCCAGACTTTGGGGTCAAAGACCTGGTTGCCAGATGCCGCCAGCTCACCCGTCCGCTCGCCGGGGTCGAAGACGGCGACGTGGAGGTCAACGAACCGGGCTCCATCAGACGCCACGTATCTCACCAGCTTTTCACCGGCGGCATCGTGTACCACCGGGTGCCAATCGGTGCCTGCCGTGTCGGGGCCCTTGAAACCAGCCGGCGAAGCCGGAAGCGGCGGCATGCCGGCAAATCCGGCCGTGGCGATCCGGTCACGCAAGGCCACCGGGGTTGCGGCCGCCGCACCCACCACCAACAGGGTCGCGAGCGCTGCCGGCACCAGTCGGGCAAGCCCGGAACTCCCGCCAGGCACTCCCGCGCTGGCGGTGTGGACAACCGGCGGCGGGGCATCGACATAACGCGCACCCACAACGAACAGCGCCACGAGGATGGCGGCATAGAACACGGTACCAACAACCACATGGGCATCTGCGAGCTCGCCATCGCTTAGGTGCACCATCATCACCACGAGCCAGGCCCGCACGAGATTGCCGAGGACCGGTACCACCAGGCACGCTGCGAGAAAAACCAGTCGCTTTGCCCAGGACTGGTAGGCGACCCAGGCAAACACCACGCCGGCAGCAATCGTGGCCATCAGGAAACGGATGCCGCTGCAGGCCTTGATGACCTCGAAATCACCGCTGGGCAGGCTGAAGACGAATCCGTCCTGGAAGACCGGCACCCCACTCAGGCTGACCGCAATGACGGCAAAGTCCGCCGTCCAGCGCATCAACGTCGGCACCAGGAACTCGCCGAACGGCACCATGAAGAATAGGTACGCCAGCGGAAACCAGATGATGCGCAGGATCGGTGTGCCAAGCACGGCCCAGATGCCGAGGATGAGCAGCATAACCGCAGCAATGTGGTGAACGAGGTTGATCTCCAGCGTCACGCCGAGGATCCAGAGAACGCCGACCGGCAGCATCAGCACGATGGCCAGCCACGCAGGTTCCGGGCGAACACCGGCCAATCTTGCCCGCTCCCGCCACAGCAGGAACAGGCTGACCGGCGCGATCAGCATGCCGTAGCTGAACGTGGAGGAGGAACGCCACAGGTAGGCCATGCCGAGGAAGCTTTCCCGCAGCAGGACGACCACGGCCAACACCACGACGAGCGCCAGGATCCAGCCCGGTCGTGCCGCCATCCCGGCGGCCGTGCGAGGTGTCGATCCAGTGGTGGCCGCCGTGTCAGTCATGGCTACAGGGTGCCGAGCAACTGCTCGGCCGCTTGCCGGCTGGCAAATGGCTTGTCACTGCCCAACAGCGCGGTCAACACCTGCTTGCCCTCGGCCTTCTGCCCGGCCTTCACCAGTGCCCCGGCCAGATGGTACTGGATGTCGGCATCCGTCGGCGCGATGCCGGCGGCCTTGCGCAGCAGGCTCACCCCCCGCTCCGGATCCCCCAGCTGTGCCTGGGCCCAGCCGGCGGTATCCAGCACGGGAGCCGATTCCGGCGCCAGCCGCAAGGCCCGCTCGCCGAGCTTCAGTGCCTGCGGATCACCGCGCTCCTGGGCCAGCCAAGCCAGGTTGTTCAGGGTCGCCAGGTCGTTTGGCACGAGTTTCAGCACGGCCTGGTAGCTGGCCTCGGCCTTGGTCGACTCGTTATCGCCGAGGTAGGCATCACCCAGGGCCCGCGCCGCCCGGGGATCATCCGGGTTCCGCTTGAACCAGTCCTCGAGTGCCGTCGTGTCGCCCTTGCCGGTCGCCAGTTTCCGCGTCGTCCAGCTCTTGACCGCGAGGTCCAGGTTGGGACGCTCGCCATAAGCCGCACGGTACAGGTCGGC
>CAZMVP010000285.1:0-2137 GCA_964569355.1 uncultured Chromatiaceae bacterium | reverse complement strand
CCGGCCACCGCCGGGCCGACGCCGCGCAACGACTCGAGGGACGCCGCCGCAGTCAGGACGCGAGTACCGCATCCGCCTCCACCGCCGCGCCACGCGGCAGGGAGGCAACGCCGATCGCGGCGCGCGCCGGATAGGGCGTGGTGAAGAACTCCGCCATCACTTCGTTGACGATCGTGAAGTTGGCGAGGTCGACCAGGTACACGTTGACCTTCACCGCCTGCTCCAGGGAGGAACCGGCCGCCGCGGCCACCGCTGCGAGATTGCGGAACACCTGGCGGACCTGCTCGCGGAAGTCGCCAGCCAGGAGTTGCCCGGAGGCCGGGTCCATCGGCAGCTGGCCGGACAGCCAGACCGTGTTGCCGGTGCGCATGGCCTGGGAGTAGGTGCCGATGGCGGCAGGGGCATCGGGGGCGTGGATGGCTTGCTTCAAGGCGTGGTTTTCCTCTGCTGGTTGGATGCGCTCAGGCGCAGGTGCGGCTCAACTTCTTCACGACTTTCATCCGGCGCAGGTCACGGATCACGTTGGCGAGCTGGCGGCGGTCGCCGACCAGGATGGTGAACAGGATCGTGGCCGTGTCCTCCTGGTCGTCCTCGATGGACACCTGCTCGATGTTGGAGCCGGCATCGCCGATCCGCGTGGCCACCTCGGCCAGCACGCCGGGCCGATTGTCGACATCGACCCGGATCTCGGTGGAGAACTCCCGTTCGATCTTCGGCTGCCAGCTCACCGCGAGCCACTTGTTCGGCTGCTTGCGGAACTCGGCCAGGTTGCCGCAGACATTGCGGTGGATTACCACGCCGCGCCCGGCGCTCAGGTAGCCCATGATGTCATCGCCCGGGATCGGGTGGCAGCAGCGGGCGTAGGTCACCACGAGGCCTTCGGTGCCCGCGATCGCGATCGGCGTGGTCTTGCCGGGCTCCAGGCCCACATCGTCCGGGGCCTGCAGCAGCGCCTTGGCCACGAGCGGCGCCAGCCGCTGGCCGAGGCCGATCTGCTCGAAGAGCTCGTCGGGCGTCTTCAGCCCGAATTCCTGCAGCACCGCCGTCATCCGCTCGCTCTTTACCTTGCGGAGCGGCATCCTCGAATCGCGCAGTGACTGGTCTAGCAGCCGGCGGCCGAGGTCGAGCGCTTCGGAGTGGCGGAGGTTCTTCAGGTACTGCCGTATCGAGGCGCGCGCCTTCGCCGTGGCGACGAAGTTCACCCAGTTCGGGTTCGGGCGGGCACCCTTGGCGGTGATGATCTCCACCGTCTGGCCATTCTGCAGCGGGGTGCGCAATGGCACGAGCCGGCGGTCGATCTTGGCAGCCACGCAGCGATCGCCGACGCCGGTATGCACGGCATAGGCGAAGTCCACGCAGGTCGCGCCGCGCGGCAGGCTCAGGATGTCGCCTTTCGGCGTGAACACGTAGACGGCGTCCGGGAACAGGTCGACCTTGACGTGCTCCATGAACTCCTCGGAGTTCGCCGCGGTCTGCATCTCGCTGATGCTCGCCAGCCACTTGCGCGCGCGGACCTGCGGCGTCGGCAGGTCCTTGTCGGCCTCCTTGTAGTGCCAGTGCGCGGCCACGCCGCGCTCGGCGATGCGATCCATTTCCTGCGTGCGGATCTGCACCTCGATCGGCATGCCGTTCGGCCCGAACAAGCTCGTGTGCAGCGACTGGTAGCCGTTCACCCGCGGGATCGCGATGTAGTCCTTGAAGCGCCCGGGCATCGGCTTGTAGAGCTGGTGGACCAAGCCGAGCGTGCGATAGCAGTCGTCCACCGTCTCCACGACCACGCGGAAGCCGAAGACGTCGGTGATGTCGGCCAGCGACCGCTTCTTGGTGTTCATCTTCCGATAGATGCTGTACAGGTGCTTCTTGCGCCCGGTGACCGTGGCCTTGAGGCCAGCGTGGCCCATGGCGCCGGTCAGCCGTTCGGAAATCCGCTTGACGAACTGGCGCTGGTTGCCCTCGGCGCGGCGCACCGCCTTGTCGAGCACCCGGTAACGGAACGGGTAGGCGTAGCGGAACCCCAGACTCTCGAGCTCGATCTTGATGGAATTGATGCCGAGGCGGTTGGCGATCGGCGCGTAGATCTCGAGCGTCTCCCTGGCGATCCGCTGCCGCTTCTCCTCGGGCATGAAGTCGAGCGTCT
>CAZMVP010000284.1:0-2142 GCA_964569355.1 uncultured Chromatiaceae bacterium | reverse complement strand
TTCGGTTCGCTGCCGACCAGGCCATAGGTGTTCGACACGCCGGTCTTGATCGCGAAATCATCCATCTCGTTGTTCAGGATCACGCCCGTGCCCGGCGGCACGAAGGCCGAACCGAACCAGGTGTTGATGCTGAGGGTGCCGGCAACGCGGTTGCCGGCCTTGTCCAGGACGGAGAAGTGCGTGGTGTCCGCGCCGCCGCCCATGTCCGGGATGATGCCGGGAAGATCCACGCTCGGCGTGGCGCGGTCCAGCCGGATCGAGGTGCGCTGGCCGGCCGCATAGAACGGGCTCAGCAGCCGCTCGAGCGGCATCGCGACAAACGCCGGGTCGCCGAGGTAGATGGCACGATCGCGGTAGGCGCGGCGCATCGCCTCGATGTTCAGGTGGATGCGGTCCGGGGCGGCCAGCTTCGGCAGGTCGTAGCCGTCGAGGATGTTGAAGATCTCCGCCAGCGCGACGCCGCCGGCCGACGGCGGTGGCGCCGAGACGATCGTCATGCCGCGGAAAGTCGTGCGGATCGGCTCGCGCTCGACCACCTTGTAGTTCGCGAGGTCATCCAGCGACCAGATGCCGCCCGCAGCCCGCACGCCATCGACCAATTTGCGGGCCACCGGGCCCTTGTAGAACCCGTCGCGGCCATCGGCCGCCAGCGCGCGGAGCGTGCGCGCCAGGTCCGGCTGGCGCACCGTGTCGCCGGCCACGAGCGCCTTGCCCGCCGGCAGGAAGACTTCGGCAAAGGCCGGCGACTGCCGTGCGGTCCTGGCGCGGAAACCCAGCCCGAGCGCCATGGCGCGGGTCACGGGCACGCCCTCTTCCGCATACCGGATCGCCGGGGCCAGCGACTTTGCCAAGGGCAGGCGGCCGTAGTGTTCAGCGAGGTAGGCCAGTCCCGCTGGCTCGCCGGGAATGCCGGCCGCCAGCGGGCCATTGATCGTGGCGCCGGGGATCGGTTTGCCCTGGGCGTCGAGGTACATGTCGTGGGTGGCCTTGCCCGGGGCGACTTCGCGCGCATCGAGGAAGACCTGCCTGCCGCTCTTCGCTTCGTGGACCAGCCAGAAGGCTCCGCCGCCCAGGCCCGAGGCGAATGGCTCGACGACGGCCAGCGCCGCACTGACCGCGATGGCGGCATCGAAGGCATTGCCGCCGGCCGCGAGGATTTCCTCGCCCGCCTGGGTTGCCAGCGGATGGGCCGAGGCGATGCCGGATTCGGCGGGATGGGGCGTGTTGGTCGTTGCAGTGGCAGTGGCCACCGTGGTGACTGACGCTGCGGTGACTGCGAGCGACCAGCCGATGAACAGGAAGCCCGTCACCAGGCCGTGGCGAACCATCGCCGGCAGCCCGTTGATGCCGACGCTCAAGAGCCCGCCCCCCCGGCGGCCTTGCGCGCGGCACGCTTGCGCTCCAGCGCGGCGGCCACGCCCGGCGGGACGAATGGCGCGATGTCGCCGCCGAGGATGCCGATCTCGCGGATGAAGGTCGACGACACGAAGGTGTACTCCTCGGCCGGGGTCAGGAAGATGGTCTCGACTTCCGAGCGCAACGCGCGGTTCATCGTCGCCAGCTGGAATTCGTATTCGAAATCGGACACTGCCCGCAACCCGCGGATGATGACCTTGAGGTTGCGCTCGCGCACGTAATCGACCGTCAGGCCGGTGTAACCGTCGACCAGGACATTGGGGACATCCGCGAGCGCGGTGCGCGCCATGCCGATGCGCTCCTCCAGCGTGAACATCGGCGTCTTGTTCGGGCTGGCCGCCACCGCCACGACCACGCGCTCGAAGAGCCTGGCAGCACGGCGGACGAGGTCCAGGTGGCCATTGGTGACGGGATCGAAGGTTCCCGGGTACATGGCGCCGATACCCATGTTCACGAACTCCTGACTGCGGCCAGCGCATAGCGGACATCGCCGGCCACGCCCTCCCGGTGCCACTGCCAGGTTTCCGGCAGGTCCGGCAAGGCCTGGCTGCGTGCCGTTTCCATGTAGGCAAGGCCCCGCGGCGCCAGCCAGCCGCGGGCCAGCAGTGTACACAACCCGGCCAGCGCCCCGGCGGCGTACGGCGGATCGAGGAAGACGATGTCGAAGGAGGCCGGTGCCGACCTGGCGAGCCATGCGCCGGCATCGGCCTCGAGGACGCGGCTCGC
>CAZMVP010000283.1:0-2165 GCA_964569355.1 uncultured Chromatiaceae bacterium | reverse complement strand
GTTGGCGGGCACGGCCGTGGCGGACGATCCGGTTGCCGATCCAGAGCAGGGCTGCAGCCGCCGGCAGGCAGAGCAACCCGCTGGCGACGAGGCCAGGCGTTGCCGCCGGCAGGCTCAGGCTGTTGAGCCAGGTGGCGGCCTGGTCGAGCAGCCTGCCGGGATCGCTCCAGTTGATGTTTCCAATGAAGTTGCTGGTCATGATCATTCCCCTCGTTGGCCTTGCATCAGGCGAGATCGTCGATGATGTGGGTGCGACCGTCCGGATCCGTCTCCGGCGGGTGTTTGCGCGGCTGGTCGGACGTGTCCTCTCGTTGCCGGCCGGGTGTCTTCTTGCGCCGGCGGTCATCCGGGCGCCGTACCCAGTTCGACGGCGATGTGGGCATCACGTGGTCGACGGGTTTCATCCGGTGACCTCCGGGGTTGGTGCGGGGCTGGCCGTCACCGCGGGTTCGGCGTCGGTCGCGGGTTGCGCACCGGGCAGCGGATCCGAGGCATCCGGTGGTGCGCCGAGGATCACGAGTGCCACGCGCCGGTTGCGGTTGCGGCCATCTGCCGTGGCATTGTCCGCCACGGGCTCGTTCTCGCCCATGCCGGCCACGACGAGCCGCGTGGGCTCGATGCCATGCTCGGCAAACAGCCGCACGATCCGGGCCGCGCGGGCCGCGGACAGCTCCCAGTTGGACGGGAACTGCGCCGTGTGGATCGGCCGGTTGTCGGTATGGCCCTCGACGCGGATCGGATAGGGGCGCCTGGCGAGGATCGCGGCCAGCTTCTCCAGTGTCGGAATGGCGGCAGGCTCTATTTCGGCGCTGCCACTCGGGAACAGGATGTCGGTCTTGATCTCGACCTCGACCCAGGACGCGGCCCGCTGGACGCGGATCATGTCCTTGTCGATCAGCACCTGCATCGCAACC
Source organism: uncultured Chromatiaceae bacterium (assembly GCA_964569355.1). Classification (GTDB taxonomy): domain Bacteria; phylum Pseudomonadota; class Gammaproteobacteria; order Steroidobacterales; genus SHZI01. The sequence goes on along the minus strand of CAZMVP010000283.1, from coordinate 1,251 downwards.
TCGAGGTCGGCCGTCATCTGGTCGAGCTGGATCTGCAGCTGGGCATCTTCCGCCGGCTTGGCTTCCGGCTTGGTCTTCTCCGGGAACTTCATCGCCTCGTTCGGCCTGATCTTCCCGTTGTCATCGCCATGGCCCTTGGCAATCTGGTTGCCCACCGGTACCGGCTCCATCGTCCGCGGCGTGCCGCGGAAAGCCGCCGTGAGCGAGTCGGACAGCACGCGGTACTTGCCCTCGTTCACCGACGACACGGCGTACATCACCACGAAGAACGCGAGCAGCAACGTCACGAGGTCGCCGTAGGGGATGGCCCAGGCCTCGTGGTTGACGTGCTCCTCGTGCTCGTGTTTGCGGGCCATCGGCGTGCAATGGGGCCTCAGCCCGCATACCCCCGGAGCCGCGTCTCGAGGTTGCGCGGGTTCTCGCCCTCGGCGATCGCGATGATGCCCTCGATGATCATCGACTTGGCGTGGGTCTGCTTCTTGATGATGTCCTTGAGCTTGTTGGCCGTCGGCAGGAAGAACAGGTTGGCAAGCCCGATGCCGTAGATCGTGGCCGTGAATGCGGCCGCGATGCCGTGGCCGAGCTTGCTCGGATCAGCCAGGTTCTGCATGACCGCGATCAGGCCGAGCACGGCGCCGATGATGCCGAGCGTCGGGGCATAGATGCCGAGGCCCTCGAAGACCTTGGCGCTGGCGGTCTCGGATTTCTCCTTCGCCTCGAGCTCCACTTCGAGCGCTTCGCGGATCTTCTCCGGCTCCGTGCCGTCGACGAGCATCTGCAGGGCCTTCTGCGCGAACGGGTCGGGCTCGGTCTCCAGCGCGGGTTCGAGGCCGAGCAGGCCCTGCTTCCGCGCGGTCTCGCTCCATTCGACCATCTTGCTGATCAGCTTCTCGTGGTCCTCGAGCGGCGGATTGAAGATCCACGGCATGATCTTCCAGGCGCGCAGGAAGGTGGCCTTCGGCGTCTGGATCAGGATCGAGGCGAAGGTGCCGAGGAACACGATGACGAAGGCTGCCGAATTCAGCAACGAGCCGACGCCGGCGCCCTTCAGGATCGAGCCGATGATGATCGAGAACATCGCCAGCGCAACGCCGCCGATTGTCAGCACATCCATGCTGAGCCCCCTCGTGCGGCACTGCCCATCGATTCATCCATCCGTGATCCGGTTCCACCGGGCAATATCGGCATATCAGGGCGTGGCTGCCGTGACGCCGTTCAGAGTCTCGTGAATGCCGGCCCGCACGCGGGCCA
>CAZMVP010000282.1:0-2167 GCA_964569355.1 uncultured Chromatiaceae bacterium | reverse complement strand
TGAGATCGAGGCCGATGCCATTGGCGTAGTCGGCAATCGTGTTGAGGGATGTCGGCGTGGTGAATCCAGCCTGGTCCAGCAGGCGCACCAACGGCAACCGCTCGCCGTACCGGCTGCGTACACGTACCAGTTCCGGCCCGCTGAAGCACTGGATGAAGAACGGATCGCTGCGTTCCCGGTAACCCGCGGCATCGAGCGCGGCGACGACGGCATCACCGAGCGGGAAACCGTGCTCCCTGTGCCACTCGGGATCCTTGATCTCGGTATAGACACCGGCAATCCGCCCGGTCGAACGGTTGAGCCCATCGATGAACGACAGTTCTTCGGCCAGCGTATGGATCCGGAAATTGCCGCACCCGCCGGGAAAGCGGCGAGGGAAACGCGTGCCCTGCCCGTCCTTGCGACGGCGCTCGGTGACGCGCAATGACCGGATCTCGGCCAGCGTGAAGTCGATGCAGTAGTTCAGGCCGTCGGGCCGCGCCCGGCCGGGAAACCGCTCCCGGACATCGGTCATCAGATCGAGGTAGAGATCGTGAAAGACGATGAGCTCGCCGTCCTTCGTCGCGATGACATCCTGTTCCAGGAAGTCGGCGCCCATGGCATGGGCCATGGCCTTGGACTCGAACGTGTGCTCCGGCAGGTAGCCACTCGCGCCGCGGTGGGCAATCACGACAGGCCGCATGGTCACGGTGCCTGATTGCCCACGGGCGAATGCTCAGTCCGGTACGCCTAGCCGCTTGTGCATGATCGGGCTGGTGGTCGTGTATTGCAGGTGGACCTTCTTGCCGGGCTCGATGATGGCCTTGGCGGCAAACGCGGCCAATGCGGCTTCGTGGAAGCCGCTCAGGATCAGCTTCTTCTTGCCCGGGTAGTCGCAGATGTCGCCAATCGCGAAGATGCCCGGGACATTGGTCTCGAACGTGGCGACGTCGACGGCCACGGCTTTCTTGTTCAGCGTCAAACCCCACTCGGCGATCGGCCCAAGCTTCGGTGACAACCCGTAAAAGGCCAATACATGGTCGGCATCGACAACCCGCGTGCTGCCATCCTTGAGGCTCAACTCCACGCCCTTCAGTTGTCCGCCGTCCACGCGCAGGCCCGTGGCCGTGGCCGACTCGATGATCTCGGCGGTACCCTCTGCCGCCCGCGCCTTGAGCTGGGCCACCGAGGCCGGTGCCGCGCGGTAATCGTCACGGCGATGGACCAGCGTGAGGGCCGAGGCTTCCGGCCCCAATGCCAGTGCCCAGTCCAGCGCCGAGTCACCGCCGCCGAGGACGGCCAGCCGCTTGCCCTTGAAGATCGAGGGATCCGGCACCCGGTAATGGATGGCCTGCCCTTCGAGCGCGTCGGCACCATCGAGGTGCAGCTTGCGCGGCTGGAAGGAGCCCACGCCGCCGGCAATGAAGACCGTCTTCGCCTGGAATTCCTTGCCGGCCGACGTGCCGACCAGGAACCCGCCCGACTCCTGCTTGAGCGATATCACCTCCTCGCCCAGGTGGAAAGTCGCGCCGAAGGGCTCGATCTGCTTCATCAGGTTGGCAACCAGCTCCGCGCCGGTACAGACCGGAATCGCCGGGATGTCGTAGATCGGCTTGTCGGGATACAGCCAGGTGCACTGCCCGCCTTCGGTGGTGAGCGAGTCCACGATGTCGGCCTTGATGCCGAGCAGGCCCAGCTCGAAAATCTGGAACAGGCCGCAGGGGCCCGCGCCAATGATCAGTGCGTCGGTTTGAATGGGCATATGTCTGGAAAGTCAGGTCGCTGTGGGCCCTGAAGCGTGCCGAGGGCGGTGTGTGGCCACGCAGGACCGTTGCGCCCGGCGCTGCGTCGAATGATACGTGAGGCCGCCGGACGGTCTCAAGTAAGGGCTTGCCGCGATGGCTTGCGGCGTGTGGTCGCAGTGGTACTGCAATCCTGCCGGGCGAGGCCGGAGCAGGTCCTGGCAGGCTGGATCAGTCCTCGTCCAGCTTGAACTCCACGACATCCCAGCGAGCCGTGTTCTCGTGCCGGGCGTGCTGGCGCAGGGCATCGACGATGGTCCGCGCATCCCACTCCACGACCTCGGCCGCACGCTCCATCACGATCTTCGGCAGGATCACGGTTTCGCCGAATGACTTGATGGCGATGATCGGCTTGCTGAAGGCACCGGCGCAGTCCATCTGGAAGG
>CAZMVP010000281.1:0-2205 GCA_964569355.1 uncultured Chromatiaceae bacterium | reverse complement strand
CGGCTGATATCGGGCTTGCCCTCCGCATCGACATTCTCCTGGCGCAGCCGCAGGTCTCCCTGCAGTTCCACGCGCTCGATCCAGTCTGCCGCGGGCAGACCCTGCCCCGCCGCCATCCCTGGTACCGCAACGGCCATCAGGGCCACCACCTCTAGCCATCGTTTCACGCTGGTTTCCTTTCCCCTTCCCTGCCTGCAGGCAGGTCAACGAACGGGACACAGCGTGCCAGTGTCCTGTTACGTTTTCGTGAAACCGGCAATGGCCGGTTGGGAAAGCTCAGCCGAAGCGGCCGGTGACGTAGTCTTCCGTCAGCTTGTGTGACGGATTGGTGAAGATCCTGTCGGTGGGCCCCACCTCCACGAGCCGCCCGAGGTGGAAATAGGCGGTGCGGGTCGATACGCGGGCGGCCTGCTGCATCGAATGAGTGACGATCGCGATCGCGTACTTGCGCGACAGCTCGTCGATCAGGTCCTCGATGCGCGCGGTCGCGATGGGATCCAGTGCCGAACAGGGCTCGTCCATCAGGATGACTTCCGGGTTCACGGCAATGGTGCGGGCAATGCACAGGCGCTGCTGCTGGCCACCGGACAGGCCGGTGCCCGGCTCGTCCAGCCGGTCCTTCACCTCGTCCACCAGCCCGGCGCGCTCAAGGCTGCCATAGACGATGTCGTCGAGTTCGGCGCGGTTGGCCGCCAGGCCGTGGATCCGCGGCCCGTAGGCCACGTTCTCGTAGATCGACTTCGGGAATGGGTTGGGCTTCTGGAACACCATGCCCACGCGGGCCCGCAACATGACGACATCGGTATCGCGGGCGTAGATGTCCTGGCCATCGAGGCGGAAATCCCCGGTCACGCGGGCGGATTCGATCGTGTCGTTCATGCGGTTGAGGCAACGAATGAACGTCGACTTGCCGCAACCTGAGGGGCCGATCAGCGCAACGACCTGGTGCCGGCCGATGTCCAGGCTGACGTTCTTCAACGCATGCGTATCGCCGTAGTAGACATTGGCATCGCGGACACGGATGACCGGATCGGCGGCAGTGATGTCGCCTACTGTCCCCGGGGCGATGCGATCCGTCTCCGTTGCGTCGGCAACCGGCCCGGCCGGTGGGGCGTCCGTCGCCGATACCCCGGGACCGTCTCGTTCACGGATGGCAATGCTGTCCCGTTCCCCGGCCATGATCGACATTATCGGCAATCGCCCGCTCCTCGCGCTACCAGCGCCGCTCGAAGTGATTCCGGAGCAGTACCGCGGCAGCATTCATGACCAGCAGGAACACCAGCAGCACGATGATCGCGGCGGAAGTCAGCGCCACGAAGGCCCGCTCCGGGCTGTCGGCCCACAGGTAGATCTGCACAGGCAGGGCCGTCGCAGGACTCAGCGGCCCGCTGGGCACTTCGACGATGAAGGCCACCATGCCGATCATCAGCAGGGGTGCCGATTCCCCCAGCGCGCGCGCCATGCCGATGATGGCGCCGGTCAGCATGCCGGGGAGCGCCAGCGGCAACACGTGGTGGAAGACCATCTGCATTTTCGACGCGCCGATCCCGAGTGCTGCCTCGCGAACGGAGGGGGGCACCGACTTGATCGCCGCGCGCGAGGCAATGATGATGACCGGCAGGGTCATCAGGGTCAGGACCAGGCCGCCGACCAGCGGCGCGGATCGCGGCAGGCCGAAGAAGTTGATGAACACGGCGAGCCCCAGCAATCCGAACACGATGGACGGCACGGCGGCCAGGTTGTTGACGTTTACCTCGATGACATCCACCAGCCAGTGGCGCGGCGCGAACTCCTCCAGGTAGATGGCCGCCGCCACGCCGAGCGGGAAGGCCAGCACGAGCGTCACCAGCAGCATGTAGAACGAGCCTTTGGTGGCAGCCCAGATGCCCGCCATCTCTGGTTCCCGCGAGTCGCCCGACGTGAAGAACGTGGTATTGAAACGCTGCTCCAGCCGGCCCTGTTCCTTCAGCCTGGCAACCCACGCCTGCTGTTTCGCATCGAGCACCATTGGCCCGGCGGCAGGCGCATCGCGATGGCCCGCCGACTTCAGGTAGAGATCCAGCTGATCGTCGGCCGGCAGCCAGATGTCCTTCGTCTGCCCCACGAGTGCCGGGTCCGCCATGACCATCTCCCGCAGGTCGAATGCCGCACCAGTGCTGACAAGGCGGTCCAGGCTGCGCCGGTCGGCCCGGCTTTCGACATCCG
>CAZMVP010000280.1:0-2209 GCA_964569355.1 uncultured Chromatiaceae bacterium | reverse complement strand
ACGAGGTGTTCTGCTGCCTGTTCCTCGACAACCGCCACCGGGTGCTGGCCTTCGAGGAGCTGTTCCGCGGCACGATCGACAGCACCACGGTTTATCCGCGCGAGGTGGTCCGCCAGGCCCTGCAACGCAATGCGGCCGCGCTGATCCTGGCCCACAACCACCCGTCCGGCGTGCCGGAACCCAGCGAGGCGGACCGGCTGATCACCCGCCGGATCCGCGATGCGCTGGACCTGGTGGATGTCCGGCTGCTGGATCACTTCGTGATCGGCGATGGAGCCTGCGTGTCCCTGGCCAGCCGGGGCTTGCTGTAGGACCGCCCCGACTGGTATAAAGTGCGGCCCGGGCATCCCCGGTGGCTCGTCAAGTTACCAGCCAAGTTGTTGACTGGTCAGGTTATTCAAGAGCAGAGGTTTGTTTATGTCCCGGGTCTGTCAGGTCACCGGCAAGCGGCCGACTTACGGCAACACGGTCTCGCACGCCAACAATCGCAAGCGTCGGCGCTTCCTGCCGAACCTGCATATCCACCGGTTCTGGCTGGAGGGCGAGAAGCGCTTCGTCACCCTGCGCGTTTCCACCCGCGGCCTGCGCACGATCGACAAGCAGGGCATCGAAAAAGTACTGGCTGACCTGGCACTTGCCGGTCGGTCGGCCTGAGGACTGCGACCATGGCCAAGAGCATCCGCGACAAGATCAAGCTGGTGTCCAGCGCCGACACCGGCCACTACTACACCACCACCAAGAACAAGCGCACCCATCCGGAGAAGCTGGAAACCACCAAGTACGACCCGGTGGTGCGCAAGCATGTGGTCTACAAGGAAGCCAAGATCAAGTAACTGCCGGCACCACTGGCCGCGAATGAAAAAAACCCGCCTTCCGGCGGGTTTTTTGTGAGCCGGCGAAGCCCCGGCTACATCGCGAGGGCCACGGGCCCCGGCAGGTAGCCACGCAGCCTGGCAGAGAACTCCTGCAGCGCCTCGATGCCGCTGGCTTCCGCCCGGGCACACCACTCGCGCAGCCGGCGTACCAGTGCCTCGTTGCTCAAGTTCGCTTCTTCCCAGATGGCCGAGAGCTGCTGCCGGAAGTCATGCACGGTCTTCAGTGCATGGTTGCTGTCGAGCAGGTGGGCCAGCCGCTCGCGGGCCGGCGCATCCAGCAACTGCGGCCGGCGGATCAGGAGCCGCGGCGAGAACCGCCGCGTGCCCTCGTTGGCAGCCGCCTCACGATGGAACACCGGCACGGTGACCCGGGCCGCGTAATCGCGCAATACATGCATGCGGTTGACCAGCACCGCCTTCAGCGTCTCGACGTCGACCTGGCGGGGCGTGGCCGCGATCTGCGGCTGCGGCGCGACGCGCCGGACCTTGCAAAGGCCGAAGGCCTTGAAGATCGTGATGTACATCCAGCCGATGTCGAACTCCCAGGGGCGCATCGAGAACTTGGCGGAAGACGGAAACGCATGGTGGTTGTTGTGCAGCTCCTCGCCGCCGATGAAGAACGCGATCGGATAGAGGTTGGTGGCCGCGTCGTCGGATTCGAAATTGCGATAGCCGCGCGCATGGGCCAGGCCATTGATGATGCCGGCCGAGAAGATCGGCATCGCAGCCATCTGGCAGGCAAAGATCGTGATGCCGATCACGCCGAACAACAGCACGTCGAGCACGAGCAGGGTGTAGATGCCGGTAACGCCCAAGCGCAGGTAGACGTTGCGCTCGACCCAGTCATCGGGCGTGCCGCGGCTGTACTTGGCCACGACTTCCGGGTTGCGGGCATCGACGCGGTAGAGTTCGGCGCCCTCGAGCAGGACCTTCTTCAGGCCGAAGACCACGGGGCTGTGCGGGTCGCCCGGCTTCTCGCAGAGCGCGTGGTGCTTGCGATGGACGGCGACCCATTCACGGGTCACCATGCCGGAAGTCAGCCACATCCAGAAGCGGAAGAAGTGGCGCAGCACCGGATGCAGGTCGATCGCCCGATGGGCCTGGTCCCGGTGCAGGTACAACGTGGTCGCCATCATCGAGATTTGCAGCATGATCAGCGTGGCGAGCACCTTGCCCCAACCACTCAAGCCCAGGATGCCGTCCTGCAACAGATCAAGGAAATTCATGTCCACCTCGGTTTGTGACAGCTGGATCGAACGCCAGCCGGGCACTATAAACATCAGTGCCGGTGATTGATATGCATTCAAGCTGCAGCATTTCCGGGTTGCCCTGCC
>CAZMVP010000279.1:0-2211 GCA_964569355.1 uncultured Chromatiaceae bacterium | reverse complement strand
GTTTCCAGGGCCTGGATGTACAGCAGGCGGCGCTTCACTTCCTCGACATCCGGCTGGGTCGCAGCCAGCGGCCAGACCTGGGCAAGACCGGGCCACAGGTGCTTCTTCCGGCCCTCCGGATAGTCATAGAAGCCCTTGCCGAAACGGCGGCCGGCCCGCTGCTGGCGGTCCACCATCTCGTCCACCACGTCGGCGGCAGATGGACCCTGGTACGCATCGCCAAGGTCGAGACGGGACTGCCGGTTGACCTTCTGGATCAGCTCGATGGTGACCTCGTCGCTGACCGCGAGCGGGCCCACGGCCATGCCGGCCTGGACCGCAGCGTTCTCGATCAGCGACGGCCGCACGCCATCCTTGAGCAGCGCCATGCCCTCGTTGGTGTAGGTGGCGAAGACGCGGCTGGTGTAGAAACCGCGGCTGTCGCGCACGACGATCGGGGTCTTGCGGATCTGCCGCACGAAATCCAGCGCGCGCGCCAGCGCCTCATCCGAGGTCTCCTTGCCGAGGATCACTTCCACGAGCGGCATGCGATCCACGGGCGAGAAGAAGTGCAGGCCGATGAATGACGCCGGGCGCTTCGCCATCTGCGCAAGGCCGGAGATCGGCAGCGTCGAGGTGTTGGAGGCAAATATCGTCGTGGCGGCAATGACCTGGTCGGCCTGTTCGATGACCTTTCGCTTGACTTCGCGATCCTCGAAAACCGCCTCGATGATGAGATCGCAGCCGTCGAGGTCGGCGTAGTCCGCGGTCGCCTGGATCAGCGCCAGGTGGGCCTCGGCCTCGGCGGCCGTCTTCGCGCCCTTGTCCACCGCGCGCTTGTTCAGCTTCCGGGAGTAATCCTTGCCCTTCTCCGCGTCCGCCGGCGTGCGGTCGAGCAGCACCGTGCGGATCCCGGCGCCGGCGCTGCACCAGGCGATGCCGGCGCCCATCATCCCGGCGCCCAGGATGCCGAGCTTGCCGACGCGGCTCGGCGGTACGCCCTTCGGCCGCCGCGCCAGCTTGTCCGCCGACTGCTTGTTCACGAACAGCGTGCGCGTCATGTTGCGGGCCACGGGGCTTGCGAGCAGCTCGCTGAAGTACCGCGACTCGATGCGCAGCCCGGCATCGATCGGCATGCCGGCACCCTCGTAGACGGCAGACAGGATGGCCAGTGGTGCCGGGTAATTGTCGCCGGCGGCCTTGGTGGCGAGCGCGGAGGCGACCGTGAAGGTCTGCACGGTGGCCGGATTGGCGAAGCCCGTGCCCCCGGGCACCTTGAAGCCACGCTTGTCCCACGGCTGGACGGGTTCGGGCGAGGATTGCAGCCAGCGGACGGCGGCCGCCTTGAGATCGGCCACGTCGACGACCTCATGGACGATACCCGTTGCCAGTGCCTCCTCCGCCGTGATGTGGTTGCCTCGGGTCATCAGCTCCACGGCTTTCTGGACACCGACCAGCCGGGGCAGGCGCTGTGTGCCGCCCGCGCCCGGCAACAGCCCGAGCGTGACTTCGGGCAGACCGAGCCGCGCCTTGGCCGAACGCGCGGCGATGCGATGGTGACAGGCGAGCGCAATCTCGAGCCCGCCACCGAGCGCAGTGCCGTTGATCGCTGCCACGACCGGCTTGCCGCAGGTCTCCAGGCGGCGCAGCACGACGCTCAGCGTCGAATGCGCCGCGTACAACTCCGCTGCCGGCCGCGGCGTGGAGATGTCCCGCAGCAGCCAGTTGAGATCCGCGCCGGCCACGAAATCGGCCTTGCCGGAGGTGATGACGGCACCCTTGATCCGGCTGTCGGTCTTGATCGTCTCGACGAGGTCGCCCAGCTGCCGGATCAGCGCCTGGTCGATGACGTTCATCGACTTGCCCTGGACGTCGATGGTCAGGGTTGCGATGCCGGCCGGATCGATGTCCAGGCGGATTGGATCTTTGCCCATGTCTGGATTGCTCATGCTCAAACTCGCTCGATGATCGTGGCGGTGCCCATGCCGGCACCGACGCAAAGGGTGACGAGCGCCGTCTTCAAGTCGCGGCGCTCGAGCTCGTCAAGCGCGGTACCGAGGATCATGGCACCCGTGGCACCGAGTGGATGGCCCAGTGCGATCGCACCGCCGTTGACATTGACGCGGTCGGGCGACACGTCGAGGGCCTGCATGAAGCGGATGACGACCGCGGCGAAAGCCTCGTTGACCTCGAAGAGATCGATGTCCCCCACCTTCATCCCGCAGCGCTTCA
>CAZMVP010000278.1:0-2236 GCA_964569355.1 uncultured Chromatiaceae bacterium | reverse complement strand
ACCAGGCCGACCACCAGCGCGGTGCCGGTCAGGATGATGGCGCATCCGGCCAGCATCGGCAGCGTGACCCGCTCACCGAGGATCAGCCAGCCCCAGAGCATGCCGAAGAGCGGGATCAGGAACGCCACCGACATGGCCTTGCCGGGCCCCACCCGAAAGACCAGCCGGAAGTAATAGATGTTCGGTATCGCGGTGCAGAGCACGGCCAGCATCGCGGCGGAGAACCACGAGACCGGCGACGGATTGGCCGCCGGCCAGTAGAGCACCGAGAGCGGCGCCAGCAGCAATGCGGCAAAACCGTAACTGCCGGCCGTGGTCACCCAGGTGTCCATCCCGACCGTGTGTTTCTTGACGAAGCTGGCCGAGACACCGTAGAGGAAGGCGGCCAGCAGCGATCCGGCGATCGCCAGCAGCGCCTCGGTCCTGATGTCCGGCAGCCCTCCCACCAGCAGCACGACACCCCCGAAACCGATGATCAATCCGAGGATCCCGCCGATCGTGATCCGGTCCTTGAGCCAGATGCCGGCCACCAGCGCCGCGAACAGCGGCGCCGTGGCATTGATGATCGACGCAAACCCCGCGGTGACATACAGCGTGGACCAGGCAAACAGCGGGAACGGAATCGCCGCATTGATCAACCCCAGGACCAGCAGCTTGCCGTAGTGCTGCCGCAGCTGCGCGCGCATCGCGGGCTTGCCCAGCATGAACGGCAGCAGGACCACCGCCGAGAGCAGCACGCGGATCTCGATCAACGGGATCGCGCCGAACTCGGGCGTGGCAATGCGCAGGAACAGGAAGGAACCGCCCCACACGGCCGCCATGCCAAGGATCTGGATGATGTCGCCGGGTGCCATGTGGGCCGCGATATTAGCCGGTTGGCGGGAAGCCAGCCATAATTGACGGAATCATGGGCACTTCCAGAAAACCTGTGGCAAGCGGGCACCGTGCGTTCCTGGTGCGCTCGGCTACCTACGCCTCGGTCTCTGTGGCCGTGGCCCTCGTGCTCGTCAAGCTCTGGGCATGGAACAAGACGGATTCCATCGCCATCCTGAGTTCGCTCGCCGACTCGTTCCTGGACCTCATCGCATCACTGCTGACCTTCTGGGCTGTCCGCTATGCCCTGGAACCGGCCGACCATGACCATCGTTTCGGCCACGGCAAGGCCGAGGGCCTCGCCGCATTCCTGCAATCCGCGATCATCACCGCATCGGCGCTTTATGTGATCTACGAGGCCGTGAGCCGCTTCCTTGGCCCCGGTGCCATCAAGGAGCCGGACCTCGGCATCGTCGTGATCATTGCCGCGACGCTGCTGACTCTCGCGCTGGTTGCCTGGCAGCACTACGTGGCCCGCAAGACCGGGTCGCTCGCGATTGCCGCCGATGCCATGCACTACAAGACCGATCTCTTCGCCAACCTGAGCGTGGTGGCGGGCCTCGGCCTTGCCACCTGGGCGGGTCAGGCCTGGATCGATCCGCTGGTCGGTCTTGGCGTCGCCGTGGCGCTGCTGCTCGGCGCGCGAGAAATCGGCAAGCACGCCGTCGACATCCTGCTGGATCACGAGATTCCCGACGCCGACCGGAAGCGAATCCGGGAGATCGCCTGCTCGCATGACCAAGTGCTGGGCTTCCACGACCTGCGAACCCGGCACGGCGGCCTTGGCTATATCGTGCAGTTCCACCTCGAGCTGGCCCCCGGCACCTCGCTGGTCGAGGCGCACCAGATCATGGATGCCGTGGAATGGCGCATCGATCAGGCCTACCCGGGCTGCGAAATCATCATCCATCCCGATCCGCTCGGCTATCCGGAGACCCGTGACGAGTTCGGCAGGGTGCGCAAAGGGGCTGCGGGGTGAACAAGGCCGTCGGTATCCGGCCCGCGGCGCTGATGTGGCTGACTGCCGCCCTGTCACCCGGCACGGCGCTCGCGAGCGACATCCAGGTGCGTTTCGAACTCGAGCTGACGAAGGGCACCGGGGCTGCAGCCGCGCAGATCGTCGTCCGGCAGCAGGCCGGCGCACTGAGGGAGGTCGTGCTCGACAAGGACCGTGTCCGGAAGACCGCTGGTCCGGGCCGGATCACGACCGACGCCGACGGCGTGCACTGGGTGCCGCCAGCCGAAGGCGGCACCCTGCGCTACCAGGCAATGCTCGACCATCGACGCAAGGCGGACGACCCCCGGAGCTACGACGCCTGGGTCGGTGAGCGCTTCGCGCTGTTCCGCGGGGAGCGGGCCTTTC
>CAZMVP010000277.1:0-2253 GCA_964569355.1 uncultured Chromatiaceae bacterium | reverse complement strand
CCATCGAGGGCGAGCGCTATGCACCGGCACAACTGGCGATGGTCGGGCGTGAAGCGGCGCCGGCAAGCGCAGGCCGAAACCAGGCCTCGCCAAAGTGATGGCCGAGCTCGCCAGGTGATCGCCGCCGCCGGGAGCAGTACCCGGACGCATGCCTTCGACACTTCCGATGTCGCGCCGTCGATGTCAGGAGCAAGACCAAGAGAACACACGGAGTCAACCCATGAAGATCGATCTCTCAGGCAAGGTTGCCCTCATCACCGGCGCCGGCTCAGGCATGGGCCTGGCATCGGCCGAAGCGTTCCTGGAAGCCGGCGCATCGGTGGTGTTGTGTCCGGAACGGTGATTCCGGTCGATGGCGGTATCTCGTCCTACACGCTCAGCACCAGTGACGAGGAGATTCACGCCGCCGCGCAGGACTTCGTGCGCAGGCTGCCGTGAATGATCACCGCGCCGTCAACACGCTGCTGCACGTGAGCTGAGCGCCGTGACAGATGACTCGGGACAAAGAACCATGAGCGCAGCTTTCGTACGCCGAAGCGCGATCACGACCAACGCCCTGGTGGTCCTGGTATTCGTGTGTTCGCTGTTCGCAGCGCCCCTTCGATCGGAAGCCGAAGAAGTGAATCAACCTGATGCAAAAGCCGGATCCGTTGCGGGAACAAGCGCCGTGTACCCGGGCGGCAAGTGGTCGCCCGGGCCCGCGCGCTTCGGCGTCGAGGTGGTCGAAGACGTGCCGGTCACCATGGACGACGGCGTGGTGTTGAACGCCAGCATCGCCTACCCCACCGACTTGGCCAGCGGGCGTCGCGCCCCCGGGCCGTTTCCGGTGGTGGTCGAGCACATGCCCTACGTGCAGTTCGCCGTGCCGGTCAAGGTCAATCCCTTCTTCGCCGAACACGGCTACATCTCGGTGCAGGTCCGCGCACGCGGCCTGGGCAAGTCAGGCGGTGAAGTGCAGTTCCTTTCGCCGCGTGAAGGGCTCGATGGCAAGGCCATCATCGACTGGGCCGCCCATCGGCTGGAGGGCTCCGACGGAAGAGTTGGACTGATCGGTTGTTCATGGCCGGGCGCCATCGCCATGACCGACGTGGCCGCCGTGGGCCCCGGCTCGCCGCTGAAGGCGGCGGTCGCGGCCTGCTCAGGCATGGAGAACATGCACCGGCAATCGTGGCTGAACGCCGGCCTGCCCACGATGAGCTTCTGGCAGTTCGTCGAGCGCGGCGCGCAATTGACCGGCAACTCGGCCGCCGGCCAGCGCTTCTTCAAACGCTTCGCCGACTCGATATTGAGCGGCAGCGACATGGCCCACGACGCCGACTACTGGCGTGACCGTGGGCGCGCGACCTTGGCCCGCAGGATCGTGGACAACGGTGTACCGATGCTGCTGTGGGCCGGCTGGGGCGACGTGCTGGAGACCGGTACGGTGCGCGCGTATGTGGCCCTGCAGAACGCCCATGCGCAGCGGCCGCTGGAATCGCCGATGCAACCCGGCCAGCACGTCACGCCGCGCTACCAGTTGATCATGGGCGGATGGGACCACGGGCAGGGCCTGGACATGGGCGTCTTCCTGCAGTGGATGGAGACCTGGGTCAAGGGCGTGGACACTGGCATCCAGAACACGCCCACGCCGATGCATGTGTTCGAGCCCGGCAGCGATCGCTGGATCAACCTGACCGGCTATCCGGTCGTCCAGCAAAACACGCGCTGGAACCTGAGCGCCCGGGGTCAACTGCGGCCGGCATCCACCGACGCGCCGGCGGGCCGTGACGAGCTGCGCTATGGCGAGCCCGGCACGCCCGGCGCGAAGCTGACCTATACCAGCGCGCCACTGGCGCAGGGCGCGACGATCGCCGGCCCGATGAGCGTCACGCTCCATGCCTCGTCGAGCAATACCAATCTGGTATTCATCGGCAGGCTGTACGACGTGGCGCCGGATGGCAGCGCCGTGCTGATCAGCCGCGGCGCGCTGCTGGGCAGCCAGCACCGGCTGGACGAGGCGAAGTCATGGCGCGACGCTGCCGGCACCATCACCTGGCCGTGGCCCTTGCTGGCGCGCGACGAATACTTGGTGCCCGACCGGAGCTATCGCTTCGACCTGGCGCTGGCGCCGCGGCAGTGGGGCGTTCGGCCCGGACACCGCATCCGGCTGGAGCTCACCACGCAGACGCCCGCCGATCGCTGTCCGGCAACGGGCCTGCCGCCGCTCAATGACTCCGACCCCTGCCGGCTGACCCGGCCGCAGCAGCAGACCGT
>CAZMVP010000276.1:0-2282 GCA_964569355.1 uncultured Chromatiaceae bacterium | reverse complement strand
TGCGGATCCGGCAAGGCGACACGGATCGTGACATTGCCCGCAGCCGGCTGATGGGACGGCGCAAGACGGCGGCGTTCCGGGCGCTGGCTGCTGCACAAGGTTGGCTGGATCCGGCCACGGCCTTGCCCCCGGATGCCGAGATCGCAGCCGCCCTGACCCCAGCGCGCCGCTCGCCGGCAACCCTTTCCACGCTGGAGCCCTATCGAGCGACGATCGAACGCTGGCTCGCCGATGGCGTTTCCGGCGTCGTGATCCACAGCGCTTTGCAGCGCGAGCAGGGCTACCCTGGCAGCTACTCATCGGTCTACCGGTATCTGCGCGCCTTGGGGCGCCGCCAGCCGCCGGCAGCGACCGTGCGCTTGGATTTTGCTCCCGCCGAAGCCGCCCAGGTCGATTTCGGTGCGGGCCCGGTGCTGTTCGATCCCGGGGCGGCCCGGCCGCGCCGCAGCTGGTGCTTCGTGATGACCCTGTGCTTCTCCCGCCACCAGTACGTGGAGTTCGTGTTCGATCAGTCGGTACCCACCTGGCTCGGGTGCCATCGCCGGGCATTCGAGTGGTTTGCCGCCGTGCCGGCCCGGGTCATCATCGACAACCCCAAGTGCGCCATCACCCGGGCCTGCAGCCGCGATCCCGTCGTGCAGCGCGCCTATGCCGAGTGCGCCGAAGGCTACGGCTTCAAGATCGATCCCTGCCCGCCAGCCGATCCGCAGAAGAAGGGCATCGTCGAGGCGGGCGTGAAGTACGTGAAGCGCAACTTCCTGCCCACCCGGGTCTTCCGCGATCTGGCCGACCTGAATGCCCAGGCGCGGCAGTGGGTACTGGGGATCGCCGGCCAGCGCGATCATGGCACCACCCATGAAGCGCCGCTGGCGCGCTTCGCGCGCGAGCGGCCGCTGCTGCGGCCGTTGCCGGCCATCGCCCCCGATCTCGGCAGCTGGAGCCTGGTCGGCGTGCATCGCGATGGTCATGTGCAGTTCCAGCACAGCCTGTACTCCGTGCCGTTCCTGTTCATCGGCCAGCGGCTGTGGCTGCGCGCCACCGACACCAGCGTCGCCATCCATGCCGACCATCAGCTGGTGGCCCCGACCTGCTCCCCGATTTAGTCCGGCCCCAACTTGGAGTCCGCGGTTAAAGATACTGCCTCTGCCACCCGCTGGCGATACGCCGCGACGAACTCCGCCGGGGTGATGTTGCCAAGCGAGCTGTGGGTGCGCTCCGTGTTGTATTCCACCCGCCAGGCCGCGATGACCTGGCGAGCATGCTTCAGGCTCGTGAACCAGTGGTCGTTCAGGCACTCGTCCCGGAACTTGCCGTTCCAGCTTTCGATGTAGGCGTTCTCGTTCGGCTTGCCGGGCCGGATGAAGGCCAGCCGGACGTGGTTCCGGTAGGCCCACTCGTCCAGTACCCGGCCGTCGAACTCGGGGCCGTGATCGACCGTGATGGATTCCGGCAGGCCGCCATCAGCGGCCAGCCGGTCCAGTACCGCTGCCACACGCTTGCCCGGCAACGAGGTGTCCACCTCGATCGCCAGGCACTCCCGGCTGAAGTCATCGACGATGGCCAGGCAGCGGAAGCGCCGGCCATCACTCAGCCCGTCGTGGATGAAGTCCATCGACCAGCTGACGTTCGGTGCCACCGGCTTCGGCAACGGATGCCGTTCCACCGGCCCGATCCGCTTGCGCTTCCGGCACCGCACGGCCAGGCCGGCTTCCCGATACAGCCGGTAGACCCGCTTCTTGTTCACCACCCAGCCCTCGCGACGCAGGCGCGTGTACACCCGACGGTAACCGTAGCGCCGCTTCTCGGCGGCGATCGCCGCGATCCGTTCCCGCAGGTCAGCACCGGCCGCTCTTCGGCTCCGGTAGGCATTCAGCGACCGCGAGATCCCCACCAGCCCGCAAGACCGCGTCACGCCGAACTGGCGTTCCGTCATCAGCACCTGGACGGCCTGGCGCTGCGCTTGCGGGCCTACCATTTTCGGCCCAGGAGGTCCTTCAGGGCGGCCTTGTCCAGCTCGGCCTCGGCCAACAACCGCTTCAGCCGGCCGTTCTCGTGCTCCAGCTCCTTCAGCCGTCGAGCCTCGGAGACCGTCATCCCGCCGTACTTCGCTTTCCAGTTGTACAGCGTCTGGTCCGAGATCCCGTGCTTCCGGCAGAGCTCCTTCGGCTTCGCCCCGGCCTCTGCCTCCTTCAGCACCGCAATGATCTGCTCCGTCGTCGCTCGTTTACCTCGCATCGTCCGCTCCTCTCTGGGGCGGACTCCAAGTCTACGGCGTACTATTC
>CAZMVP010000275.1:0-2283 GCA_964569355.1 uncultured Chromatiaceae bacterium | reverse complement strand
CGCCGTCCTTGAGCGGCCGGATCGCGGTGATGTTGCCGGGCGTGCGGCCGAGCATGTTCTTGGCCTGCAGACCCACCGCTTCCACGGTCTTGCCGCCCCGGCCGGGCTCCTCGCGGATGGCCACCACCGAGGGTTCATCGAGAACGATGCCCTGGCCTGCGAGGTAGATCAGCGTGTTGGCCGTGCCCAGATCGATGGAAAGATCATGGGAAAAGTAGCCCAGAAGCCGCTTCATCATGGCTTTGTGTACATGGTGGCGTTTGCCCGGCGAGAAGTGCCCCGTGGAAGCGCGTTAGCCTAGCAAGCGAGGGTCGCAATCGGCAACAGCGGTGTATGATGCCGGGCCCGCCGGAAGCGCGACCGCCGTCACGAACGCAGTGAAACTGACCCGCCAGAACGTCGAAGCAATCGCCACCCTGGCCCGGCTCGAGATCGGGCAGGATGAAATCGACGGTGTCGTGGAGAAGCTCACCCGGATCGTCGAGTTCGTCGACCAGCTGCAATCAGCCGACACCGGGCAGGTCACCCCGATGGCCCACCCGATGGACATGCACCAGCGCCTGCGGGCCGATGAAGTCACGGAGACCGACCACCGGGACCGGTACCAGCAGAACAGCCAGGCCGTCCAGGATGGCCTGTACCTCGTGCCGCGGGTCATCGAGTAGCCGCCGGCTGCCCGCACCCGGAACCACCCGCCCATGCCCGAGATATCCGCCCGTCCCACGATCGCCGAGCTGGCAGTGGCGCTGCATCGGCGCACGGTGAGCAGCCGGGAACTGACGACCGCCGCGCTGGCCCGGATCGAGGCCGCGCAACCGCTCAACAGCTTCATCACGGTGGCTGCCGAACAGGCGCTCGCGGCCGCCGATGCCGCCGATGCCAGGCTCTCCCGCGGCGATGCGGGCCCCTTGACCGGCATTCCGCTGGCCCAGAAGGACATCTTCTGCACCGCCGGCGTCCGCACCACCTGCGGGTCGCGGATGCTCGAGAACTTCATCCCGCCCTACGACGCGACCGTGGTCGAGCGGCTGGCGGCCGCCGGCATGGTGATGGTCGGCAAGACCAACATGGACGAGTTCGCGATGGGCTCCTCCAACGAGACGAGCTGGTTCGGCCCGGTGCACAACCCCTGGGACCTGGACCGCTCGCCGGGCGGTTCCTCGGGCGGGTCGTCGGCGGCCGTTGCCGCGGGCCTCGTGCCGGCCGCCACCGGTACCGACACTGGCGGCTCGATCCGGCAACCGGCAGCCCTGACCGGCATCACCGGCTTCAAGCCGACCTACGGGCGGGTATCGCGCCACGGCATGATCGCCTTCGCCTCGAGCCTCGACCAGGCGGGCGTGCTGACCCTCACGGCCGAGGACGCCGCCCTGCTGACCGCCGCCATGGCCGGCTTCGATCCGCGTGATTCCACCTGCACCGATGTGCCGGTGCCGGACTATGCCGCGGAACTCACCACGGCGCCGGCCAACTGGCTCGCCGGCCGGCGCATCGGCCTGCCCGAGCAGTTCTTCGACGCGGGGCTGGATCCGGCGGCCGGCACGGCGATCCGCGAGGCCTTGCAGGTCTTCGAGCGGCTGGGCGCCCGGCTCGTGCCGGTGTCGCTGCCGAGCCTGGCCCTGTCGGTACCCACCTACTACATCGTGGCGCCGGCCGAATGCTCGTCCAACCTCTCGCGCTTCGATGGCATCCGGTTCGGCTACCGCCATCCGGACGCCACCTCGCTCGACGAGCTCTACCGGAAGTCACGCGGCACGGGCTTCGGCGCCGAGGTGAAGCGGCGGATCCTGACCGGCACCTACGTGCTCTCGGCGGGCTACTACGACGCCTATTACCTGAAGGCCCAGCAGTGCCGCCGGCTGATCGCCGACGACTTCCGCCGCTGCTTCGCCGAGGTGGACCTGATCGCCGGCCCCACCACGCCCACGCCGGCCTTCCGGCTCGGCGAGAAGGTGGATGACCCGGTGCAGATGTACCTGAACGACATCTACACGATCCCGGTGAACCTCGCCGGGCTGCCCGGCATCTCGATCCCCTGCGGCTTCGCGGCCGGCCTGCCGGTCGGCCTGCAACTGATCGGCCCGCACTTCGGCGAAGGCCGTCTGTTCGGCTTTGCCCACGCCTTCCAGCGGGAAACCGACTGGCACACACGGCGGCCCGGCGCATGAGCTGGGAGGCGGTCATCGGGCTCGAGATCCATGCGCAGCTGACGACGCGCAGCAAGTTGTTCTCCGGCTCTTCCACGGCCTACGGCGCCGCGCCCAACACGCAGGCGAGCCTCGT
>CAZMVP010000274.1:0-2297 GCA_964569355.1 uncultured Chromatiaceae bacterium | reverse complement strand
AGCGTCGCGACGAGGCCCGCGGCAATGGCCTTGCAGTTGGATGATTTCATGGGAGGATCCTCGGTTCCAGGCTGATCACTTCACGGTGTAACCGCGGCCAACCAAACAGGCGCTGAACGCGCGCCGGTAACCATTGGCTTCGCGTTCCTGCCTCGACTGCCAGCGTGAGCGTCGCTGGTCCATGGCGTCGTTGTAGCGGTCGGCCTGCTGTTGCTGCGCCGAATCTGCGGCGGCGCCAACCAGGCTGCCCGCAACCGCGCCGATCACCGCACCCTTGCCCGCATTGCCGGGTCGCGACACGATGGCGCCGAGCACGGCACCCGTGGCGGCGCCAGCCACCGTGGAGGCGCCATCGGGCGGCACCGCCCTCGTGCTGGTTTGCCTGGGCGCGTAGACGGGTACGGCGGGATCAAATCCGGTCTGCTGCACGGCCCACAGGTGGCAGCCGTAACGATCCCGGTCGAGTTGCCCGGGCGATTGACCGGTCGCCGGATAAACGTAAATGGCAGCCGCAGGCGCCGGCTCGGGAGCCCGGTACCTGGCCATTTCGTGGCGGGGCGGCGCCGTGGCGCAGGCCGAAAGCACGATCGGCAACGCAGCCGCCATCAAAAGCGGCAACCTGCGCTGAATGCTGCCTGAACCGGGTTGCGGCGAGACGCGTGGGTTGTCGATCTGCATCATCGTGCACGTCCTTGGCTGGCGTCACCGGGAACAACGCCGCAGTCGGGCACGGGTTTACACGATCAGCGGCCTTTTCCCGCCTTTGCCTGGACCTCGCCCATCACGCGCAGCAGGTTGCCGCCCCACAACGCCCGGATCTGGTCTTCGGTGTAGCAGCGGCGCATCAGCTCGCGGGTGACGTTGTCGGTTTGCGAGGCGTCATCCCAGCCCTTCACGCCGCCACCGCCATCGAAGTCCGACGCGATGCCCACGTGGTCGATGCCGATGCGCTTGACCGCGTAATCGATGTGATCGACGTAATTCGCGACGCTGATGTCGGGATACTTCGAGCGCAGCTCGAGCACGCCGGCCTTGAACGCCGCGAGCTCCTCCGGCGTGGCGGCGGTCCAGCCCTTCGACAGGTACTTCCCGACGAGTTCGCCGATCCCCTTGCGGATGGCCGGGTCCGAATCAGCCACATAGTCCCGGTAGGCCACCATCTGCGCCACGCCACCGCTGTCGCGGATCGCGTCGAGCTGCTCGTCGTCGAGGTTGCGCGGATTGTCGTGCACGGCCTTGGTGCTCGAGTGCGAGGCGATGACCGGTGCCCTGGAGAGCCGCGTGGCTTCGAGCATCGTGCGCCGGCCCACATGCGAGACATCCACCATGATGCCGTTGTCGTTGAGCGCCTTGACAAGCGCCTTGCCGGCTTCGGTCAGGCCCGGGTCTTCCGCGGGATCACCCAACTTCGGATTCGGGTTGGAGCTGCCGCCGAACTGGTTGTTGCCGAGGTGCGTGAGACTCATGTAGGCGATGCCGCGTTTGGCCCAGAGCGGCACCTCAGCCACGCTGTTGCCGAGCGGATAGGCATTCTCCATGCCGAGCAGGACCACGCGCTTGCCGGCGGCATGCAGTGCACGCGCCTCGTCCGGGGTAGTCGCCAGGCCGACCTGTGCCGGGTACGCGCGGGTCAGGCGCAGGATCGCCTGGTACTTGTCCTCGGCCGTGGCCCGCGCCTTGCGGTACCCGGCCTCGTCCAGAGGGCCCTGTTCGGTGAACACGATCAGGAAGGCCGCATCCAGGCCGCCGGCCCGCATCTTCGGCAGGTCGTTCTGGGCGTTGGTGAAACCGCCGGGATCGAGCTTCCAGGTGGCGTAGTCGTCACCGATGTCGATGTGCGAATCGATGGTCAGCACGCGGGCCTGGAGTGCGCGTGCCTCGGCATCCGACACGTCGTTCATCGAACACCGGATTGCTTGCGTGCCGGCAGCCATGGCGCTGGCAGCCATCGCACTGGCGGCGAGCAACCCGGTCATGCAGTACGACAAGGTACGCGTGGTTCGTGACAACGACGTTCCGGCTTTCGACTGGGTCATCGGGCTCTCCATCGAGTCTTGGTTGGCGGCGCCACCGGCCGGCAGCGCCCTGGCTCGCGAGTCTACAGGATGGCGAAACCACCTGAATCCGGCGGGCAATCGCGCTAGCATCTGCCGTTCCCGCACGAAGCACCGCCAGAGGATCCGAGCCATGCATCGCCTTGCCCTGTTGCCCGCTTTCATCCTGGCGCTTCAATTTGCCGGGGTCCAGGCTGCCGACACGCCGACTGCGGTGCCGATCGGCCGGCTCCCTGGTGATGT
>CAZMVP010000273.1:0-2300 GCA_964569355.1 uncultured Chromatiaceae bacterium | reverse complement strand
TCGAGATCCTGTGGAGCCTGTGGTGGCTCGCGCGCTTCCGGATCGGTCCGCTGGAGTGGCTGTGGCGCTCGTTCACCTACCGGCAAAGGCAGGCCTGGAAGGCCGAGCCGGCTGCCGCCGGCACCTGAGGGCCGGAACTAGCGCGGCGTTTCGTCGACGACCCGGAAGCCGTTGTAGTAGAGCCGCTTGTCCGGCGTCGACCGGTCCCGGGTGGCCAGGAAGCACACATCCGGCTGGTTATACCAGGAGCAGCCACGCAGCACCCGTTCCATGCCGGACGGAGGTCCCTGCGGGTCCTTCGGCGGCGAGTGGTCGTAGTAGTCGGCCTGGTAGAAGTCGCGCGTCCACTCCCAGACGTTGCCGGTCATGTCGTACAGCCCCCAGGCGTTCGGCGCGAAGCTGCCGACCCGGGTGGTCATCGGCCGGGTCTTCGACTGGTGGTTGCCGACGTCGTCCCACCATTTCTTCCATTCATCGCGGTCGACGAGCCGACCGATCTGCCAGGTGGCGGTATTGGCCCCGCGGACCTGCCATGCATCGCCAAATTCGAAGTTGCGGCCGGCGATGCCGCCACGTGCCGCGTACTCCCACTGTGCCTCGGTCGGCAGGCGATAACGGTGGCCGGTGGTTGCGCTGAGCCACGCCGCGTAGGCCGTTGCGTCATCGAAGTCAACGTTGGTCACCGGATGGTTGGGGAAGCCTGCCGTGTAATTGTTCCAGCCACGCGGCGGCACGATGGCATCGCGACCAGTCGCGGCCGTGAACGCGGCGTACTGGGCGTTGGTGACCAGGAAACGGCTCATCCGGAACGCCGACAGCGCCACCGGATGCACGTGCGCGAAGTCCGCGCCATATTCCGGCTTGACCAGTGGCCCGTCGTTGCCCATCCGGAATTTTCCGGCGGGGATGTCGACCATCTCCGGCAGCAATCGGCCATCGGCCATCACGCCGAACAGGTCACCGGAAACCGCGGCAGCGATGCCGGCGCTGCGGGCCGAACCCTCGATCGCCGTCGATGCGACAGCCTGTGGCCGCCGACCCCGATGACCCTCGAAGGTCGCCCGGCCGTAGGCACCGTATTCGATGGTGCCCGACATCCGGTCGCCGTCGATGCGGCCCTGGTAGACAGCCGCCATCGGCTCGCCGCCGAATTCCAGGACGGCCGTGAACTCGAGATCGTCGCCCTGCACCCGGCCGACAAAGCGCCCGCTGGCCGAGTCGCTGTCGATGAAGCCGATGACGCGCGTGCCTTCCTGGCGGAACAGCACGTCCCGATGGCCTGGTCCGTTGGGTGACTGGACGTCGAAGTACCAGTCACCGGACAGGTCGGCGGCGGCAATGCCAACGCTGAAAGCCAGCGCCAGCAGCGCGAACAGCCAGCGCCTGGGCCTGGCCCCGGGCTGGTCAGGCGCGGAAGAGTTGTTCCTGCATGCCATTTTTCAGCAGCGTGGCGCCATCGGACCGGAACGATCGCAGGCACCGGCGCATGTCTTCGGCTGAATACCGTGGGGCATTGCGCAGCTCGGTCGTGGTCGTGACTTCCACGAGGCTGCCATCCGCATGCGGGGAGAACTCGTTGGGCCGCGCGGGCATGCGCGGACTGGAATAGGCAATCAGTGCGTGGAGCAGGCCACCAGGTCGCATGCGCGCGGCCACCCGGTCCATCAGCGCGGTCAGCGCCGGCCGATCGAGGTAGTTCAACAGGTCCCAGCAGAGCACGATGTCGACCGGCTCCGGGCGCGGCGGCGGCAGCAGCGCCTCGGCGCGTTCCTGCAGCAGTCCGGCATCCGGCGGGCCATCGAGCCCTTCCGCGCTTTCGAGCTCATGCAGGCCGTCGGCCAGGCTGACGATTTCCAGCCGGCAGCGGAACGGCGTCAGCAGGCTGACGGTGGCGGGCCGGACCGGGCCCAGGTCCAGGACGACCGAGCGGCGCTCGGTGCTCAACGACTCCACGAGCCGGCGCAGCAGCGGTGCGTTGACCCGCACCGGATTGCCGGCGGCCGGCTGCCGCGGGCCCTGGCCAGCTGCAGGCGCGAAGGATCTGGCCAAGAGCGCCACCGATGCCGCTCCGGATGCCTAGCGGGCCTGGCTGGCGACGTGACCGGCCGCCGCGGCGACCGGCTGCGTGGCGCTCGACCGGGAAGCAGATGTCGATGCACCGCGGTTCGACTGTCCCGTCGTGCCGAGCACGCTCTTGACCGATTCGGGATCCATCTCGATGGAGCCCTTGAAGGTGGCGCCATCCTCGAGGCTCACGCGTGGCGAGGTGATGTTGCCGCGAACCTTGGCGCTCTTGCGCA
>CAZMVP010000272.1:0-2306 GCA_964569355.1 uncultured Chromatiaceae bacterium | reverse complement strand
CCGGGCGGCTACGATGCCGCCTACTGCGCCGTCCTGCCCCGTGACGAACGGCGGCCAGCCGCACTCATCGTGCCGGCCCTGGAAATCCGCCGGGTCGAATCCACGGGAGGCACCTGGATGCCGTCGGTCTACGCCCATTCGGAGGCCGCGGCCGACCGGGTCTTCGAGGACGACACCCGGCGCGGCGTCGACTACACGGGGTGGCCGACCCGGCCGGGCGCCCACCTCGACGAACTGGAAATCCGCTGGGTCGATGCCGTGCGCCGGCTCGGTTCCTGCGCTTCCGCCGATGCCTTCTCGGCCATGGCCCGCGCGATCAAGGCCGCCGGGCTCACCGGTGCAAGGCTGGGCACGGATGATCCGCGCACCGCGGGCTGGCTCGAGGCCGCAGGCCTTGGCAACATCGAGTGCCGCTACCTGCCGCAACTCTTCAACGAGATCCGCCTCGTCAAGACCCCGCGGGAAATCGAACTGATGACGATCGCCGCCCGCGCCAACGAAGCCGCATTGCTCGATGCCGCCGCGACGCTGCGCGAGGGGTCGACCTGGGACGAGGTTGAAACCGCGTACCTCGCCGCCATGCTCCGGCACGGTGGCCGCGGGGTCTACCTGATGTGTGGCGTCGGTGGCCTGCCGCATGGAACGGTGCGTCGTGGCGAGCCCGTGATGTTCGATGGGCTGGGCAAGGTGGCCCACTACCATGGCGACTTCGGGCGGTGCGCCGTGGTCGGTGACCCGACTGCCGAGCATCGACGACGGCACCTCGCGATCGTCCGCGGATGGGAGGCCGCCCGGGAATACCTGCGGCCGGGCATCCGCTACAGCGAGCTGGCGGCAGCCGTGGCTGCCGTGGTGCGTCGCGAGGGCATTCCCGATTTCCGCGAGCCGCTGGTCCACAGCCTCGGCCTCGAGCACACCGACGATCCCAA
The DNA here is from genome assembly GCA_964569355.1 of uncultured Chromatiaceae bacterium. Taxonomy (GTDB): domain Bacteria; phylum Pseudomonadota; class Gammaproteobacteria; order Steroidobacterales; genus SHZI01. The sequence goes on along the minus strand of CAZMVP010000272.1, from coordinate 1,377 downwards.
GCCGGCCGGCGCCCAGCCGCAAACGCGCCCGGACCAGGTGCTGGAGGAAAACATGGTGGTCAACGTCGACATGCCGCATACCGAGATCGGCTGGGGCTCGGTGCACATGGAGGACACCGTGCAGATCACGACCGATGGCTGCCGCCGGCTGGGCCTCGCCGATTTCGGCCTGCGCGTGATCGCAGCCTGAGCAGGCATGGAACCGGTGCCGCGATTGCTTGTCTTACCGGCTGAGGGGCACGCGCAACAAGGAGACTCCACATGCGCACATCCATTGTCCTCCTGGTACTCACTGCCCTCCTGATTGCTGGCTGCGCCACCACCGAGGAGCTCACGAAGCAAAAGGGAATCGAGCCGGGGACCGACTACGAGGCCTATGCCGGCGCGCCGATCGACGATTTCCTGTCATACAACATCAATGGCTGGACACCGGTCAGCCGCACGGAGCTCGTGATCTGGTCCGGCGTGAACGATGCCTACCTGCTGAAAGTCTGGAACACCTGTCCCAACCTGCTGTTCGCCGACCATGTGGGCGTAACCGACACGGCAAACCGGATCAGCAAGTTCGAGAAGGTGCGGGTGGGCCGCGAGACCTGCCCGATCTCGGAAATCCGGCCGGTCGACATCAAGCGCATGAAGGCCGACCGGAAGGCGGCGGAGACGCAAAAGGCCGGCTGAGCCTCGTCAACCTCCTTGCCGGGTGCGGCGTTCCGGATCCTGAAGTCCACGCCGTTGCACCCGACAAGGAGATCCGATGACCAACCCGTCCAAACCGATATCCGGGCCGATGCCTGGCCTGTTCTGCGCCGCGCTGCTCGCTGGCGCCACGACTCTTGCCCATGCCGATGACAGCACCCGGGGAGATCGCCTCGATGCTCGCGGCGACCGCATCGAGCAACACCTCGACAACCGCGGTGACCGTCGCGAGGAAAAGCTCGACAACAAGGGCGACCACGTGGAGAACCGCCTCGATGCCAAAGGCAACCGCGTGGAAAACCGCCTCGATGAACGGGCCGACAAGGCCGCCGCCGCCGGCCATGAAGCCAAGGCCGAACACCTGGAGAACAAGGGTGATCGTGTCGACGAACGGCTCGATCGCAAGGGTGACCATGTCAACGACCGGCTGGATCGCAAGGGCGACCGGGTGAACGACCGCCTCGACCGCAAGGGCGGCCGCATCAACGACCGCCTTGACCGTCGTGGCGAACGCGCTTCAGGGCACCGCCACTAGATTCCGCGCAGTTGCTTCTGTCCAGGCCTGCTCAAGCCCTGGTCCACTCACCCCCTGACCGGAGCCGTCGGTGCCTGCTGGCCCGGCGGCTCCGGCCACGGAGCCTCGAGTTGCGCGGCGACGGCGGCAGGTGCCAGTTCCACGAT
>CAZMVP010000271.1:0-2315 GCA_964569355.1 uncultured Chromatiaceae bacterium | reverse complement strand
TGCTGCTCGTCGTGCATCACATCGTCGCCGATGGCTGGTCGTTCGGCATCCTGGCGCGGGAACTGGCCGCGTTGTACGCCGCGACTGGCAGAGCCACATCCCTGCCGCCGGTCGATGCCACCTACGCCGACTACGCCAGCGAACAGCGTCGCCGGCTCGCAAGCGGCGAACTCGAGCGCCAGCTCAAGTGGTGGCAGGCAAACCTGCAGGATGCGCCACCGTTCCTCGACCTGCCCACCGACCGTCCGCGGCCGCTCGTGTCCTCGAGTCGCGGCGCCAGGCTCTCGCGCCTGCTGTCTGCCGGGCGGCAGGCGGCGCTGCACGAGCTGGCCAAGGCGGAAGGCTGTACCTTCTTCATGGTGGTCCTCGCCGCCATGGATGTGCTGCTGGCGCGCTGCACCGGCGCCGACGACATCGTGGTCGGCACACCCATCGCCGGCCGCCGGGATCGCGAGCTGGAATCACTGGTGGGATTTTTCGTCAACACGCTGGTGCTGCGCACCCGGCTTGCCGGCAACCCGACCGTGCGCGAACTGCTTCATCGCGTGCGCGATCTCACGCTCGGTGCCTACGAGAATGCCGACGTGCCTTTCGAGCTGCTCGTCGAAACGCTGCAACCACCGCGCAGCACGCAGCGCACGCCGTTGTTCCAGGTGCTGTTCAACCTGCACAACGAGCCGGTCGCGGCGCTTGACCTGCCTGGTCTCGAGGTCCGGCCCGTTGCCGTGGCTCGCCACACGGCCAAGTTCGACTTGAGCATCTCGCTTGCCGAAACCCGCGGAGGCCTAGCGATCACGGTCGAGTACAACCGCGACCTGTTCCTGCCGGCCTCCATCGAGCGCTTCATCGATGATTACGACGTGGTGCTGGCCGGTTTCGTCGCGACACCGGACGCCCGCCTGGGCGAGTTGCCGTTTTCGGCGACCGGCCACCACGTCACCAGGGCTGTCGTCTCCCGGCGGGACGATGCCACGACCCTGCCGGCCGCCCTTGCCGAAGCCATGGCGCGCCATGCCGATGCACGAGCTGTTCGCGCGCCGGCCATCGACGGGCCACGAGGCTTGCAACCGGCTGTCGACTGGAGCTACGCCGACCTGGCCCGGGAAGTGGCCCGTGTCGCCGCGGTGCTGCGGGCCCGCCAGGTGCAGCCCGGCGATCGCGTGGCGCTCTGGTTCGGCCACGGTGCCGGGCAGGTCGCGGCACTCCTCGGCGTGCTCGAGGTCGGCGCGGCGTATGTGCCGCTGGACCCGCTCGCGCCAGCGGCGCGCCTCCGGCAGATCATCGCCGACGCCGGCGCGGTCCTCGTGCTGACCGATCGCTTCGCACCGGACTGGCCGTTGTCGGACTGGCCGTTGCCGGACTGGTCGCTGCCCGACCGCCGGGACAGGGTCGCCTGCCTGCCGGATCCGGAATCCGCAGTGCAGGCAACGCTCCCGCCCCCGGTTCCGCAGCCGACGGCCCACGATCCCGATGCGCTTGCCTACCTGCTCTACACCTCCGGCAGCACCGGCACGCCAAAGGGCGTGCCGCAGACCCACCGCAACGTGTTGCACCACGTTCGCGGCTGGGCGCGGAACCTTGGCCTCACGGCCAGCGATCGGCTGAGCCTCTTGTCCACCTATGGCTACGATGCGGCCGTGCAGGACATCTTCGGCGCACTGCTGTCCGGTGCCGCCGTCTGCCCGCTGGACATCCGTCGCCTGGATCGCGAAACCCTGCTCGACCGGATCGCCGACTGGGGCCTGACCGTGCTGCATGCCACGCCGAGCGCCTATCGCTACCTGTTCGGCGGGCACGTGGCGTGCCGGCAGGATCTCTCGCGCGTCCGCCTGGTCGTGCTCGGCGGCGAACCGGCGCGGCGCGCCGACTTCGAGTTGTTCGAGGCCCGCTTCGCCAGGACCGCGCAGTTCGTCAACGGCTATGGCCTGACCGAGGCAACGGCTGTCACGCAATGGTTTGCTGGGCCCGGCATGCAGCCGTACGGCCAGCAGTTGCCGATCGGCCGGCCGCTGCACGAGGGCGCCGTGAAGCTGGTGGACGAGCAGGGCAATCCCGCCGCATTCAGCGGCGAGCTGCTGCTTGCCGCCGACGCGCTGACGCCAGGCTACTGGTCGGCCACGGCGCAACGGCCGCAGGCGCGGGCAGAATCCTGGTTCCATACCGGCGATCTCGCGCGCGTGCTGCCGGATGGCAACCTGGTGTTTGTCGGTCGCCGCGATGAACGCCTGAAGATCGGCGGCATCCGCGTGGAGCCTGCCGAGATCGAGATGGCCTTGTGCAGCCACCCGGACATCGCCGAGGCCGTGGTGCTTGCC
>CAZMVP010000270.1:0-2318 GCA_964569355.1 uncultured Chromatiaceae bacterium | reverse complement strand
TTCGGCATGTCGGCCGCGATCAACGGCATCGCCCTGCATGGCGGCCACATTCCGTTCGGCGGCACGTTCCTGACCTTCTCCGACTACGCGCGCAATGCGCTGCGCATGGCGGCGCTGATGGAGCTGCGGTCGATCTTCGTGTTCACCCACGACTCGATCGGCCTCGGCGAGGACGGTCCCACGCACCAGGCGGTGGAACATGCGGCGAGCCTGCGGCTGATTCCCAACATGCGCGTCTGGCGCCCCTGCGACTCGGTGGAAACCGCGGTGGCCTGGCAGGATGCCATCGAGCATGAAACCGGGCCCACCAGCCTGCTGCTGACGCGCCAGGGCCTTCCGCAGCAGCCGCGCGATCCGGCCCAGGTGGCCGCAATCCGGCGCGGCGGCTACGTGCTGCGGGATACCGGGGCCACGCCACCGGTGCTGATCCTGATCGCCACCGGTTCGGAAGTCGAACTGGCGATGGCGGCGGCCGGCCGGCTTGCCGACCAGGGCCACGCCGTGCGCGTCGTGTCGATGCCCTGTCCGACCCTGTTTGCCGCGCAGGATGCCGCTTGGCAGGAGGCCGTGCTGCCGGCGACAGTGACACGCCGGATCGCGATCGAGGCCGGCGTGACCGAAACCTGGCATCGCTGGGTAGGGCCGCAGGGCCTCGTGATCGGGCTCGACACCTTCGGCAAGTCCGCGCCGGCGAAGGATTTGTTCCAGTTTTTCGGGTTCACCCCCGAGCGCGTCGTGAAGGATGCGCTCGGCCTGCTGGGTGCCTGAGGCCGGGTTGATCCCGGCCAACCCCCATTCCATTCCAGAACCACGCTCCAGGAGTCCAGAGAATGCCTGTCAAAGTCGCCATCAACGGGTACGGCCGCATCGGCCGGAACATCCTGCGCGCCCTGTACGAGTCGGGCCGCACCGGCGAAATCTCCGTTGTCGCCATCAACGACCTCGGTGATGCCAACACCAACGCCCACCTGACCCGCCATGACACGGTGCACGGCAAGTTCCCGGGCACGGTCGCGGTCGATGGAGACAGCATGGTCGTCAATGGCGACCGGATCCGGGTGCTGGCCAAGCGCAATCCCGCCGAGCTGCCGTGGCGCGAACTCGGCGTGGACGTGGTGCTGGAGTGCACCGGCCTGTTCTCGACCAAGGAAAAGGCGGGCGCCCACCTGGCTGCCGGCGCGAAGAAGGTGATCATTTCCGCGCCGGGCGGCAAGGATGTCGATGCCACGATCGTCTATGGCGTCAACCACCAGTCGCTGAAGGGCTCGCACACGATCATTTCCAACGCCTCGTGCACGACCAACTGCCTGGCGCCACTGGTCAAGCCGCTGCACGAGAAGATCGGCGTCGTGCAGGGCCTGATGACCACGATCCATGCCTACACCAACGACCAGGTGCTGACGGATGTCTATCACTCCGACCTGCGCCGGGCCCGTTCGGCCACCCACTCGATGATTCCGACCAAAACCGGCGCGGCGGCGGCCATCGGCCTCGTGCTGCCGGCGCTGGACGGGAAGCTGAGCGGCCTGTCCGTGCGCGTGCCGACGATCAACGTCTCGCTGGTGGACCTGACCTTCACCGCCGCCCGGGCCACGACCGTCGACGAGATCAACCAGATCATGAAGGCAGCCTCCGAGGGCGAGTTGAAGGACATCGTCGGCTACAACACCGACCCCCTGGTATCCATCGACTTCAACCACGACCCGCGCAGCTCGATCTTCGATGCCACGCAGACCCGCGTGGAAGGCGGCACGCTCGTCAAGGTCCTGAGCTGGTACGACAACGAATGGGGCTTCTCCAACCGCATGCTCGACGCCACGCTGGCGCTCGTGAACGCGAAGTGACCGGCACGCCATGACCACCAGACTCCTGCGAATGACGGATATCCCGCTGGCCGGCAAGCGGGTGCTGATCCGCGTGGATTTCAACGTGCCTATCGACGACGGCAAGGTCACGAGCGATGCGCGAATCGTGGCCGCCCTGCCCACGATCCGCCTCGCGCTCGAGCGTGGCGCGGCGGTCATCCTGCTGTCCCACCTGGGTCGCCCAAAAGAGGGCGAGTTCGACCCGAAGCTGTCGCTGCGGCCGGTCGCGCAGCATCTGTCGGCCCTGCTGGGCCGCCACGTGCCGCTCGTCCGCGAGTGGCTCGACGGCTTCGAGATCGCCAGCGGCGAAGTCATGCTCTGCGAGAACGTGCGCTTCAACCCGGGCGAGAAGAAGAACGCGCCGGCGCTGGCGCGCCGGATGGCGCGGCTCTGCGACGTCTTCGTGATGGATGCCTTTGGCTCGGCACACCGGGCCGAGGCCAGCACCGAGGG
>CAZMVP010000269.1:0-2334 GCA_964569355.1 uncultured Chromatiaceae bacterium | reverse complement strand
AAATCATCGTCCGGGCCGACCGGCCTGCCGAGCAGTCCTTCGAACAGCCGGGCCAGGGCCTGCTCGCCGGCAGTCATGCTGGCAGCCTTTGCCGTGGCTCCACCGCCCGATGTGCCGCCATGGAAAGGCGGCAGCGCGTTCCGGTCGAGCTTGCCGTTCGGCGTCAGCGGCAGCTGCTCCAGCCAGACGAAATGCGCGGGCACCATCCAGCCCGGCAGCACCCTGCCGAGCAAACCTGCCAGTTCGGTGTCCGGTACCGGAGTGTGAAGGTTTGCGGGGGCGAGGTAGGCGACGAGGCGGGGATCGTCGTTGACGGATTGCAGGATGACGGCGGCGGCGCTGATCGCGGGCTGCGCGAGGAGCAGCGCTTCGATCTCGCCGGGCTCGATGCGGTAGCCGCGCAGCTTCAGCTGCCGGTCCATCCGGTCGAGGATTTCCAGGCGGCCGTCGTTGCGCCATCGGGCGCGGTCGCCGGTGCGGTACATCCGTTCCGGTGTCGTGCCACCGCTGCTGAACGGATCGGGCCGGAATCGCTCCGCGGTGAGCTCCGGCAACCCGTGGTAACCGAGCGCGACGCCGGCCCCGGCAATCCAGAGCTCGCCGCTCGCGCCGATCGGCACGGGCCTGTCGTGCCGATCCAGCACGTAGCAGCGCGTGTTGGCGATCGGCCGGCCTACGGCCGGAGGCCGTGTCATGTCATGCGTCGGGGGCCGTGCTTCATCGCGCTGCGATTGCCGGTCGAGCCGCTCGATGCATGACCAGATCGTCGTCTCGGTGGGACCGTAGAGGTTCCAAAGTTCGGCGCCGCATTCGAGCAACCGGCCGGCCAGCGCAGGGTCCAGCGCCTCGCCGCCGCACAGGAGCCGCAGGCCCGGTCGCCCCTGCCAGCCCGCTGTCAGCAGGTTGCGCCAGGCCGATGGCGTGGCCTGCATCACGGTGATCGCGGCGGCATCGAGCAGCGCGATGAGCCGGGCCGGATCGGCCACCTCTTCCTCCGTCGCGATCACCACGGTTGCGCCGACCGTGAGCGGCAGCAACAGCTCCAGTGCCGCGATGTCGAAGGACAGCGTCGTCACCGCGAGCAGGCGGTCCGTGGCTGCCAGCCCCGGCGCCGCGGCCATGCTCGACAGGAAATTCACCACGGCCCGCTCCGGCACGAGCACCCCCTTGGGGCGCCCGGTGGAACCGGAGGTGTGGATCAGGTAGGCGGGACGTTCCGGGTCGCCGTGGCGGCCAGGCAAAGCACAGTGGTCGGCGGCCGCGCCATCCATTGTCGCCAGATCCAGCACGTGTCCGGCAAAGCCGGCGAATTCGCCCCGCTCCGCCGCTGTCGTGACCAGCAACCGCGCCCCGGAGTCCTCGAGGAGATAGTGCAACCGGGCCCGTGGCAGCCCGGGATCCAGCGGCAGGTAGAAGCCGCCAAGGCGCAACACGGCCAGCACCGTCGCGAGCATGTCGATCGAGCGCGGCAGGCAGATGGCCACCGGCCCGGCGGCCGACCATCCCGAGCGAACGAGCTGGCGGGCGATGGCCACGGCCCGCGCATCCAGCGAGCGATAGCTCAGGCGATCATCACCGCACTCGACGGCGATCGCGTCCGGCGTCCGCAGCCGCTGTGCCTCGAACATGCCGGCGATATCCAGCCCGGCGGGCAACGGCGTCGGCGCCGGCTGCCATTCGACGAGCTGCCGCCGGCGGTCGATTGCCGCCTCCGCCGGCAGTGCCTCCAGTGCAGTACCGGGATCCGCCACGAGGGCCGCCAGCATGGTTTCGAAACCTGCGCCAAGGCGTTCGATCGTCTGCTGATCGAACAGGTCCGTGGCGTACTCGAAGTTGAGCCACAACCGGCCCTCGTATTCCGATGCGGTCACCGTCAAATCGAAACGCGCGGTTGCGGGAGGGTCGAGTTCGGCCGGCGACACCTGCAGGTCACCGAACCGGCCCGCCTCCCATGGCGCGTTCTGCAGCACGAACAACACCTGGAAGATCGGCGAGTGCGCGAGGTTGCGCACGGGCTTCAGCGCTTCCACGAGTTTCTCGAAGGGCAGGTCCTGGTGGTCGAACGCCCGCAGGGCATCGGCGCGCACGTTCCGCAACAGTTCGCGGAAGGTCGCAACCCCGGCGAGGCGGGTGCGCAGCGCGAGCGTGTTGGCAAAGAACCCGACCACGTTCTCGAGTTCGGTGCGCCGGCGGCCGGCGATCGGCGTGCCGATCACGAGGTCCTGCTGGCCGGACCAGCGCGACAAGAGCACGTTGAGCGCCGCCAGCAGCACCATGAACAGCGTGGCGCCCTCGGCCGTGGCCAGTGCCTGCAACCCGTTCGACAATTCCGGC
>CAZMVP010000268.1:0-2337 GCA_964569355.1 uncultured Chromatiaceae bacterium | reverse complement strand
CGGTGGTGACCACCCGGTCGTTGATCCGGAAACACGGCAGTGCCTTGCCGGCGCGCTTGAGTTCCGGCGCCTGGGCCAGCGCCCATTCCTTCAGCTGCTCGAGGGAATGGCTGTCCGGCTTGTCCCTGACGGCCGTTCCCGCGCGATCCGGACGCGGCATGTCGGATGGCTGCTTCATGTGCGTCGAACGCCCCGGTCAGTGCTGCCGGACGATCTGGTAATGGCGGCGCGTGTAGGCCCACGGCCAGCTCCAGACATGCACCAGGCGGCTGAACGGAAAGGATGTGAACATGATCATGCCGAGGAAGATGTGCGTCCGGTAGACCCAGTGCACGTCCTGGATGTACTCGTGCGCCCCGGACTGGAAGGTCACGATGTGCTGGGCCCAATGCGCCAGCTGCTGCATGGTGTGGCCGTCGAGATGCTGGGTCGAGACGCCGATCGTGATGAGCCCGGTCGCCAGCTGCAGCCAGATGAGGCAGATGATGAAGGTGTCCATGGTCGCGCTGTTGACGCGTACCGCCGGCACGAACAGGCGCCGCCACAGCAGGTAGGTGATGCCGTACAGGCAGATCAGCCCGAAGATCCCGCCGGCGATCATCGCGGCCAGCTGCTTCACGTGGGCCGTGAGCCCCATGCCCTCATAGATCCAGCTCGGGGTCAGCAGCCCGACGAGGTGCCCGAAGAAGAGCAGCAGGATGCCGACGTGGAAGGCCGTGCTGGCGTAGCGGAAGGTATGCGACCGCGGCGTCAGGATCTGGCTCGACATCGCCCGCCACGTGTACTGGCCCCGCTCGAAGCGCAGCAGCGACCCGAAGATGAATACCGTGCCCGCGACATACGGATACACGCTGAACATGAACTGATTGACGAAATATTCCACGGGCGACACCTTCGATTACGTGGTCTTCAACAACCCGGGCTTCGGATCCCGGAACTTGAGCGGCCTGGCGGCATTTGCGGCTTCGGGGCTCCTGTTGCCCATGAAGCTCACCTGCTCTTCCTGCCAGATCTCGTCCATCTTCTCGATGGTCTCGTCAGGGCCTTCGCTGGCTGCCTGCCGCTTCAGGGCCTCGGCATCCGCCGGGCTGCCCACCGCCGCCTCCAGGGCCTGGAACAGCACGGCATAGTCCGACTGCCGTTCGGCGAGCCGCGCACCGAGCAGCACGACCACGCCCATCGCATCCTGCAGCAACTCGACCGCCTCGGCGCGGGGCCGCGTGGACAGGTACTCCAGCATCAGAGGCAGGTAGTCCGGCAACTCGCGGGCATCGAGCTCCAGTCCCCCGGCGCGATACAGCTCGAGCAGATCGACCATCGCCTGGCCGCGATCGCGCGACTCGCCGTGGACATGTTCGAACAGGTGCAGCGACAGCGCTCGTCCGCGATCAAACAGCGCCACGTACTCTTCCTGGACTTCGGCGAGCGGCCGGCCGGCATGGCTTGTCATCAGGTGCTCGATCCGCCCGGCCAGCGGCGCCGGGAACCAGCCCTCACCGCGCAGGATGGCGATCATCTCCGGCACCGCGTCGAAGACCGGCTGTTCGGGATAGGCCATCAGCCGCGCCAGGATCCGCAGGGTGCGGGAGCCCTCCATCAACGCCTCCATGACGTGTTCTCGGGCTCCTTCGACTCGAGGCTGTCGCTCGCCACCTCGACGCGGATCGGGAAGAACTTGCGCCGGCTGTTGGCCTTGCCGCCGAACACGTCGGCAGTGGACTGGCCGGTGTAGTCGCAGCCACTGCCGAAGGTGAAGCCGCAGCCACCCCGTTCGCTGAAGCCGTCATAGATGGCCGTGGCGTTCTCGCGCTTGTTGGTCGGGATGACGAAGCGGTCTTCATAGTCCGCCAGAGCCATGCAGCGATACATGTCCTCCACCATGTCCACCGTCATGCCGACCCGGTCGAGGAGCTCCACCCGATCCTTGCCGTCCACATGCCGGCTGCGCATGAAGGCACGCATGGCGAGCATGCGCTCGAGGCCCTTGACCACCGGCTCCTCGACGCCGGCGGTCAGCAGGTTGGCGAGGTAACGCACCGGGATGCGCAACGCCCCGACGTCCGGGATCTCGCCGTTGAAGCCGATCTTGCCGGCCTCGGCCGCCGCCTGGATCGGCGAGAGCGGCGGGCAGTACCAGACCATCGGCAGCGTGCGGTACTCGGGATGCAGCGGGAACGCGACCTTCCACTCGACGGCCATCTTGTACACGGGCGAGGCCCGTGCCGCGACCAGCCAGTCCTCCGGGATGCCCTGCCTGCGCGCCTCGGCGATGATCTCCGGATCATGCGGGTCGAGGAAGATGCCGAGCTGTGCCTCGTAGAGATCCTGCTCATGCGG
>CAZMVP010000267.1:0-2339 GCA_964569355.1 uncultured Chromatiaceae bacterium | reverse complement strand
AGGATGATCTTGCCGTCCTCGACATGCTGTTCGGGGACGGCCACGCCAGGCTGGCCGGCGTCGACCACCAGGTGCGGGGTCTGGTCGTTGTCGATCATCCACTGGTGGAGGGCCCGCAGCAGGTAGGGCCGTTTGGGCGCGGCTACTGTCGCATCTCCAGCTCGGCCTCGGTCAGGCTGTCGCGGAACGGCCGCCGGGCGAAGATCGCATCCATGTAGCGCCGGATGGGCTGGGCGGCGTTGCCGGTCAGTTCGATCCCGTAGACCGGCAGGCGCCACAGGAGCGCGGCGACGCTGGCATCGACCAGCGAGAACTCGTCGCTCAGGAAGAAGCGTCGGGCGGCAAACACGTCGGCGCTCGAGAGCAGGCTTTCCTTGAGCATCTTGCGGGCCTGGGTGGCCTGCTTGCGGTCTGCCTGCGGATCGCATTCCTCGGCCATCGTGTACCAGTCCTTCTCGACGCGGAACAGCGCCAGGCGGACCTGGGCCCGGCTCACCGGGTCGACCGGCATCAGCGGCGGGTGCGGGAAGCGCTCGTCCAGGTACTCCATGATCACGCGCGAGTCATACAGCACGAGCTCGCGATCCAGCAGCGTGGGCGCGCTGTTGTAGGGATTGAGGTCCTGCAGGTCCTCGGGCAGTGAGTTGCCCTCGACCTGGACGATGTCGATGATGATGCCCTTCTCGGCCAGCACGATGCGGGCCCGATGGCTGTGCAAGCCCGTCGGGCTGGAGTAGAGGGTCATCGCGGCACGGCGCGCGGGGCCGCTGCCGAAACTGTTCCAGTCGTCGGACACCTACTTGACGTCCTTCCAGATCTCGAGCTTCAGGAGATAGGCGAACAGGCCGAACACCAGCAGGAATGCCACGACCAGGATACCGAGCCGCTGCCGGTCGAGCTTCACCGGATCGGCGATGTAAGCAAGGAAGTTGACCGTATCGCGTGCGAATTCGTCGAACTGCTCGGGCGTCAGGGTGCCGGGGACCACCAGCTGCATCCCGGTCAGCTCTTCCTGCTGGGTTCCGTTCCTGTGCACGTCCTCGAAGGTGGCCTGCTGCAGGCCCTGCAGTTCCCACACGACGTCCGGCATGCTGGTGTTGGGCAGCATCAGGTTGTTCACGCCGGTGGGCCGCGACGAATCGAGGTAGAAACCGCGCAGGAAGTTGTAGATGTAGTTGGCGCCCTTGGCCCGCGCCATCAGCGACAGATCCGGCGGCGCCTGGCCGAACCAGCGCTGTCCGTCGGCCTCGCGCATCGCGATGTCCATGGTCTCGGTGGGCTTGGCGGCCGTAAACATCAGGTTCTTGATGACCTGCTCCTCGGTCATGCCGAGGTCCTTCGCCAGCTGGTTGTAGCGCACGTACTTCGCCGAATGGCAGCCCTGGCAGTAGTTGACGAAATTGCGCGCGCCACGCTGCAGGGAAGCGATGTTCGACACATCGACATTGGCGGAGGCCATCGGCACCCCGCCCGCTTCCAGGGCCAGGGCGGGCGCGATGCCCGACATTGCAACCAGGCCCAGGGCCGCTGCACAGGCGATGAAGCCCGACCGGAGGGTGCGTGAAATGCGGGAGGACCGTTGGCTGTTTGCTTGGCTGTCCATGAAGAACCTACTCATGTCCATGGTAAACGACGCGTTCCGGAACCGGTTTGGTCCGCTCCCGCGATGTGTACAGGGGCATCAGCAGGAAGAAGGCAAAGTACAGCACGCCGAAGACCCGGGCCGCATACACGTAGATGCGCTCCGTGGCCGGTTGCAGCCCCAGGAAGCCCAGTGCGACGAAGCTCACGACGAAGACGCCGAGGGCCAGTTTGTACTGCCAGCCGCGATAGCGGATCGACTTCACCTTGCAGCGGTCCAGCCAGGGCAGGAAGAACAGCAGCACGATGGACATGAGCATCAGGAAGGCGCCCCAGCCCTTGCTCGGCACCGAACGCAGGATCGCGTAGAACGGCGTGAAGTACCAGACGGGCGCGATGTGCTCCGGCGTCTTCAGCATGTTGGCCGGTTCGAAATTGGCATGCTCCAGGAAGTACCCGCCCATCTCGGGCGCGAAGAACACCACCGCCGAGAACACGATCGCGAACACGATGATCGCGACCAGGTCCTTGGAGGTGTGGTACGGGTGGAAAGCCACGCCATCGAGCGGAATGCCGTCCGGGCCCTTCTTTTCCTTGATCTCGATGCCATCGGGGTTCAGCGACCCGGTGGTGTGCAGCGCCAGGATGTGGACGACCACGAGCAGCAGCAGCGCCAGCGGGACCGCGACAACGTGCAGCGCGAAGAAGCGGTTCAGCGTGATGTCCGAGATGAAGTAGTCGCCGCGGATCCACTCCAT
>CAZMVP010000266.1:0-2343 GCA_964569355.1 uncultured Chromatiaceae bacterium | reverse complement strand
ACGCGGGCCTTGATGTCCTTCGACTTGCCGGCGCCGTCGATGATCGTGGTGTTTTCCTTGTCGACGACCACCTTCTTGGCCTTGCCCAGGTCTTCCAGGCGGGCCTTCTCCAGCGACAGGCCGACTTCCTCGGCAATCACCTGGCCACCGGTCAGGATCGCCATGTCCTGCAGCATCGCCTTGCGACGGTCACCGAAGCCCGGTGCCTTCACGGCACAGACCTTGACGATGCCGCGGATGGTGTTGACGACGAGCGTGGCCAGGGCCTCGCCCTCGACGTCCTCGGCAACCACCAGCAGCGGCTTGCCGGACTTGGCGACGTTCTCGAGCAGCGGCAGCAGTTCGCGGATGTTCGAGATCTTCTTGTCGTACAGCAGGATGTACGGCTGGTCCAGCTCGGCATGCTGCTCGTTGGCGTTGTTGATGAAATACGGCGACAGGTAACCACGGTCGAACTGCATGCCCTCGACCACGTCCAGCTGGTCCTCGAGGCCCGAGCCGTCTTCCACGGTGATCACGCCCTGCTTGCCGACCTTGGCCATGGCTTCGGCCAGCGTGCTGCCGACGGATTCATCGCCGTTCGCCGAGATCGTGCCGACCTGGGCGATGGCCTTGTCGTCCTGGCAGCTCTTGGAGAGCTTGCCGAGGCGCTCGACGACGGCCGCGGAGGCCTTGTCAATGCCGCGCTTCAGGTCCATCGGGTTCATGCCGGCGGCCAGCGCCTTCAGGCCTTCCTTCAGGATCGACTGGGCGAGTACCGTGGCGGTGGTGGTTCCATCACCGGCGATGTCGGAGGTGTTGGAAGCGACTTCCTTCACCATCTGCGCGCCCATGTTCTGGAACTTGTCTTCGAGTTCGATTTCCTTCGCCACGGACACGCCGTCCTTGGTGACGGTCGGGGCGCCGAAGCTCTTGTCGAGCACCACGTTGCGGCCCTTGGGACCCAGCGTCACCTTGACGGCATCGGCCAGGACATTGACACCAGCCAGCATGCGCGAGCGGGCGTCATCACTGAAACGTACTTCTTTGGCAGCCATTGGTTGTCTTCCTTGAAAGTTCAGAATTTTCCGGTGGGTTCGACTCAGCCTTCGATGACGGCCATGATGTCGTCTTCCTTCATCACGAGGAGCTCGTCACCATCGATCTTGACCTCGGTGCCGCTGTACTTGCCGAACAGCACCTTGTCGCCGGCCTTCAGGTCGAGCGGACGGATCTCGCCGTTCTCGAGGATCCGGCCCTTGCCGACCGCAATGACCTTGCCCTTGATGGGCTTCTCGGTCGCGGAGTCGGGAATTACGATGCCACCGGGGGAGGTACGCTCCTCCTCGGTGCGCTTGATGATCACGCGGTCGTGCAGCGGACGAATCTTCATGGCAAGCAGCTCCTTGAAATGCCGTTTTTGAAAGTCGTATTGACGGGCCCGAGTACCGGCCCGGTACATCGGTGCTCTGCTGCACCGCGTAGCCAGATCGTTAGCACTCTCCCCTGTGGGCTGCTAATCATAGGGGTGCGGCCCGGAATTTCAAGGCCAGGCGGGAAGTCGGGCTTGACTGCCCTTGACATAATGCAGTCATGAGCGTGGAAACCCGGGTTGTGCTGTGCACCTGCCCCGACGAGCCCACGGCCCGCCGAATTGCGACCGCGCTCCTCGCCGGGAACCTGGCCGCGTGCGTGAATTGCGTGACCGGAATCCGGTCCCTGTACCGGTGGGAAGGTCAGATCAGGGAAGATGCCGAAGTGCTGCTGGTCATCAAGACCACCGCGGCCCGGTATGCGGCGCTGCAGGCACTGATACAGGCCGAGCACCCCTATGATGTGCCGGAGATCATCGCGCTGCCGGTGACGGATGGCGCACACGACTACCTCGATTGGATCAGACAGGCGACCAGCGAATGATGCGACGGCCCTCCAACTGGCTCCCCACCCTGCCCGGCATCCTGCTCGCCATCGTGGCCAGCACGCTGTCGCTGGCCACCGGCACTGCCCTGGCACAGGCACCCGGCCAGCCCCCCGAACCGGACATCCTGAAGCCGGAACAGGCGTTCCAGTACACGGTGACGGCCGAGCCGGCGGCGCTCGTGGTCCACTGGAAAGTCCTGCCTGGCTACTACCTCTACAAGGAGCGGATGAGTTTCGAGAGCCGCACGCCGGGCGTCACGCTGGGCGCCGCCGAGATGCCGGCCGGCAAGCTGCACACCGACGAATACTTCGGCGACATGCACATCTACCGGGGCACGGCCGACGTCCGGTTGCCGATCATTGCCCGGGCGGACGGCGTTACGAGCGTGGCGCTGGCCATCAAGTCGCAGGGCTGCGCGGACATCGGCCTGTGCTAT
Organism: uncultured Chromatiaceae bacterium; assembly: GCA_964569355.1. Lineage (GTDB taxonomy): Bacteria > Pseudomonadota > Gammaproteobacteria > Steroidobacterales > SHZI01. The sequence goes on along the minus strand of CAZMVP010000266.1, from coordinate 7 downwards.
CCGCCAC
>CAZMVP010000265.1:0-2359 GCA_964569355.1 uncultured Chromatiaceae bacterium | reverse complement strand
CCCGGAACCAGATGCCGCCGGCTGCCCAGGCGGCGACAGCCGCAACCGCTGGCCCACGCGGATCAGGGTGCCATCACCCAGGCCATTCCAGGCCGCCAGCGACTGCACGTCGAGGCCGTAGCGGAAGGCAATGGCGTAGAGCGTGTCGCCGGCCTGCACGATGTGCGTTGCAGCTCGTGCGCCGGGGGCGCTGGACACTGCCGGGCGAGGCTTCGTTGGCGTCGATGGCCTGGCCGGCTCGCTCCAGCGAACAGCGCCGCTGCAGGCAGCCAGCAGGAGGCAGCTGGCCAGGAGTGGCACCAGGCACCGGAACCGCATCAGGTGCTGTCCGCGGATCCGCCGTTCAACCCGTTCCCTCGATGAGCGGCACGAATGACACCGGTGACAGCAATTCACGAACGTAGTCATCGGCCGTGCGCGTGTAACACACGAGTTCCTGGTGGCCCGCGGGGCCGACCGGAATCACCAGCCGCCCGCCAACCTCCAGCTGTTCCAGCAGCGCCGCCGGCACTTCGGCCGGTGCAGCAGCCACGATGATCCCGGAAAACGGTGCCTGGCCCGGCCATCCCTGGAAACCATCGCCGTGCCGATAGCGGATGTTCTTGAAGCCCAGCGCGTTGAGCCGGTTGCGTGCAGCCTGCTGCAGGCTGCCGATGCGCTCGATGGTGAAGATCTGCCGCACCAGTGGCGACAGGACGGCAGTCTGGTAGCCGCAGCCGGTACCTACTTCCAGCACCTTCTTGAGCGGGCCCTCGGAACCGGTGACCAGCGCCTGGGTCATCAAGGCAACGATCCATGGCTGCGAGATCGTCTGGCCCTGGCCGATCGGCAACGCGCTGTCCTCGTAGGCGCGGCTCGCCAGTGCCTCGTCGACGAACAGATGACGGGGGACGTTGCGGATCCGTTCGCGCACCGCCGGATTGGTGATGCCGGTTTCGCCAAGCCGCTGGACCAGTCGATCGCGGGTGCGGGCCGAGGTCATGCCGATCCCGCGGATTGCCTGTTCCTCGTCGATCACTTCGGCAGCCACTCGTCGATCAGGCTGACGCGGTTGCGGTCGGTCAGGTCGAGCTTCAGCGGCGTCACGGACACGAAGCCGTGCTCGATCGCATGGAAGTCCGTGCCGGGACCCGCGTCCTGGCCGCACCCGGCGGCCCCGACCCAGTAGATCTTCCGCCCCTTGGGATCGGCCGTCTCGATCGCGGGCTCGGACCGGTGGCGGAAACCCAGGCGCGTGGCCTTGAAGCCGCGGAGCTGCGCATGCGGCAGGTCCGGCACGTTGACATTGAGGATGGTGTCCGGCGGCAACGGATTGCGCACGAGCTTCTCGAACAACGTGCGGATCGCCTGCCCTGCGGTGTCGAAGTGGTGGTGGTCGCCGGTCAGGGACACGGCGATGGCCGGCAACCCGAGAAACCGGCCCTCGACCGCGGCGGCGACCGTCCCCGAGTAAAGCACGTCGTCGCCCAGGTTGGCGCCATGGTTGATGCCCGCGATCACCATGTCCGGCTCCTGCTCCAGGAAGCCGGTGATGGCGAGGTGGACGCAATCCGTGGGCGTGCCGTTGACATAGTGGATGCCCTCGCGCGTCCTGCCGATGCGCAGCGGGCCGTCGAGCGTCAGCGAATGACTGGCTCCGCTCTGGTTCCGGTCCGGCGCCACGACGGTGATCTCCGCGAGATCCGAGAGGCTGAGTGCCAGCGTAGCCAGGCCATCGGCCAGATAGCCGTCGTCATTGGACAGGAGGAGACGCATGGTGCAGCAGCCGGAAAAACAACGCACTAGAATGCTAAAGCATCGCAGGCGATGCTGCGAGCGAGTCGCCGTACCGGAGGAACGGGCTTGGCAACCAAACCACCCAGGTCGACACGTGCGCCGGACGGGAACGATGGCCACAAACCCGGCTTTGGCTCGCTGATCGGTCCCGTGCAGCCGGTCAAGGGTCGCCAGCGGGTGCCGCTGTCCGGGCCGGCCCCGCCGCCGCGCGCGCGTTTCGCCCAGCTCGATAATGAGGCAGATGACCAGGCCGTGCTGCGGGAATCGCTGGCGACGGCCCCGGGCGACGTCGAGCTCGAACGTGGCGACGAACTGAGCTTCCGCAGGCCCCACGTGCCGTTCAAGGTGCTGCGCGACCTGAAGCGCGGCAAATACACGATCCAGGACAACCTGGACCTCCACGGCCTCACTGCGCGGGAGGCGCGGCTGATGCTCCAGGAGTTCATGGCCGACGCGCTGCGCCACGACCGTCGCTGCGTCCGCATCGTGCACGGCAAGGGCCTGCGCTCCGGATCGCGCGGGCCCGTGCTCAAGCAGAAGCTGAACCAGTGGTTGCCGCTGTGGCAGGAAGTGCTGGCCTTCA
>CAZMVP010000264.1:0-2387 GCA_964569355.1 uncultured Chromatiaceae bacterium | reverse complement strand
CCGGCGGCGGGGCCGGTGACGGCCACGGTGTTCCAGCCGTTGTTGCGCATGGTCTGCAGCACCCGGGTGCGCAGCATGCGGTAGGAATCCTTGAACTTGTGGTCGGCCAGCGCCGAGATGATCCGGTTCTCCAGCAGGACCTTGTCCGAGACCTCGACGCGCTTCGTGAGCGTGTAGCGCACGCCGGTGGAAAGGTCCGTGTGGGTGGCCGACATCCGGTCGTGGCGGGCCACGTCCGTGGCGGTCATCTGCCGGTCCTGGCCGGCGCGCTCGAGGGCTTTGCGTATACGTTCCATGTGTTACATCCCGAGCCGGCGAAGGCCGACATACCAGAGCACGTCCAACGGAATCACGAAGAAGTGGATGAGCGCGAGGATCACCGCCACGATGATCGGCACCCACAGCAACACCCAGACCCTGACATTGCGATCTCGCTTGCGATCCTCCGCGGTCTCGATCAACGGGATCTCGGCGATCGGCGGCGCGCCCTGCACGCGCTCGACGGCGCGCGGGCTGTTGATGGCCTGGTCCATGGACTCGGCCACTTGCGGCCAGCCAAGACCGGCGGCGAGCGTCAGCACGGCGAGCAGCGCCAGCAGCACCGGCCGGTTCGGGCTCGACGGCAGCAGCGGCAGGTCGGGCGGCTCGACGAGCGAGAAGCGCTCGCCCTTGCTCTGGGTTTCCAGCGCCTGGCCCATCTTGGCGGTCGACAGCCGCTCGCGGGCGCTCTGGTAGTTCAGCGTGGCCGTGTTCAGCCGGCGCATCAGGCCGCTCAGGTCCTTCTCCACCTCCGAACTCTTCTCGATGCGTTGCTCCACTTCGGAGAGGCGGCGGCGGAGGTCGGACTGCTTGGTGAGCAGCGAGCGCTCCTGCGATTCCATGGTTTCGCGCTGGGCGCGGATCTGGATGTAGGCGGGGTTGTCCGGCTCCATCGAGCCGATGCCGGAACGGCGCGGCTCGGTCGCACGCTCCTTCAGCGTGTCGACCTTGCGCTGTGCGGCCTGCACCTGCGGTGACTCGGCCGCGTAGTTGGCCTTGGCCTTCGCCAGTTCGATCTGGGCCTCCTGGAGGTTGGCAGCGGTGTTGTCCAGGTTGATGTCGGCGCCGAGCTGCGCCTTCACGGCTTCCAGGTCGCGCTTGGTGCGGATCACGTCCGGGTGCTGCGGGCTGTAACGGGCCTCCAGCCTGGCAAGTTCGGTCTGCAGCGCCTTCAACTGGTCCGCCGGCGAGGTGATGGGCTTGCCGTCCGGCGTGACGGTGGTGGCAATGGGATTGAGCTGGGCCAGTTGCGCATCCAGCATGATCTTGTTTTCACGCGTGGCCTGCAGCTGGCGGTTGATCTCCGAGATGTCGTTGTTCAACTGCGCCATGAGCTGCATGTTGAAGGCGGTGAGCGAGGGCAGGCTGCCTTCGTTGGCCTTCTTGACTGCGGCCACCTGGGATTCCAGGCCGCGCACCTCGCCGTCCAGGCGATCCACCTCGGACTGCATGAACTGGGTGGTCTCGGCGGTCTGTTCGGTGCGCTGGCGGACGTTCTCGGCGAGGTACAGCGAGACGAGTTCGTTGGCAACCTGGCGCGCGACTTCGGGGTTCTTGTGTTCGAAGCTGAGCTGGAAGGCGATGGTGCTGACGACCTGCTGGCCCCGGTCGCCCTGGGCCTGAACGTCGATGGGATTGATGCGCATGTCCTTCTGCACGTCCTCGACCAGCAACAGCGTGGGCAGGTACTTGCGCTCGTCGGGGTACAGGTCGAACTTCTCGATGATCCGCGCGAGGTTGGTCCGGGTCATGACCCGCTGGTTGATGTACTGGATCTGCTGGGCGGCCAGCGTGGTGACCGTGCTCGGCACGAGGCCCGGCGGGATGTCCGGGTTCTCGATCAGGATCGTGGCGGTCGAGGTGTAGGAATTGGGCCAGACGAAGATGCCGATGCCCCCGACGATGAGGAGCGCCAGCGCGATGATCAGGGCGGGCTTTCGGCGACGCTTGAGCGCGTCGAGGTAGTCACTGAACGTCCGGTTGTCTTCCTCGGGAAGCGCGATATCAAAGGCCATAGGTTGGCTCTGCCGTGTGTCCTGGGTTGATTCGGGTGTAGGGAGGCTTGTTTATGTCTGGTTCTTGCCCACTACAGGTTGATCGTAGCCTTGAACCCGGCTTGTTGACTGTGATCGAGGCTGGGTTTTCTTCCAAAAATCAGGCCTAGCTCGTTGAATCGGCAGTGTATCACCGGCCTTTCAAGCGAGCCGAATATTACCAAGGTTTCACTGGCTGGCGTTTTTCCCGGGACCGGACAGCAGAACGGGCCCCGCAGGGCCCGTTCGTTGGTCTCGATCCTTGAAGCCGGGGATCAGGCGGCGGTCTTCCGGAAGCGGCGGGCCACGAGGCCG
>CAZMVP010000263.1:0-2397 GCA_964569355.1 uncultured Chromatiaceae bacterium | reverse complement strand
GCGCGGCATAACGCGCATCGCCCAGCACCTCGTTGAGCACATCGACCACCTCGGCAAACTTCTGCGAGAGCTCGGTGAACACCGCGGCGAAGGCCCTGCCCCGCGGATTGGCCGGCAGTGCGGTGGCCAGCGTGCCGTAGGCGCTGCCTCCCATGCGCACGTAATAGCCGATGCCGACGGTCCGGTGATGCAGGCCTTCCGCGAGCAGGCCTGCCACGAACAGCGCCACGTCGCCCAGCCGCCTCAACGCCACGTTGCGGCCTTCGCTGGAACTGGCCTCTGTCGCGTCGGCGAGCATCAGCGCCAGTGGTCGCGGGCCGGGCCCGGGCTCCGCGGCCTCGAACAACGCCTCGGAGCGCGCGTACAGCGTCAGCAGGTTGACGACGTAGTGGGTCGTCTGCTGCTCGATGGCGAGGTGATTGGAAACGATGGCTGCCTGGATGGAGTCATGGAAGAACTCCCTCAGGCTCGGCACCGGAATGACTCCGGGTTCTGCATCGGAGACAGCCATGTACCCGTTTATACCGGGCCCGGGCGCTCCACAGCGTGATTGCGATCACGATCCGCGGGCGCGTAACGGCCCGTGGCCCGGCTCAGTTCGCCAGCGCGGCCGCCGGTTGCCATGCCATCTCGGTGACACGGCACTCATGGGCATCATGCTCGAAGCGGAACGCCGCGAACTCCCCGGGCCGGGACAGCGCGATGCCAACGACGAACGCCACACCCTGCTGCCCGGCGTTGGTGTCCTCATCGCACTTCACGTACCAGGACTGCGGCCTGATGGCCGCGACATCCCTGGTCGCGGCATCGGCCAGCGCGAGATCACCCGCCGCGGTGGCGTCCCTGAGGTAACGCGCCACCTGCGCCGCCACCGCCTTCCAGGTTTCCGCCCCGGGCTGCTGGACCGCGGCCCAGCGCGTGCTGCGCGCAATGGTCGCAGCCGTCATCACGGCCGTGCGCCGGACGCTCAACTGCTGCCATTCGCGCCGGACGCCGCGGCTGCGGGCCAGCGTGACATCGCCGGAGAACGCGATGAGCCCCGGCGCCGCGGCCTTGAGGACATTGATCCCGCGCCGGGTCAGCAGCGCGGCTTCCCCGGCGTCGGGCTCCAGCGCCAGGCGCGCGGTCGAGCGCAACAGCGCTGAGTCCGCCGGGCTGTGCGAGGCGAGCATCCCGGCGATGGCGCCAAGGGCGCTGCGGCTGCGCAACCCGTGGCCGTCCGGCGCGGGTTCGGCGAGCCGCGGGAAATAGGTCACCACGTTGGGACTGGAGAAGGTCGAGTCCCACTGGCTCCTGGACACGTCGGCTGCCGCGGACCAGCTGCCGGGTGGATCCAGCAGCAGCAGGGCATTGCGTCGGGCACAGTAGCGCTCGGCCGCAAAGATCCCCACCGGGCCCACGTCGGTGCGGGGCGAGCCGGACAGCAGGCAGACCAGGTCCACGGTCGCCACCTGGTCCAGCGCGTGCAGGCCGGTGCCATCGTCCGGCGAGCCGATCAGGTCGTAGTCTCCCGGCGGCACGTCCATGCGCCAGTCCCCCGAGGCGTGGACGTAGCGTGGTGGGCCGATGCCGTCGGCGCCGGGCGTCAGCGCGGGCCGCGCCCGCGGGGCATCGCCATGCAGCCGGACCAGCCCGGAGCCTGCCAGCGCATCGGCGATGAACCCTTCATCGTCGGGCGCAATCGTGACGGCCCGCCAGCTTTCCTGCTCCTCGACCAGCGGATTGGCGAGCGAACGGATCCGCTGGATCGTCAGGTTGAAGCGCCACAGGTCATCGGGCGCAATGCCGTCGTAGTCGACGGCCGCGCGCAGGTATTCGAGCGGGCCCGGATTCGTTGCATCGAGCTCGAGCGCGCCACCGGGACCGGGCAGGATGATGCGCGTGGAACCACCGGTGCGCGGGACGCGGACCACGATCGCGCGCTGCCCGCCGTTGTCGAAGAATTGTCCCAGGATCCACTCGAGCCGGCTGCGTTCGGCTGGCGAACCGAACCGCCGGCGGAACTCGGCCACGCTTTCGATGGCGACGGGAATGTTGGCGGGACCACGCGGGGCCGGCCCGATGAAGGCGGTGACGGTTTCGCGGCGGAGCGGAATGGGCTCCTCGCCGGCAGGAGATTCAACGACTCGAATCCCGGCTCCTGACAGTTCGGGCAACGCTCGACGCATCCACAGACAAGAACGCGATGAAGTGTAGCACCGGCGGCGGGCTGATCACCGCCCGCCGTCGCTGGTCGCCGTCGCTGGTCGCCGTCACTGGCCGCCGTTACTGGCGCACCGTCGGGACCGCCCTCGCCTCGGTGTCCGCGGTCTTGCCGGCTTCCTCGGGATGAACCACGATGTTGCGGACCAGGCGTGCACCGGCAACGATGGTCGCGGCGTCGGCCGCCGGCGAGAG
>CAZMVP010000262.1:0-2401 GCA_964569355.1 uncultured Chromatiaceae bacterium | reverse complement strand
GGCGGCTCGGCCGTGGCCAGGGTGGCCGGCCTCGTGATCGTGCTCGGCGTGATCGCCCTGGCGAGCCTGATGCCCTATGCCACCTTCCGCGTGACGCCCTGGCCCGTGGGTGTCGTGGTGGCGGGGCCCCCTGGCGTGACTTCGCATGCCGGGCCGCTCGTCACGGTGGACATCAAGCCGGAAACCGCGTTCGAACGGCAGGTCCGCGAAAAGACCTTCAAGTGGTGCCGCTTCTGCCACACGATGGAGAAGGGTGGCAAGCCGCTGGTCGGCCCGAACCTGTACGCGATCTTCGGCCAGCGCGCCGGCACGGTGCCGAACTTCTACTACTCCAGGGCCATGGCCGCGGCTGGCCGCAACGGCCTCGTCTGGACCGACGAGACGCTGGACAAGTACCTCGCCGGGCCGGACCAGTTCATCCCCGGTACCTCGATGGTCATCTCCAGCGGTCCGGTGAAGACGCCGGAGGAGCGGGCTGCCGTCATCAACATCCTCAAACGGGAAACGATGCCCCGACAACACTGACGGCCGCCTGCTAGGCTAGCGGCCCATGGCGGACCTCCAGAACTGGACCATCGAGCGCATCGTCAGGCTGGTGGCGCTCGTGCTGCTGGCCCTGGCCTGCCTGCAAGTCATCCTGCCGTTCCTCGGCGCACTGACCTGGGCCGCGATCATCGCGATCACGATCTGGCCGGCCTACATGTGGCTGTCCGGCAAGCTCGGCAACCGGCCGGTGGTCGCGGCGAGCCTTTGCAGCCTGGCGCTCTTCGTGCTGCTCGTACTGCCTTTCGGCGTGCTGACCGTGAACGTCGGCCAGGTGGTGCCGCAGGTTGCCGCAATGCTGAAAGACCTCGCGCAGTCGATCGCGCCGGAGCCGCCGGACTGGGCCGCCAACCTGCCTTTCATCGGCGACCTGATCCGCGAGGTCTGGCAGGCCGCCGTCACCGACATGGCAGGCATGCTGAAAAAGACGCTGCCAGCCGCCGAACAAGCCGGCGTGTGGGCACTGGCGCAGGGCGCGAGCCTTGCGCTGGCCTTGATGGAGTTCCTGTTCGCGATCCTGATCGCCGGCATTTTCCTGATCACCGCGGACCGCTCCGCCGAACTGGCGACCCGCCTCGTGGCTCGGCTCAACATCAGCGAACAGGAACGGATCATCCCGATCGTGGTCGGTACGGTGCGCAGCGTGTCACTGGGGCTTGTCGGTACCGCCACGATCCAGGCTGCGATTTCCGCGATCGGCTTCCTGATCGTTGGCATGCCGGGCGTGGTGCTGCTGGGCTTTGCTACCTTCATGGTGGCGCTCGTGCAGATCCCGACCTTCATCATCTGGCTGCCGGCGGCGCTCTGGCTCTACTACAACGGCGAGACGGGGCCGGCGATCGTGCTCGTGGTCTGGGGCCTCGTGCTGGTGACCTGGATCGACAACTTCATGCGGCCCTACCTGATCAGCCGCGGTGCCAAGCTGCCCTTCGCGCTGATCCTGATGGGCGTTCTCGGCGGCCTGCTCGCCTGGGGCATCATCGGCCTGTTCATTGGCCCGACCTTGCTGGCCGTCGCCTACTCGCTGATCCGCACCTGGATCGGCACTGCCCGGGAGGCCGTCAACCTGCCGCCCACCCCCTGATTCTCCTGGGTTTCCAGCAGATCTTGTGAATATATAAAGATATCTTTATATTTCACGGATGGATTTGGAGCAGGTTGCAGCGCAGCTGGGCGGGGCGGCCGAGCCAAGCCGTTTGCGGTTGCTGGTCGCGCTGCTGGCCGGGGAAACCGCGGTCGGCGACCTCGTGGCCGTGCTCGAGCAGAGCCAGCCGCGGGTATCCCGCCACCTGCGCCTGCTCGCGGAAGCGGGCCTCGTCGAGTCCTTTCGCGAGGGCCGGTCGATCTTCTATCGCTGGACGGCCGAGGGCCTCGCCGCCGGCGTGGCGAGCCCGGTGGCAGCCCTGGCCGCGGGCGGCGATCCGATCATCGCCGGCGATCGGGTGCGTCAGCTCCGGCAGGCCGGACAGCGGGAGCGCGCCGCGCTTCGCCGTGTGCTCCGCGCCGGTCAGCGCCGGGGCCTCGCGGAAGCAGACCTGGAGAAACCACTGCATGACCTGCTGCCGCCAACGCCGGCGGATGTGCTGGTGGTCGGCTGCGGTGCCGGGGAGCTGCTGCGCTCCCTGCTGCCACGAGTGCGCCTGGCGGCCGGACTGGAGCCCTCGGCACCGTTGCGTGAACTGGCCCGCGCCCGGTTGCATCATGCCGGCCTGCCGCACTGGACGATCCGCGAGGCGCCGGCGGGCGTATCGCCATTCGCGGCGGGCAGCTTCGATCTGGTCGTGCTCGAAGCGCACGCCAACGCCGGCCCGGAAGACATGACGCCGGGCCGGGCCATCGGCTGGCTGCGACCCACGGG
>CAZMVP010000261.1:0-2404 GCA_964569355.1 uncultured Chromatiaceae bacterium | reverse complement strand
TGGGCACCGAAGCGCTTGGCGGCAATGCGGGCATAGCCCAGCTCGTTGTACTCCTCGGCCTCGAAGCCAATGGAGAAGGTATTGACCGGTTCCGGCACGATTTCCGCGAGCATTCCGGCTACGGTGGAGCTGTCCAGGCCGCCACTCAGGAAGGCACCGACATGCTGGCCGTTGCCAGCCGCCCGGGCCACGCTGGCATGCAGGACCTCCCTGAGTTCTTCATGGAGATTGGTGGCTTTCAGGCCCGGCTCGGGTTCAAAGCGTGGGTGCCAGTAGCGGCCGACCGTGGCCTTGCCCCGCTCGAACACGAGATACTGTGCCGGCCGCAGCTTTTCGACGCCGACGTACACCGTGGCAGGGCTCGGGACCATGTGGAAGTGGAGATAGTCGAACAGCGCCTGGCGGGAGATCCCGGCAGCCACGGCGGGATGTCGCGCCACTTCGGCCGTGGAGGTGCCAAACACGAGCTGCCCACCCGGTGTGCAGGCATAGGCCAGGGAGCCGACACCGGCGCGGTCGATGCCCAGCACGACCCGCTGCTCGACACGATCGATGATGGCGACGGCAAAATGGCCCCGGGCCGAGGTGAACAGGTGGGGGCCGAGCGTGTGGTAGGCGCGCAGCACGGCGGCTGCAATGGCCTCGTCGGTTCCGGCCGGCCCGTTGGTGGTGCTCCAGTAGGGGCGGCCGCTGATCAGCACCCTCACGCCGTTCAACTGGGAATGGCGTCCTTGCGCTGACCCCTGCGGCTGCCTATCCTCAGCGCGAATTGGCGGGAAAGTCTCTAGAAATCTGGACATAAGTGCGCATTCTTGAACATGCGCCGGAAGCTGTCCACCAACGTCGTTCACAAACTGTCATTGAAGGTGCCGGACTCCGTGTCTTTGGTTGTTGGTCTGTTCTGGGGTGGTCTTGCCGTACTGGCCTGGGTCCATGTCCTGTACCCGGGATTCCTCTGGCTGCTGCGTGCCGTCGGCCTGCGCCGGGCGGTGCGTTGGGGAGACATCGAGCCCCGGGTCACGCTGATCGTGTCGGCCTTCAATGAAGCCCGGGTGATCGGCGCCAAGCTCGACAACTGCCTGCAACTGGACTATCCCCGGGATCGCCTCGAGATCATCGTGGTGTCCGATGCATCGACGGACGGCACCGATGAGATCGTCAGCACCGCTGGCCCGCCGGTGCGATTGCTGCGCATGCCATCCCGCGGCGGCAAGACGGTTGGGCTGAACGCGGCACTGGCCGTGGCCTCGGGCGACATCGTCGTGTTCTCCGACGCCAATGCCATGTATGAGTGCAATGCGCTCCGCGCCCTCGTGCGGAATTTCGCCGACCCGCGGGTTGGCGCGGTCACGGGTGAGTCCCGTTACCGGATCGGCGCCGACGACGCGTCGACCGAGAGCGAGGGCACCTACTGGTCCTACGAGATCTGGATCAAGGGCCTGGAAAGCAACCTCGGCTCGGTCGTTGGTGGCGACGGCGCCATCTATGCGATCCGGCGCGAGCTGTATCGCGAGCTCGGTCCGGGCGACCTGTCGGATTTCGTCAATCCACTGCAGATTGTTGCCCAGGGCTACCGCAACATTTACGAGCCGGAGGCAGTGTCCTGGGAAGGGGGTGCTGAAGGCTACGATGCCGAGTTCCGTCGCAAGGTCCGGATCGTGAACCGCGCCTGGCGTGCCACGTTCAAGATGAAGGCCCTGCTGAACCCATTCCGCTCGGGGTTCTTCGCGCTCCAGTTCCTGTCGCACAAGGTGCTCCGGTGGCTGGTTCCCTGGTTCATGCTCCTCGTGCTGGTCACCAATGCCATGCTCGCCACCCAGGCACCGCTTTACACGGCCCTGCTGGCTGGCCAACTGTGTTTCTACGGCCTGGCGCTGGTCGGCCGGCAACTGGCGGGGCGGGGTGGCCGGTTGGCCCGGCTCATGGCCATACCGTATTATTTCTGTCTGGTGAATCTGGCCAGCCTGGTGGCCCTCGTGGAAGTCGTCAGGGGGAAGGAATACCGCACCTGGTCCAGTTCCCGGCCTGAAGCCCCATCCCTAGGAAGTCCCCATGTCTGAGCTCGCCGCGGTCCGCAACATCCTGCGCAACACCTTGCAACTGGGCCCACGGGCCGATGCTTTCGACGCCTCCACGCCGCTCCTCGGGCAGGTGGCGGAGCTCGACTCGATGGCAGTGGTTGCCGTATTGACCGCCATCGAGGAGCACTACGGCATCGCGGTGGACGATGGCGACCTCTCCGCCGACGTGTTCGGTACCGTGGGATCGCTCGCCGCCTTCGTCGAGAACAAGATCGGCTGAATGGTCCCCACGCCCGGGCCCCGAGCCACCGCGCCGTCCAGTCTCCAGGGCTTTTTCCTGCCGTCGGCCGACGGCGATCTGTGGATCACCCGGTGGTCGCCTG
>CAZMVP010000260.1:0-2457 GCA_964569355.1 uncultured Chromatiaceae bacterium | reverse complement strand
GCCGAACTCGAAGCCTACATGGATGCGCTCCGCAAGGAGGGCAACTCGATCGGTGCCCGGATCAACGTGGTGGCCAGTGGCGTGCCCGCGGGCCTCGGCGAGCCGGTATTCGACAAGCTCGAGGCGGACATCGCCCACGCCATGATGAGCATCAACGCCGTGCGCGCCGTGGAACTCGGCGCGGGATTTTCGGTGGTGGTCCAGAAGGGTACCGAACACCGCGACGAGATCACGCCGGACGGATTCCGGCAGAATGCCTCCGGCGGCGTGCTGGGCGGCATCTCGACCGGGCAGGACATCCAGGTCAGCATGGCCTTGAAGCCGACATCGAGCCTGCGATTGCCGGGTGACACCGTGGACGAGGAAGGGGAGGCGACCGAGGTCGTCACGACCGGCCGCCACGATCCCTGCGTCGGCCTGCGTGCCACGCCGATCGCCGAGGCCATGCTGGCCATCGTGCTGCTGGACCACTACCTGCGGCATCGCGCGCAGAATGCCGATGTCCAGTCGACCACGCCGGCTGTCGAAGCCGGCCGGCACACGCCCTGATCCTTCATTTCTCAACCAGGAACCCCCCGAGTCACAACACCATGTCCACCACGTCCGCATCATCCAACTCCCGCTCCGGCAAGACTGCCTGGCGCGTGGCCGTCGTCGGCGCCACGGGTCTCGTCGGCGAGACCCTGATCCAGATCCTCGAGGAGCGGAAGTTCCCGGTCAGCGAGCTGATCCCGCTCGCGAGCGAACGCTCCGTCGGCAAGACGGTGACCTTCAACGGCAAGACGATCCGCGTGCGGGATCTCGCGACCTTCGATTTCAAGGGCGTGGACATCGGGCTGTTCTCGGCGGGCGGCAGCGTGTCCGCCGCGCATGCACCGCGGGCCGGGGCGGCCGGCTGTATCGTGATCGACAACACCTCCCACTTCCGCCGGGATCCGGAGATTCCGCTGGTCGTGCCCGAGGTCAACCCGGAGGCCATTGCCGGGTACAGCCCGCGCAACATCATCGCCAACCCGAACTGCTCGACGATCCAAATGGTGGTCGCCCTGAAGCCCATCCACGAGGCCGCCGGTATCAGCCGCATCAACGTGGCCACCTACCAGTCGGTGTCCGGCGCGGGGCGGCGATCGGTGGAGGCGCTGGCAGCCCAGACCGCGCAGCTGCTCAATGCCCAGCCGGTCGAAACGGTGGGTGCAGCCAAGCAGATCGCCTTCAACGTGGTCCCGCACATCGACGAGTTCCAGGAGAATGGTTACACGCGGGAAGAGATGAAGATGGTCTGGGAAACCCGCAAGATCCTCGGCGACGAGTCGATCCAGGTGAACCCGACGACCGTGCGCGTGCCGGTCTTCTTCGGCCATTCCGAAGCGGTGCACATCGAGACCCGGGACAAGATCGGCGCCGCGGAAGTCCGTCGGCTGCTGGAGCGGTCGCCGGGCATCGTCGTCGTCGACGAGGCACGCCTCGGCGGCTACCCGACGGCGGTGACCGAAGGCGCCAACAACGATGCCGTCTACGTCGGCCGCATCCGCGAGGACATTTCCTGCGAACGGGGCATCGACCTCTGGGTGGTGTCGGACAACATCCGCAAGGGAGCCGCGCTCAACAGCGTGCAGATCGCCGAACTGCTGGTCCGCGATTACCTCTGAGCTTTGCTGCTCCGCCTTACGTGGCGGGAGCATATGGGATATAGTTGGCCCCACTTCTAGACCATCGGCTGCCAGGGCCGGGACACATGGGGAGCGCGAGATGGGCTGCGCGACATGGGATCCCTGACATGGGGTGGCGCCGAGGTTTCATTCGGGGATTGGTGATGCCACGAGTTCGACTCGCTGCAGTCCCGCTGCTGGCGGTACTTCTTCCGTTAACCGCCGGCGCCGTGGGCCTCGGCGAGATAAAGCTCGAGTCGGCTCTGAACGAGCCCTTCGTGGCCGAAATCCCGGTGACCTTCGATGCTAGCGAGGACCCGGCGCAGCTTCAGGTCCAGCTGGCACCGCTCGCGGCCTTCCAGCGCTTTGGCGTGGACCATCCCGCCTTCCTCGACAACCTGCAGTTCCAGGTCCGGAAGATTGCCGGCGGGGCCGTGATCCGGGTGACTTCGAAGTTGCCTGCAAGCGAGCCGTTCCTGTCGCTGTTGCTGGATGTCAGCTGGCCGCAGGGCCGCCTGTTGCGCGAGTACACCGTGCTGCTGGACCCTCCTGCCTTCCGGCAGGCGACGTCCGCGGCGAGCCAGCCGTCCACGGCCGCTGCACCACCGGCAGCCGCGGTGCCGGCAGCCCAGCCGGCTCCGATCCGGCGATCCGATGCGGCCGAGTCGGCTGCTGCAGCCAGTCCGCCTGCCACACGCCCGGCGCCGGCCAGTGGCAGGATCACGACCGATGCCAGCGGTGCGTCCAGTTATGGACCGGTGCAGTCCAACGAGACCCTGTGGGCCATTTCCGAGCAACTGGCCGGCAC
>CAZMVP010000259.1:0-2486 GCA_964569355.1 uncultured Chromatiaceae bacterium | reverse complement strand
GCTACGATGCGATCCTCGTCACCGCCGCCATCGCCTTTGCCGTCGGCGCGACGCTATTGCTCACGATGGGGCGATATCCGGAGTTCGATCGCTGAAGGATTTCCAGCCGTTCACGACTGGATATGCCCGCGTTCCAAAGCATCATGCCAGCGCCGGCACCACGCGCTCGCCGAGGATGCGGATCGTCTCGGCCGGCTCGTCGTAGATGCGCAGCGCGATCTCGGTCAGCCCGGCCTTCCGGAACTGGCGCAGCCGCTCGATTTCCTTGTCGAGATCATCAAGGGCGGCACAGGAGGTCAGGTTCTCGACCAGCGTCTCGATGATCCGCTCGGGCACGTCCTCGATCACGGGGCTGCGCCTGCGCAGGGCGGCGAAGAAGTTCTGGCGCTTCTGCTCGACAAGGTCGCAGTCCGCGTCATCCATGAAATGGACATGGTTGGCACGGATCAGCACGCCACGAAGCGCGAGCCAGATGCGCGCCTCGCGCTGGGCCTCTTCCCGGGTCGGCTTCACGTGCCAGGCCCAGAAGTTGTTGAGGCGGAAGTCCGCGACCGGCCGGCTGGCCTTTTGCAGCTCTCCGTCGATGATCGCCCGCGCATCGCGGACCTGCTGCACGATCTTGTCGGAGAGCATGATGCCGTCGGCATGGTGCGGCCCCATGTGCAGCATCTTCGTCCGGTTCGCACCGACGTACACGACCGGCGGCGGGCTCCTGGCCCACTTCGGGTGGTAGTTGCGAATGGTGAAGAGCTCGCCCTCGTAATTGATCTGCCCGCCCGTCCGGGCCAGCTTGAGGATCTCCACTGCCTCACGCACCGCCCGGACCCGGCGCTCGGGCTTCAGGCCCATGGCCGTCATGGTGCCGCCGCCCCCGCCAACCACGATCTGGGCCCGGCCGCGCGAGGCTTCGTTCAGCGTGAGCAGTGACGTCGCCATCTTCAGCGGATGCAGTTCGAAGGGGCTCACGGCGATCGGCCCCATCCGGATCTTCGAGCTCGTCCGGGCCAGTTCGGCGAAGTTCATGAAGGGATCGCGCGCGTCGAGCATGCTCGAGACCCAGACGCCACCCAGACCATGCCGCTCGGCAAGGCAGCCGAGTTCTGCAATCCGTTCCGGCGGCGCGTTCGATTCGAGGATCAGGTCGATGCGCATGGTATCGAGTACTACCCTGGATCCTGCCTGGGCTGCGTGTGACGAGTCGTAAACGCTACCATGGGCCCGGGCGTGCGGCCAGAGCGTGCGGCCAGAGTGTGCGGCCAGAGCACTTCCAGGATGTGTCCTGACGGCGACCTTGGCTGAAGACGCCGGGCAAGACGCTCCGCTACACTCCGGCGATGCATTCGATCGCCATCCACGGTGGCGCCGGGACGCTGCCACGGGCCGCCCTGACGCCCGATCGGGAAGCCGCCTACCGGGCCGGCCTGTCCACGGCACTCGATGCGGGCTTTGCCGTACTGGAAACTGGTGGCAGCAGCATCGATGCCGTGGCGACCGCGGTCCGGATCCTCGAGGACGACCCACTCTTCAACGCCGGGCGCGGCGCGGTACTCACGATCGAAGGCACGGTCGAGCTCGACGCCTCGATCATGGATGGCCGGAACCTTGCGGCCGGCGCGGTTGCCGGGGTTTCGCAGGTCAGGAACCCGGTCGCGCTCGCACGGGCGGTGATGGACCATTCACCCCACGTGATGTTGATCGGCACCGGTGCCGAGGCTTTCGCGCGCACCCGCGACATCGAACTCGTGACGAACGACTACTTCAAGACGGAGGCACGACGCGAACAGTTGCGGCGCATGCTGGGTGGTGGTGCCCATCCAGTGAATGAACTCTCGTCGCTCGGTACCGTCGGCGCGGTGGCGTGCGACAAGGCAGGCAACCTCGCGGCCGCCACCTCCACGGGTGGCATGACAGGCAAGCATTGCGGTCGTGTCGGTGATTCCCCCATCATCGGCGCAGGTACCTATGCGGACAACGACAGCTGTGCGGTTTCAGCCACCGGACACGGGGAATTCTTCATCCGCACGGCCGTGGCGCACGACATCTGTGCCCGCGTCGCTTACGGTGGCACAACCCTTTCGCAAGCCGTGGAGGCGGTCGTGATGAAGCGACTCGCCAGCATGGGCGCCGAGGGCGGCGTCATCGCAGTCGATGGAAACGGGCGCATCGTCATGCGCTTCAACAGCGAAGGGATGTTCCGCGGCGCGCGATCCTCGGACGGTATGCGGAGGATCGCCATCTGGCCGGATCAGGAAGAGTGATGGCGTCGCGCCGGCTTCCGGCAGGTTTCACTCGCGCCGGCTGCCGCTCGTCATCGGCACGGCTGCCGGGCACCGGTGGCAGTCATGGGGTTCTCCACAAGGCATTCATCTCCGGATTGGATGCGGCACCGGCAAATCCATCGAAGCGGCCTGCTTCGGCCAGCTGACGCGCTGCCCGCTGGAACCCGCCCCAGGCGACGCGAGCCAGCGCGCCGCCAACGCTGATGC
>CAZMVP010000258.1:1197-2504 GCA_964569355.1 uncultured Chromatiaceae bacterium | reverse complement strand
GGCAGCTCTGCGACCTCGAACTGATCCTCAACGGCGCGTTCTCGCCGCTCACCGGCTTCCTCGGCAAGGCCGACTACGACAGCGTGGTGCGCAACATGCGCCTGTCGTCCGGAAAGTCGTCCGGGATCCTGTGGCCCATGCCGATCACGCTGGACGTGAGCCAGGCCTTCGCCGACAGCGTGAAGGTTGGCGAGAAGATTGCGCTGCGCGACCAGGAGGGCGTATTGATCGCCACGCTGGAAATCTCCGACCTCTGGACGCCCGACAAGTCGCTCGAGGCACGTGAAGTGTTCGGCGAGGATGACCAGAAGCATCCGTCGGTGAACTACCTGCACAACATCGCGGGACCTGTCTACATCGGCGGCACGGTGACCGGCGTCGAGGCCCCCACGCACTACGATTTCCAGGAGCTGCGCCATTCACCGGCCGAACTCCGGGCTCGGTTCCGCAAGCTCGGCTGGCGCAAGATCGTGGCCTTCCAGACCCGCAATCCGCTGCACCGCGCGCACCAGGAGCTGACCTTCCGCGCGGCCCGCGAGGTCGAAGCCAACCTGCTGATCCAGCCGGTGGTCGGATTGACCCGGCCGGGTGACGTGGACCACTACACGCGGGTGCGCTGCTACGAGCACGTGCTGGAGCAGTACCCGGAACAGACCACGACGCTCTCGCTGCTGAACCTTGCCATGCGCATGGCGGGCCCGCGCGAGGCCCTCTGGCACGCCATCATCCGCAAGAACTACGGCTGCACGCATTTCATCGTCGGGCGGGACCATGCCGGCCCCGGCAAGAACTCGAAGGGCGAACCCTTCTATGGCCCCTACGAAGCGCAGGAGCTCATGCGCGACTTCGCCGAGGAACTCGACATCAGCATGGTGCCGTTTCGCGAAATGGTCTATGTGGAGGAGCGCGCGCAGTACGTCACCGCCGAGGAAGCGAAGCCCAACGAGAAGATCCTGAACATCTCCGGCACGGAAGTCCGCCGGCGGCTGCAGGAGGGACTGGAGATTCCCGAGTGGTTCTCCTTCCCCAAGGTGGTGGCGGAACTCAGGCGGACCCACCCGGCGCGCCACAAGCAGGGCTTCACGGTGTTCTTCACCGGTCTCTCCGGTGCCGGCAAGTCGGCCGTGGCGCGGGCATTGATGTCCAAGCTGCTCGAGAACGGCGGCCGGCAGGTCACGCTGCTGGATGGCGACCTCGTCCGCAAGAACCTGTCGAGCGAACTCGGGTTCTCGCGGGAGCACCGCGACCTCAATATCGTGCGCATCGGCTATGTCGCGTCCGAGATCACGAAGAACGGCGGCGTGGCC
>CAZMVP010000258.1:0-1097 GCA_964569355.1 uncultured Chromatiaceae bacterium | reverse complement strand
GACCAGGCAGCCCACCGGATCCTCGTCAAGCTCGAAAGCCTGGGGTTCATCAAGTAATCTGTGCGGTGAATGCCGGGCCACGTTTACATAAAGACCTTCGGGTGCCAGATGAACGAGTACGACTCCAGCCGCATGCTGGACGTGCTCCGCGTGCGCCATGGCCTGCTGCCGACCGATGACCCGGCTGCGGCCGACGTGCTGCTGCTCAACACCTGCTCGATCCGCGACAAGGCACAGGAGAAGGTGTTTTCGTGGCTCGGCACGGTCCGGGAGCTGAAGCAGGAGCGGCCGGAGGTGATCATCGGTGTCGGCGGCTGCGTGGCGAGCCAGGAGGGCGAGGAACTGCTCAAGCGCGCGCCCTTCGTCGATGTCGTGTTCGGTCCGCAGACGCTGCACCGGCTGCCGGACTACATCGAGGAGGTCCGTGCGCAGGGTCGCCCGGTGGTGGACATCAGCTTCCCGGAGATCGAGAAGTTCGACAAGCTGCCGGAACCCCGCGTCGACCGGGCCACGGCCTTCGTGTCGATCATGGAAGGCTGCAGCAACTACTGCAGCTTCTGTGTCGTGCCGTTCACCCGGGGCGAGGAAGTCAGCCGGCCGTTGCCCGGCATCCTGACGGAAATCCGGCAGATCGCCCGGCAGGGTGTCCGCGAGGTCACGTTGCTGGGGCAGAACGTCAATGGCTACCGCGACGAGGCGGCGGACGGCAGCCCGATCGATCTGGCCGCGCTGATTGCCGAGGTGGCGCGGTTCGACGGCATCGAGCGGATCCGCTTCACCACCTCCCATCCGCGGGAGTTCGGCGACCGGCTCATCGAGGCCTATGCCACGCAGCCGAAGCTCGCCAACCACCTGCATCTGCCGGTGCAGAGCGGCTCCGACCGGATCCTGTCGCTGATGAAGCGCGGCTACACGGCGCTCGAGTTCCGGCAGAAGATCCGCCGGTTGCGCGCGGTGCGCCCCGACGTCAGCGTGTCGACGGACTTCATCGTGGGCTTCCCGGGCGAGACCGAGGCCGACTTCGAGGCCACGATGGCCTTGGTCGCGGACATCGGCTTCGACCAGTCCTTCAGTTTCGTCTACAGCGCCCGGCCGGG
>CAZMVP010000257.1:0-2516 GCA_964569355.1 uncultured Chromatiaceae bacterium | reverse complement strand
GGCTGTCGACCGTGAAGCTGCTGCGGATCGAAAGGCTCACGCTGTTCGTTGCCGGCATCGATCTCGTCGATGGCACGCCCGTACTCGACATCAAGCCCTACGTGCCATATACCGATGCCTGGCCGGAAGCCGGTGCGGGCTGGCTCGAGGATGAGGCCCGCCATCGGGATCGCGCCGACGCGGCTAGTATCGCCGGTCGGGTCGCCGGCCGGTCGCCCGATGACCCGATCCAGCCCTGGGCGGTGGCGTTCACCGCGATCGCGGCGGAACAGGCGGCGTGGGTCGAGGCACGGACGGGCTTGAAGCTCCACGACCGCATCCGCGAAACGCTGGCGCTCGGGCCACAGCCCCATGCCTATCGCCGGATCCGCCGCGATGGCGCCGGCTACCAGCTGAAGGTCCGGGAATGGCGCGTCCGGTTCGTGGTGTGCGGCCACGAGGTCCAGGTGATGTCGGTCGCCTCCGGCTACCGGCCGGCCGAGGTGGCCCGTTCGGCGGATTCCGCGGAAGATCCGCTGGCGGCGCATCGGGATTTCCGGATGGCGTGGCCGTAGCCTGAGAGGCCGAAATCCTGCGACGGAGTGTCGTGGCGGCGTTGTGGATGGATGGTGCAATGATGCGCAGCAAACCAGGCGTTGACAGCAAGGGCGGGGCCGGCAATGCCGACTTGCAGGCGCGGCGTGAGCGGGCCATGGCCCGCGGCATGCCGAGCCAGTTGCCGGTGTATGTCGCACGCGCGGCCAACGCCGAACTCTGGGACGTGGAGGGGCGCCGCTACATCGACTTCGGCAGCGGCATCGCGGTGCTCAACACGGGCCACCTGCATCCGCGGGTGCAGACCGCAGTGAAGGCGCAGCTCGAGCGCTTCAGCCACACCTGCTTCATGGTCACGCCTTACGAATCGGCCGTGGCGCTGGCGGAACGGCTGAATGCGCTCTCGCCGGGGCCGACGCCGAAGAAGACGCTGCTGGTCACGACCGGCGCCGAAGCGGTGGAGAACGCCGTCAAGATCGCGCGCATGCATACCGGCCGGACCGGCGTGATCGCCTTCAGCGGCGCGTTCCATGGAAGGACGCTGCTCGCGATGGGTCTGACCGGCAAGATGACGCCCTACAAGGCCGGCTTCGGCCCGTTTCCGGCCGAGCTGCACCATGCGCCGTTTCCGGTTGCCTACCATGGCATCAGCGTGGCCGATGCGCTGGCCGGCATCGCGCGGATCTTCACCGAGGACCTGGAACCCTCCCGCTGTGCCGCCATCATCGTCGAGCCGGTGCAGGGAGAGGGCGGCTTCCATATCGCGCCGCCGGAATTCCTTCGGGCACTGCGCGAACTCTGCGACCGGCACGGCATCGTGATGATCGCCGACGAAATCCAGACCGGATTTGGCCGCACCGGCCGGATGTTTGCCGTGGAGCATGCCGGCGTGGAGCCGGACCTGATGACGGTGGCCAAGAGCCTGGCAGGTGGTTTCCCGCTGGCCGGCGTGGTGGGCAAGGCGGCCATCATGGACGCGCCGTTGCCGGGCGGCCTCGGCGGCACCTACGCCGCGTCACCGATCGGCTGCGCGGCCGCGCTCGCCGTGCTGGACGTGATGGCGGAAGAGAACCTGCCGGAGCGGGCCCTGCAGATCGGCGCCCGCCTGATGAGCCGGCTGCAACGCCTGGCCGGCCGGCATGCCTGCATCGGCGAGGTCCGCGGCCTTGGCGCGATGGTGGCCATGGAGCTTGTGCGGGATGGCCGCCCGAACCGGCCGGATGCGGACCTGGCCCACGCCCTCATCCAGCGGGCAGCACAAGACGGTCTCCTGCTGCTGTCCTGCGGCCGGCACAAGAACGTTATCCGCTTCCTGGTTCCGTTGACTGCCGGTGATGACCTGATCGACGAGGGCCTCGCCATCCTCGAACGGAGCCTGGCGGGATCAGCGGCGGGATAGCGGCTCGCGCGGCAGCAGGATCCGCGGCGTGCCGGCGGTCAGCACCACCGACTTGGCGCCGGCAGGCAGGGTGGCGCTCGTTTCGAGCTGCCGGATGCCGGGGAAAACGGCGAGCAGGTGCGCATTCACCCACTGCAAGGCAGCCGGCGCAGCGCACTGGAACTGCCACGATGCCTTAAGCCGGGCACGCGGCGAGCCACCGGCTTCCGGGTTGGCGACGGCGGCCGACACCGGCCGGCACCAGGCAACGGCCGGCAACAGGAACAGGGTTTCGCCGGCGCGCAGCGTCTTGAGCGCGAGAGCCAGTTGCGCCGTTTCGGCGGGATCGGCCGGCGGATGATCGAGGCCGGTGATGTCGCGGGCCAGTGCATCCAGCGTGATCGTGAGCCGGGTGTCTTCGAGCGAGATCATGAGCCGGGCGCGTCCGGCCTCGCTGCTGGTGGCCCGGGGGACATCCGGAATGGCAGCCATGAGCGCGGTCTCCGACCGGGTCTGCGCGACGCCGGCAGCCGGCAGCCCGGCGAGGCTGCAGGCAATCACCACGAGCCCGGCAACTGCGCTACCGTTGCGTCTTTGCATCATC
>CAZMVP010000256.1:0-2521 GCA_964569355.1 uncultured Chromatiaceae bacterium | reverse complement strand
TGGCGAAAGGCATGAGAAGTGAGGCCGGGGCGGCGCGCGAATCAGGGCCACCCGGTACGCCGAAGTATACCCCATGACCTGGCCGGCGGCCAAAGCGATCTATTTCATCGGCCGCCGGAGCCGCTTACTTTGCCGCTTTCTTCTCCTTGGCCGCCTTGGCCGACTCGCGGAAGCGATAGCTCTCGCCGTTCATCTCGAAGATGTGGCAGCGGTGCGTTAGCCGGTCCAGCAGTGCCGCCGTCATCCGCTCGCCCTGGAACACGCTGCCCCACTCCCCGAACGGCAGGTTGCTGGTGATCAGGATGCTGCCCCGCTCGTAGCGGTCGGCGAACACCTGGAACAGCAGCTCCGCCCCGGCGCGGCTGAACGACAGATAGCCCAGCTCATCGACCACCAGCAGGTCCACCCGGTCCAGCGCCGACAGCATCCGCTCCAGCCGGTACTGCTTCTGCGCTTCCTCCAACTGGTTCACCAGCCCGGCCGCCGTGCAGAATCGCACCCGCTGGCCGCCGCGGCAGGCCGCCTGCCCCAGCGCCACCGCCAGGTGCGTCTTGCCCGTGCCGCTGTTGCCGATCAGGCAGCAGTTGAAGCGTTCCTCGATCCACTGCCCCCGCGCCAGTTCCAGCACCTTCTGCTTGTTCAATCCTGGCGCCAGCGTGAAGTCGAAGGTCTCCAGGTCCTTGAGCACCGGGAAGCCCGCCGCCTTGATCCGGTTGGCCAGGGCGTTGGCGCTGCGCTGGGCCAGCTCCAGTTCCGTCAGCTTCAGCAGGTACGCCTCATAATCCTCTCCGGCGTCGGCCGCCTCACGCGCCAGCCGGGCATGCTCGCCCAGCATCGTCGGCAGCTTCAACGCCTTGAGGTTGTGTTTCAGCAGCATCGCCGTCATGGTCTTCGTCTCCTTGGGTTGCAGAACAATGGATCAACAACTCGTCGAACCGACGCAGGTCCGGCGAGGGAACACGCACGGAAGGAATGGACATCGACAGCTCCAGCGCCGGCGCTGCCGCAATGCACACCCCCGGGACAGACCCCAGCCCAGCGCCCGCCTCGGCGCATGGCCCTCCGGCCGGGGCCTTGCCCGCCGCCAGCTTCTGCTCGACGAACTCGGCCCGCAGCATCTGCCGGTGCAGACAGCTCTCGATCGCCCCCGACACCTCGGCGATGCTGTGCCGCCCCAGCAACTGCAGCACCCGGATGTAGTGCCGCGTGCCGGTCCGCTGGCCCATCTCCGCCTCCAGCCGCTCCCGCAACTGGACGAACGCCGCCGGCAGCTTCAGCTCCTTGAACAGCTTCGTGTGGTCCAGGTAGGCCGGCTTGCGTTCCAGCGCCGCCAGGAAGTGCGTCGGCTCCAGCACCTGCTCGCCGGCCGTGCGGCTGCGCCGGTGCCGCGCCACCACCTGCCCCTTGTGCACCAGCACCACCTGGTCCAGGTACGCCTTGACCGTCACCGGCTCGAAGGCCGCCTGCCGCGGCACGCTGTAACGCACGTTCTCGAACAGCACCGTCTGATACTTGTCGGCCTGGCGGATCTGCTGGATGCAGCAGTCGAAGGGATGCTCGGGCAGCTCCAGGGCATGGGCCCGCTCCTGCTGGAACATCTCGCCGATGCTCAGGCTCCGGCCGCTCACCGTCCGCTGCTGCTCCTTCAGGCAGCAACTCAGCAGATGCCGGTTCAGTTCATCCAGGTCCGCCACCGCCGGCACCGGCGTGGCGAAGCGTCGCTGCACCGCGAACACCGTCCGCTCCACATCGCTCTTCTCCTGCCCCCTGGCCGGAAGGCAGAACAGCGGCGCGAAGCGGTAGTGGCTGGCGAGGGCGGCATAGTACGGGTTGAGCTGCCGGTCCCGGCCCCGCAGCACCGCCGCCGCCACCGTGGCCGGGTTGTCCCACCAGACCTCGGCCGGCACGCAGCCGAAGAACTCCATCGCGCAGACGATCCCGTGCAGGATCGAGCCGGTCGTCTCATCCGGCAAGGCGATCACGAACGGAAGCTGGCTGTACGACCAGACCGCCAGCAGCACCGGCACCAGCCGCCTGCCCTCGGGAAAGTCCACGTGGATGTGCCCGAAGTCGCATTCCAGCCGCGAGCCGGGCGGATGGTCCAGCAGCAGGTGCGTCTCCCGCTGCCGCTTGCGATGGGCCGCCACGTAGCGCCGCACCTGGTCGTACTTGCCCTGGTAGCCATGCTCGTCCCGCAGCCGCTGGAAGATCCGCTGGGCCGTGTGCCGCTGCTTGCGCGGGGCCGACGCATCGTCTTTGAGGATCTGCTCAATGACCGGGATGAACCGGCCCAGCTTGGGGAACACCACAGGCTTGCTGCGCGTGTAGGGGCGCGGCTGGGCCTCGATCAGGGCCTTCTTGACCGTGTCCCGGCTGTGGCCCAGCCGTTTGGCGATCTGCCGGATCGACAGGCCATCCCGATGCAATAACCGAATCTGAAGATATTCGTCCACCTTGACCATCCTCCTGGATCGGGCCGATCCGAATCGGCATCCAATCCAGGGCCAGGGGGTGGACCTGA
>CAZMVP010000255.1:0-2534 GCA_964569355.1 uncultured Chromatiaceae bacterium | reverse complement strand
GACCAGCCATCGAGGGAGAGCTCGTACTGCCCGGGGTCGCCGGGGCTGAGATCCGTGGGCTTCTTGCGGGTCTTGAACTTGCCGGTGTCGTGGTACGCGGCTTCCAGTGCGAGCCAGCTGTTCAGCGGGTACTGGCCATGGACCTTGAAGCCCACCGCGTCGTCATCGACGATCCGGCTCAGCACGCCCGGGGGCGAGTTGTCGCCGCTGAAACTGCCGAAGGCGGCGGCGATGCCGGCGCGCGGCTGCAGCACGTCGTCGGCGGCGTGGGCGCTGAAGCTCGCCATCGCGAGCATTCCCAACAGGACGATAGGCTTCATTGCAGGTCTCTCCTCAGGGGTATCTGTAAACAGGATGGGTGATCGCATCGCCAGCGCCTATTTCTCGGCGCCGCCGAAGCGCACCCGGGCAGTCAGGCCGTAGGTGCGCAGGTTCGGGTAGGCGATCGACATGCGCAACGGCGGGAAGTCGTCGAAGGTGGACACGTTGCGGATCGTGCCGGTGCCGGCCGGCACGAGCGCCGCCATGTCGGCATCGTTCGTCCAGTAGATGTCACGGAACGCCGACAGCGGTTCGTCGTTGTTGAACACGTTGCGCATCCACAGCGAAATCGTGTAACGCGCCGATTCCACGCCGATGTTCAGGTTCACGTTGGTATGCGGCGGCACCCAGTTCTGGTTGTCGTTGCCCATGTACATCTTGCTGATGTAGTTGGCAGCGACGCCCGCCTTGATGTCCCAGTCGCCGATGAACTGGTGGGTGTAGTCGAGCGAACCGCTCGCGGTCCACCGGGGCTGGCGCATCTGGGTATTGCCGGCCACGTCACCCGAGAGTTCCTTGCACTGGTCCGCCACGCCCGCCTGGTCCGCTGCCGGCAGGCCCTGGATGGCCGACGGCGCGCACTGCGGCAGGGCGGTGTAGAAGGTCGGGAACAGGGCGTAGGTGTCCTGCCGGGCCTTCTTCAGCTCGGCGTCCGTGTAGCCCAAGGTGAGCCGACCACTCAGGTTCTCGGTGATGCCGATGTCGGCGCTCGCCTCCCAGCCGAACACATGCGCATCACCGGCGTTGGCATCCAGCGCGCGGGGCTGGGTGAACTTGTGGCCGGTGTTCGGGTTCGTGTCGGACAGCTGGCGCAGCACGATGTCGCGCCAGTCGTTGAAGTACATCGCGAGGTCGAAGCGCACGCGCCGGTCCGGCGTGTAGCCCTTCAGGCCGATCTCGTAGGCGGTCATCTTCTCCGGGTCGAAGCGGTTGTCGATGGTCTCCTGGGAAATCACGCCATCAACCACCACGTCCACCTGCGAGGCCACGCTGACGCCACCCGGCTTCTCGCCGTAGGCGACGGAGCCATAGGCCATCCAGCCACTGTCCAGTGCGTACTTCAGGCCCAGCCGGCCGGTGGTGTTGTTGAACCGCGCCTTGCCCGACGGGTACTCGATTGGCGCCACTTCACGCAGGTCCCAGTAGTCGTCGCCGCAGGCGGGATCCGGGTCGTTGAACGGGAAGGTGCTGGAGTCGCCGCAGGTGGCGTAGACGTAGTCCATCGAGCGCTTGTAGTCCTGCGTGTAGCGCAGCTCGGCCCGGGCCGTCAGCTTCTCGGTCACGTCGAAGTCGGTGGAGCCGAACACCGACCATGACCGTTCGTTGTTGTAGAGCCGGGTGCGGTTCAATGGGTCGAACGCGCCATCGGCGAGCAGCGACTGGCCGAAGATGTAGCTGCCGATGGCAAGCGTGGTGGGCAGCGCCACCGGGCCGACGGCAAGGTTGCCGCCCGGGCCGAAATCGCCGGGCAGCTGGGTAGTGGCCACCGGGTTGCCCTGGCGCTGGTCATGCGTGAAGTGGAAATAGTAGGTGCCCACCTGCCAGCGCAGCCGCTGTTCGCGCGGGCTCGTGAAGCGGATTTCCTGGCTCCATTCCTCGTAGGTCGCGCCGTCCTCGCGGTCGATGAAGCCCATCGGCGCGCGCGACCAGCCGTAGGGTGCGTCGCAGGTCGGCGGGTTGAAGTTCGACGAGGGCTGGCAGTAGATGAAGGGCAGGGTGTCGCCGGAGCTGCGCTCGAAGTCGGAGACCGAGCTCTGCTTCGTGTGCGAGTAGCCGGTCAGCGAGGTCAGCGTGCCGACATCGGTGTCCCACGCGATGTTGAGGTTGCTGCGGACCACGTCGCGGTCTTCGCCCGTGGCCATCGGGTTCTTCGGCATCCCGTCGCGGCGGACCGAGCCGGGGATCGTCGTCGGGTTCGGGAACGTGGAGCCGTCGAGCATGTCCTGCAGGTACTTCAGTTTCGGGATCTTGCCGCACCAGTTCTGCAGCCGCTCGCTCGAGCTGCCGGCCACGTCCTCGGCGGTGAGCCGCAGCGTGGGTTCGCAGTTCACCAGCAGGCCGCCGACGGCGGCTTCGTCGATCTCGTCGTTGGAGCGGTAGAGGCTGAAGTTGACGTCCAGGTTGTCGGCCGGCAGCCAGCGCAGCTTGCCCATGTAGCTGCGATAGCGGTAGCCGCCGATGTCGTTCTGCGGGGCGAGCGTGTTGTCGTAGGA
>CAZMVP010000254.1:0-2576 GCA_964569355.1 uncultured Chromatiaceae bacterium | reverse complement strand
TGGACTGGATCAGCGTGGTATCCGTGGTGATCCGCGACAGGACCTCGCCGGTCCGGGTAACTTCGAAGAAGGTCGGGTCCATGCGCAGCACGCGCCGGTAGACGGCCTGCCGCATGTCGGCGACGACTCGTTCCCCGAGCCAGTTCAGCAGGTAGATCCGCCCGGCTGCGAAGGTCCCGAACAGGAATGCGACCCCGAAGAGGTAGACGAAGTAACGGTTGATCCGGGCCGGATCCTGGCCCTCGATGCCGAAGTCCACGACATAGCGCACGGCCACCGGCAGGGCCAGCATCGCGCCGGTGCTGACCAGCAGGGCGAGCAGGGCCAGCGCCAGCATGCCCCGGTGCGGCCGGATGAACGGCCACAACTGCCGCAAAGGTTTCAGTGAGCGGCCCTTGGGCCGGTTCATCGCGTCGTCGGAGTCGCGGGCCATCAGCCAAGCTTTCCCTGGAAGTCGGTCGGGCTTCAGGCAGGCCCGCCACGCCTGGGCACGAGGGCCCGATGTAGAATCCCCTGCAGTTTAGCGCGGAGTGCCCGGAATGGCCGGCGACCAGATCTCCACACCGGTGGGTGAACCGGGCTTCACGATCGGCAGCTTCCTGCTGCGGCTCGTCCTGGCGCTGGTCGTGGTCCTCGCCACCTTCAACCCCAGCGGCATGTCCTATTTCCACTGGGCCCGCGACGCCTTCCTGTCCAGCAGCCTCGGGCCCCTGCATGCGCTGGCCGGCATCGTGCTGCTCATCGGCTGGGTGCTGTTCGTGAATGCAACGCGAAACTCGCTGGGATTCATCGGGGTCGTGCTCGTCGTGGCGCTGTTCGGCTCGTTGGTCTGGATGCTGACCTTCTACAACGTGATCAAGGACAGCTCGGGCAATGTCTTCGTGTGGATCACGCTGGTTGGCGTCGCCGTGGTACTGGCCGCAGGCATGTCCTGGGGCCACATCCGGCGCCGGCTGTCGGGCCAGGCGACCGTCGACGAGGTCGATCATTGATTGGAAGCCACGGATTTCATTGGATAGATCACCCAATCGGGTGATGTGCGGTACGTCCGGAACGCATATATATGCCATCGTCGGTACGGAATCCTCCAATCGTTTGCCGACAGTGCTACCCAGCCTTCGGTGGTACCCCACGATCGCCGAAGGCTGGTCTTTTCCGGACGCGACCCCTCCTGCTCCAGGATCCTCCCCGCTGATGGCCGGCTGGTTCTGGCTGCTGGCCTTGGGCCTGTTCCTCGTCCTCGCCGGACTCTACATCCACTGGACCGTGGTGCTGCTCGGCGCGCTGTTGCCGCTGGTACCGATCATTGCGGAATGGCTCAGGAGGCGGCGGTCGAGGCCCGGAGACGACAACTAGTCCAAGATTCTGTCCGCACCCACCATGGTTCAAGGGCTTGCGTGACGTTACAGCGCAGAGCCGGATCGCGGTCCGCTTGCGACGCGTCAGCATCGGCAACCTGGGCGATGCGAAGCCCGTTGGTGGTGGTGTCAGCGAGCTGCGTATCGACCAAGGCCCGGGATATCGCCTGTACTTCACGCGGCGCGGGCTCGAGGTTGTCATCCTGCTCTGCGGCGGCGACAAGCGTACGCAGGCGGCCGACATCAAGCGGGCGCAGAAGATGGCTGCGGAATTGGAGGGCTGAACAGTGGCCAGGAAGAAAGTTCCGACCATCAGGAAGCGCAAGACGTTCACTCGATGGGATCCGGTCGAGCATCTGACCAGCGAGGACGCCATCACGGGGTACCTGGACGCGGCAATGGAAGAAGCCGGCGACGACCCGGCTTTGATTGCTGCCGTGCTCGGTGATATCGCGAGGGCGCGGGGGATCCTCGAGCTGGCGGAAAAGACCGGCATGACCCGCGCCGGCCTGTATCGGGCGTTGAGCGCCGACGGCAACCCGTCCTTCGACACGATCCTCAAGGTGACCAAGGCACTCGGGCTGCGCGTGACCATCAGCAAGGCAGCGTGACGAGAGCCTGCGTGATGGCCCTAGTTCTCCGGCCTCCGCAGCGGCACGACCACCGGTTTCGGTGCCTTCGGTCGCCGCGGCCGGGTCACGACGATCTCACTGGCCGCTGCCTTGTCCACCACCAGCACGGCACGCCGGCGGGCCACGCGCCCGGCGGGAAACGGCGCACCACCGGCATGGAGATCGGCAACGACGCCCGCCTTCGCGGCGCCAGTGACGAACCACAACACGCTGCGGGCCCGGCCAAGCACCGGGTAAGTGAGCGTCATGCGTCGGTGGCCGTTGTGCTCTTCGGTGACCGTGACGCTGCGGTCCTTGACGCGCAATGCGGGATCACCGGGAAACAGCGAGGCGGTGTGGCCGTCGGGTCCCAGCCCCAAATGAACGAGGTCGAGGATCGGCGGGTCGCCGGCGACCTGGGCGATTTCCTGGCCGTAGGACTCGGCGGCGGCATCGAGGTCGGCGCGATCGACCCACATGGGATGGAGGTTCCGGCGCGGCAGCGGGCCGCGCCAGACGAGGATTTCGTCGAGCGCGCCGAGGTTGCGGGCGGAGTCGCCGCGCGCGACGACGCGCTCGTCGACCTGGTAGACGTGGATGGCAGACC
>CAZMVP010000253.1:0-2585 GCA_964569355.1 uncultured Chromatiaceae bacterium | reverse complement strand
CTCATCTGGTTGCTGACCACCTCGAGGCCCGGTTCGCGGCGCAACTCCAGGATGAAGTCGGTGATGTGCCCGACAAACTCCGGGGTCAGTGGATAGAGGCTCAATTCGGCGGTGATTCTCATGGGTCACTCCCTGCTTCAATAACTACACGAAATGGAGTCCGGTACCTTTCCTCTCGGCACCCGGATGCACGCTAGATGCGCCAGTTGAGGGTGAGGCCGTACTGGCGGGGGTCGCCGAGGCGGGTGTAGAGCTTCGGCTCGAACGCGGGCGGCTCGTTGCCGAAGTAGAAGCCGCGCACGGCGTAGCGCTTGTCCAGCGCATTGCGGCACCAGGCTTCGAGGGACCAGCGCCCCCAGTCACGACCGGCCCGGAGATCCAGCAGGCCGTAGGCCCGGGTCTCCGGGTCATGGCAGTCGGCGGCCTGGCAGTAGTCGATGAGATATCCGCCCTTGCCGGCGTAGTCGGCGCGCACGAACCACCCTGCCCCGGCCTGCCACGTGGCGTTCACCGCAAAGGTGTAGTGCGGCGCGTGGGCCAGTTCGCGGCCCTCGAGCTCCGGGCGGTCGCTGAACTGGCGGATGTCGGTGTCGAGCAGCCCGAACGAAGCGCCGACATCGAGCGAGTCCATGGCCTGCCAGTGCAGCTCCATCTCGAGGCCGGTATTCCTGCCGCGCTCGGCATTGCTGGTGATGAACAGGAAGGTGGCCGGATCACCCGGCCGGAACTGTTCCGGGATCCGCAGCTGCTCATCGACGCGCTCCTGCCAGAAGACGTCCGCCGAGACCCGCCAGCGGCCATCGGTGCTGGCGGCCCGTGCGCCCAGCTCGTAGTTCCACAGTGCCTCGGGTTTGAACTGCAGCCGGTCGGCGGCCTCCGGGATATCAACCACGCTGGGATTGAAGCCGCCGGCCTTGTAACCACGGGCAATGCGCGCCCACAGGGTCGACGTGCCGCCGCCGGTATTCACCAGCTCGTGGGTCAGCGTGAGGTCGCCACCCTGCATGTGGTCGGTGGGTGACACGCGGGCCCCGGCACTGTCTGCGTACCGGGCGCGACGCCGTTCGGTGCGCAGGCCCACGGCCAGGCGCGTGCGCTCGCCGAGCTGCCAGCCCAGTTCACCGTAGGCGGCGAGGTTGGTCGCCTCGTAATCGCTGCGGGCCGTGGTGTCGTAGAGGAGATCCACGCCGCAGGTATCGGCCGGGCAATCGGCGGTGTCCCGGCGCCGGATCCGCTCCTGCAGGTCGAGCGCATACAAGCCGACCAGCCAGTCGGCGCCAAGGATCTCGTGCCCGGTTTGCGAAACCAGCCGGAGCTCCTGGTTCCAGGTGTCGCGCTCGCGGTCGAAGCGCTGCGTGAAATCGTAGACGTAGGGTGCCCAGTAGTCCGGATTGCCCCAGTCGGCATCGAAGCCATAGGTGATGTCCGAGCGGGCGATGCCGGAGATGCTCACGAGCGTTGCCACGTCGCCCAGGCCGATCGTCGCCCGCAGCGAGGCTGCGTCGATGGTCTGGTTGTCGTCGCCCGGCTTGTCGGATTCGGTGGTGAAGCTGTTGTCGAGCGCGAAGTCGTCATAGCCGTTGTCGAGGTCGACATGGAAGGCGGTGAGCAGCACGTCGACGCCGGCCGACGGATGCCAGCGCAGCTTGGCGCGGGCGGTCAGCTCGTCGCGGCCCGAGGTGTCATCGCGCCCGAGGTAGGCGTTGTGGCGGAAACCATCGCTGCGGTACTGCTGGACCGCCACGCGATAACTCAGCGAATCCCCGAGCGCATCGGGCAGCACCGGCCCGGACACCACGCCGCCCAGCGCCCGGGTCTCCTCGCTGCCACCGGTCAGCGTGAAGTACGCCTCCGGATCGGGGGTCGGATCGGCGGTGTTCATGACGATCAGGCCGGCCAGCGCGTTGGCGCCGTAGCGCGTGCCCTGCGGCCCGCGCAGTACCTCGATGCGATCCACGTCGAAGGTCGTGGCGATGCCGCCGATGCCGGAGACGTCGATGTCGTCGACGATGAAGCCCACCGACGGGTTGGGCGCGCCTTCGTATTGCTCCAGCTCGCCGGTGCCGCGGATCTGGAAGTAACGGGCACGCGAGCCCTCCCCGCTCCAGTTGATGTTGGGGATGAGTTCGGTGAGCTCCTCGAAATGCTGGACGGACGCTGCCTTGATCTCGTCGCTGCCGAGCACCGTCACGCTGTCCGGCGCCAGGGCCAGTTCCGTGGGCCGCAAGGCCGACGCCACCACCACGACTTCCGGCAACGGCGCCGCATCGACCGGGCCCGCGGCCGGCAGCAGGGCGGGCAGCAGGAACAGCTTCAGGCAGGTTCGGGCACGGCGCATCCGGTCACTCTCCACGGGCGGGGCGATCCGGTGCGGCAACGACGGAAGGAGTCGACGGATGGCGTCTTGTCCCTACGCCGGTACTAACCGGATCAGGTTCAGAGGGTTCCCTTGCGGATCTCAGGCCGGGTGCTTCTCACCGGGCCACCCCTAAGACAGGCCGCTACCATAACATCTACAATGCCCGCTCCCAACAGCCAGCACAGCGGAAGCCGACCATGAGCAATTACGACTACCAGGCCATCGA
>CAZMVP010000252.1:0-2592 GCA_964569355.1 uncultured Chromatiaceae bacterium | reverse complement strand
CTACGCGGATCCAGTTCCGCTCCAGCAGCGAACGCATGATGTTGGTGGTCACGCCAACACCGCGGATGCCCTCGACATCACCCCGGGTCACCGGCTGGCGATAGGCAATGATCGCCAGGGTCTCCATGAAGGCCCGGGAGTAGCGCGGCGCACGCTCCTTCCACAGTGGCGCCAGCCAGTCCGACATGCTGGAACGGACCTGGATGCGGAAGCCGCTGGCCACTTCCTGGACCGCAATGCCCCGCCGCTCATAGTCCTCCTGCAGGCTTGCGATCGCCGCGCGCAATTCATCCTTGCCGGGGGCATTCTCCTCGCCGAAAAGCCCCTGCAGCTCGTTGAGGTCGAGCGGCCGCCCGGCCGCCAGCAACGCGGCTTCGACGACGAATTTCACCTGTTCGTTATCCATGGACTTCTGCCTGTCGATTTCTGCCTGTCTGGTCCGTGCCGACCTCAGGCCAGCAAGGTGGAGTCTTCGCTGCCGATGGCATCGAAGTCGGGCACGTCATTGACCGGGGGATCGACGATCTGCCGATGCTCGCTGATTGCCGCCCGCACGTGGATCGGGCCATAGGCTTCGGCCTGCACCACTTCCACCAGCGACTCCTTGAGCAGTTCAAGGAGCGCAAGGAACGTCACGGTCACACCCATGCGTCCCTCTTCGGGGTCGAACAGGTCTTGGAACGCCTGGAACGTGCCCGTCTGGACCTTCAGCAGCACCTCGGACATGCGTTGGCGGACGGAGAGCGGCTCGCGCCGGATATGGTGATGCGCCAGCATTTCGGCGCGCGTGAGCACATCCCGGAAGGCCAGCAGCAGCTCCTTGAGCGTCACGTCCGGCAGGCGCGTGACGACGGCTCGCTCGATGACCTCGGCGCTGGCTTCGTGGTGGTCGCGCTCAAGCCGCGGTATCGCGTCGAGCGTCGTGGCTGCCTGCTTGTAGCGCTCGTATTCCTGCAGTCGACGGACCAGCTCCGCCCGTGGATCCGCCTCCTCTTCGTCGGCCGGCCCAAGCCGCGGGAGCAGCATGCGCGACTTGATCTCGGCCAGCATGGCCGCCATGAGCAGGTATTCGCCGGCCAGCTCGAGTTGCAGTTCCTTCATCAACTCGATGTACTGGACATACTGCGTCGTGATCTCGGCAATCGGGATATTGAGGATGTCCAGGTTCTGGCGCCGGATCAAGTACAGGAGCAGGTCCAGCGGGCCCTCAAAGGCCTCCAGGAAGACTTCCAGGGCAAACGGCGGGATGTACAGGTCCTGGGGAAGCTGCGTGATCGGCTCGCCATCGACGATGGCAAACGGCATTTCGGCCTGGGCCGGATCACCGTGGGTATCCTCGGCGGACAGTACCGCGGGGCGGGCCGCATCGGCGTCATGCACCACCGACAGTCGCCGGGATGAGTTGTCATGGTCTGCTTCAGTCATGTGCCGGGCACAATCCCATCAAAATGAGGCACCGGCCAAGGCATAGAGGGCTCGTGATGCCTGCTGCACGAGCGGCCAGACAATCGATCCGCCGATACCGGTTGCGAGGAGCGCGATCAGGATTATAAATCCATAGGGTTCGATGGCATCGAGGCGCCGGCCCAAGGTCTCGGGCACCAGTCCGCGCAGTACGCGGCCGCCGTCCAGCGGCGACACAGGAATCAGGTTAAATATACATAGCAGGATATTGAATGTTATGCCTATTTGCACCATTGCCAACATGAACTGACGCCCCGATCCCAGCGGCACCGAACCATGCAGGATGACCGCAAACATCACGGTCCAGAACAAGGCCATCAACAGGTTGCTCACCGGCCCCGCTGCCGCAACGTACAGCATGTCACGCTTGGGATTGCGCAGGTTGCGCGTACTCACCGGAATCGGACGGGCCCAGCCGAATGCAGGGAGGTTGAGCCAGGTGAGGATCAACGGCACAAGGATCGTCCCCATCGGGTCGATGTGCTTGACCGGATTGATCGTCAGCCGGCCAAGCATCTCGGCCGTTCGATCGCCAAACAACCGGGCCACCCAGCCATGGGCCACTTCGTGCAGGACGATGGCAAACAGTACGGGGATGACAGCTGCAGACAGCAACTGGATTTTCTCGGCAGCTTCCATATCCATCACTGCCGAAGACCGTGCGTCGGCATCAAAGCGGGACCCTACTCTATTCCCTGAACGTCACCGCGACCCCGGCGGATGATGACCGGGTGGTTGCCGGTCACGTCAACCACGGTCGTGGGTTCGATCCCGCACCCGCCGGCATCGACGATCAGGTCCACGCGACCATCCAGAGCATCGGCAATATCGTCCGGATCGGACAGGGGGAAGTCGGCGTCCGGCAGCAACAGTGTGGAGCTCATCAACGGCTCGCCCAGTGCCTCCAGCAGTGCCAGGGGCACGGGATGATCAGGGATCCGGATACCCACCGTCTGGCGCTTCGGATTCTGCAGGCGCCGCGGCAGCTCCCGCGTGGCCTTGAGAATGAAGGTGTAAGGCCCGGGCGTATGCGCCCGCAACAGGCGGTAACACCAGTTCTCCACTCGTGCGTACGTGGAGATCTCCGACAGGTCGCGGCAGACGAGCGTGAAGTTGTGGTCCTTGCCG
>CAZMVP010000251.1:1513-2606 GCA_964569355.1 uncultured Chromatiaceae bacterium | reverse complement strand
GAGAAGGCCGACATGATCGGCGTGTCCGGCCTCATCACGCCCTCGCTCGAGGAGATGGTGCATGTCGCGAAGGAGATGCAGCGCCAGGACTTCAAGCTGCCGCTCCTGATCGGCGGTGCGACCACGTCGCCGGCCCACACCTCGGTGAAGATCGACCCCGAGTACAAGGGGCCGGTGGTCTACGTCAAGGATGCCTCGCGCGCCGTGGGCGTGGCGCAGAAGCTGTCGAGCCCGGCGGATCGCGAGGAGTACATCAAGGGCGTCAAGGAGGATGCCCGGGTCCGGCGCGAGCGCCATGGCCGGCGCGACCAGCACACGCCGCTGCTGACGATTGCCGATGCCCGGGCCAACCGGATCCCGATCGAGTGGAAGAGCCCGCCCCCGGCGCCGAACTTCCTCGGTGTGCAGGCCTTCGAGGACGTGCCACTGGAAACCCTGGTGGCCCACATGGACTGGATGCCGCTGTTCAATGCCTATGCGTTCAGGGGCACTTTTCCTGCGGTGCTGACCGACGAGGTGGTCGGCGAGGCTGCGAGCGAGCTGTATGCCGATGCCCGGAAGATGCTCGAACGGATCATGGCGGAGAAGTGGCTGACCGCGAAGGCGGTGTTCGGCCTGTTCCCGGCCAACCGCGTGGGTGACGACGACATTGCGCTGTATGTCGACGAGCAGCGGTCGACGCCGCTCACGGTGCTCCACCACCTGCGCCAGCAGAAGCCCCTGGCAGACGCGCGGCCGAATGCCTGCATCGCGGATTTCGTCGCGCCACATTCCAGCGGGCTGCGCGACTACGTGGGAGCCTTCGTCGTGACCGCAGGCCTCGGTTGCGCGGAAAAGGTGGCGGCGTTCGAGCGCGACAACGATGACTACTCCGCGATCCTGATGAAGGCCCTGGCCGACCGGCTGGCCGAATCCTGCGCCGAGTGGCTGCACGAGGAGGTACGTCGCAAGTACTGGGGCTATGCACCGGACGAGGCATTGACCAACGAACAGCTGATTGCCGAGGAATACCGCGGCATCCGCCCCGCACCCGGCTATCCCGCCTGCCCGGACCACACCGAGAAGGCCACGTTGTGGCAGCTGCTCGATGCCG
>CAZMVP010000251.1:0-1413 GCA_964569355.1 uncultured Chromatiaceae bacterium | reverse complement strand
GCCAGGATGCCCTGGCCGGCGCAGTTGGCGAAATTGTCGTCCTCGTCGGAATACAGGCACCGATAGCAGGGTCCCTGCGAGTCGTCGTTGAGGAACACCGCCACCTGGCCCTCGAAACGGATCGCCGCGCCGCTGACCATCGGTTTGCGCGCCTGCACGCAGGCGGTATTCAACGAAAGGCGCGTGGCAAAGTTGTCCGTGCAGTCGACCACGAGGTCGCAGGCCTGCACGGCGTCGCGCAACTCGTCCGCATCCAGCCGCCGGTTCAACACGCTGACCTTCGGGGCCGGATTGGCAGCCTTTAGTCGCTGGGCGGTGGCGTGGGTCTTGTATTCACCCACGTCGGTGGCCCGAAACAGGATCTGGCGGGGCAGGTTGGTGGCATCCACCCGATCGAAGTCGTTGATGACCAGGTGACCCACGCCGGCATTCGCCAGGTACAGGCTCGCCACCGAGCCGAGGCCCCCCAGCCCTACCACCAGCACGCTGGCGGCTTCCAGCCGTTGCTGCCCGCCCGGGCCGAACTGCGGGAGTGCCAGGTGCCGGCTGTAGCGGACCGGATCGACTTCCGTCATGGCGGTGCGCCGTGCTGGCCCTCGGACACGCGCGGTCGGCCGGCGAGATCGCTGGCGGTCGCCACGTTGCCGAAGCCGGCCGCCTTCAGCAGTACCCGCACCTCGTCGCCCTGCCGGAAGCCATGCTCCAGCACGAGCCAGCCACCGGGTTGCAGGTAAGCCGGTGCCATCGAGGTGAGTACGCGATAGGCGTCGAGGCCATCCTCGCCGCCGTCCAGCGCGATGCGCGGCTCGAATTGCAGCTCGGGATCGGATTCCGCCCATTCGTGCGCCGCGATATACGGTGGATTGGATATGAGCAGGTGGAACCGGCTGCGTGCCGTCTTCGGGGCCGTCAGCGCGCCGAACCAGTTGCCTTCGCGGAAGCTGACATTGGTCAGGCCGAGGGCCGTGGCATTGCGCCTGGCCACCGCCAACGCAGCCTTGCTGATGTCGGTGGCCACCACCTTGCATTGCGGACGCTCGCTGGCGATTGCCAATGCAATCGCGCCGGTGCCGGTGCCGAGGTCCGCAATGCGCCAGGTCGCGTCGACCGGCACCCGGGCGAGCGCACGATCCACCAGAAGCTCGGTTTCCGGCCGCGGGATCAGCGTGTCGTTGGAGACCGTGAGCGACAGGGTCCAGAAGTCGCGCCGTTCCACGAGCTGTCCGACCGGCCGGCGACCCTCCCGCTGCGCCAGCAGTGCCGCATAGATGGCTTGCGCATCGGGCGGTACATCGGCCCACAGCGAGCGGTAGAGCATTTCCCGGCTCTGGCCCAGCGCATGGGCCAGCAGCAGTTCGGCATCCAGCCGCGGGGAATCCCCGCGACCGGCAAGGCGCCGCGTGCCTTCCCGCA
>CAZMVP010000250.1:0-2609 GCA_964569355.1 uncultured Chromatiaceae bacterium | reverse complement strand
GGTGTGCGGCCATGCCGAGCAATTGCCCGACCGTGATGATGCCGGTGCCGCCGATCCCGGCCACGACAATGCCCCACGGCTTGTCCGAAGACGGCAATGCGGGTTCCGGCACCACCGGCAGGTCGATGCCGTCCTGGCTGCCCGGTTCCGGCCTGCGCCGCGTGCCGCCCTCGACCGTGACGAAGCTCGGGCAGAAGCCCTTGATGCACGAGTAGTCGAAATTGCAGCTGCTCTGGTTGATGCGCCGCTTGCGGCCGTAGGGCGTCTCGACCGGCTCCACGGACAGGCAGTTGCTCTGCACCGAGCAGTCCCCGCAGCCCTCGCAGACCAGCTCGTTGATGACCACGGCCCGGGTCGGCGCTGGCAGCAAGCCGCGCTTGCGCCGCCGGCGCAGCTCGGTCGCGCAGGTCTGGTCGTAGATGATGACCGTGCAACCGGGCGTTTCGCGCAACTCCCGCTGGATGTCGTCAAGATCGTCGCGGTGGCGGACATCGGTGTCCGGCGCCAGGTCCATCGCATTCTGGTACTTCTCCGGTTCGTCGCTGACCACGACGATCTTCCGCACGCCCTCGGCTTCCAGTTCATGGGTGATCGCCGGCACGCCGAGGTGGCCTTCGACCGGCTGGCCGCCGGTCATCGCCACCGCGTCGTTGAACAGGATCTTGTAGGTGATGTTGACGCCGGCCGAAATCGCCTGGCGGATCGCGAGCAGTCCCGAGTGGTAGTAGGTGCCGTCACCAAGGTTGGCGAAGACGTGGTTCTCCGTCGTGAACGGTGCCTGGCCGACCCAGCTCGCGCCTTCGCCGCCCATCTGGCTGAAGGTGGAAGTGCTGCGATTCATCCACAGCGCCATGTAGTGGCAGCCGATGCCGGCCAGCGCGCGCGAACCCTCCGGAACGCGGGTGCTCGTGTTGTGCGGGCAACCGCTGCAGAACCACGGGGGCCGCTCGCCGAGTGGCGATGAAACATCGGCAGGGATCGCCAGGCGGTGCTCCGCCGCCGCGATCGTATCGAGCCTCACCCGCATCCGGGCCGCGATGTCACCGTTGACGCCGAGCTTCAGCAACCGCCCGGCAATCGCCTTGGCGATGATCGCCGGCGTCAGGTCCGCCTTGGCCGTGAGCAGCCAGTTGTCGCTCGGGTTCGGCCGGCTCCATTCGCCACCGCTGCCATCACCGGTCGGTTCGTCGAACTTGCCGAGCACGTTCGGCCGCACGTCGGCACGCCAGTTGTAGAGCTCCTCCTTGAGCTGGTACTCCAGCATCTGGCGCTTCTCCTCGACGACGAGGATTTCCTGCAGGCCCGATGCGAACTCGCGCGTGATCGTAGCCTCGAGCGGCCAGACCACGTTGACCTTGTGCAGCCGGATGCCGAGCGAGCGGCAGGTGGCATCGTCGAGGCCGAGGTCGGCCAGCGCCTGGCGCGTGTCGTTGAAGCTCTTGCCGCTTGCCATGATGCCGAAGCGGTCGTGCGGGCTTTCGATGACGTTGTAGTTCAGCCGGTTGGCACGGACATAGGCAATCGCCGCGTACCACTTGTAGTCCATCAGCCGCGCTTCCTGCGCAAGCGGCGTGTCGGGCCAGCGGATGTGCAGGCCGCCGGGCGGCATCGTGAAGTCGTCGGGCTGCACGATCCGCATGCGCTCGGGATCGATTTCCACCGTGCAGGAGCTTTCAACGACCTCCTGGATGGTCTTCATCGCGCTCCAGACGCCGGCGAATCGGCTCAACGCGATCGCATGCAGGCCCATGTCGAGGATGTCCTGCACGCTCGACGGGAAGAACACCGGCAGCCCGCAGGCCTTGAACAGATGGTCGCTCTGGTGCGCCGCCGTGCTGCTCTTGGCCACGTGGTCGTCGCCGGCCACGGCCACCACGCCGCCATACCGTGAGGTACCGGCGAGGTTCGCGTGCTTGAACACGTCGGCGCAGCGGTCGGCACCCGGACCCTTGCCATACCAGATGCCGAACACGCCGTCGTATTTCCGCGATTGCGGATAGAGGGCCAGTTGCTGGGTGCCCCAGACCGCAGTGGCCGCCAGCTCCTCGTTGACGCCTGGCTGGAATACCACGTTGCGCGCGGCGAGGTAGCGGCTGGCGTGCCACAGTGCCTGGTCGTAGCCGCCGAGCGGGCTGCCGCGGTAGCCGCTGATGAAGCCGGCCGTGTTGAGCCCCGCGGCGTGGTCCCGGATCTGCTGCAGCATCGGCAGCTGCACCAGCGCGTGGATGCCGCTCATGAACGCCCGGCCGTGCTCGAGCGCGAACTTGTCGTCGAGGGTGACGTCAGTGATTGGTGTCGACATGATTGCCGACAGTGTGCTCCGCGGAGAAATCCGGCGCCATCAACCCTGGTCCGGATGCCGCGTGACAGCCGCGTTGTGCGCGGATCGCATTGACGAGTTGCAGCGCGGTGCGGTCGTTTGGCGGCAGGCGGGCATTGCTTGACTCGAGCGGTGCCACCCGCCGGCCCCAGCGCACCACATGCGAGCAAACCGTCAGTCCGCCACCGAAACCCGGCATCAGCAGGGCCGCACCCGGTTGCACGCGGCCGGCTTCCAGCGCTTCCACCAGCGCCACCGGCACCGTGGCCGCCGACATGTTGCCGTAGCG
>CAZMVP010000249.1:0-2633 GCA_964569355.1 uncultured Chromatiaceae bacterium | reverse complement strand
CGGGGGCCACGGCCCTTGATGCGGAACGCCAGGAGCTGTTGCACGCGCTGTTCCGGAATGAGCCGGATGCCGCCCGCGACGGCGGATCGAGGGCGATCCTCGAGCAGCTGCGGGCCAGGACGGATGCGATGCTGGCCACCGTGACCGGCACGCGCGACGCATTGGCAGACACGGCTCGCCAGTTGCAGGCCGCGCCCGGCGCGGTCCGCGCCTACGAGAGCAACGGATCGCGGCCGTCATCGGGGGAGTACCGCAAATGAACATTGCACGGAACGAATCGGAGTTCGACGGCCTGGCGCTGCACGACTTCCTGCCGCTCTCGTGGGAGCCTTCGCCACTGGCCGATCCCGGCGAGCTCGAACACTACAACATGGAGACCGCCAGGGCCCTGCAGGCGGTGGCGCTGTTCGAGGAGGCACCGAAGGAGTTGACGAACGACGCCAATCCCGAGAACCAGCAGATGCAGCACCTGGAAGCCAAGGTCGACGTGCTGCTGTCGCTGGTGACGCGTCTTGTCAGCCACCAGGACGGCATGCCCAGGCGCCACAATACCGTGTTGCGCGC
Source organism: uncultured Chromatiaceae bacterium (assembly GCA_964569355.1). Classification (GTDB taxonomy): domain Bacteria; phylum Pseudomonadota; class Gammaproteobacteria; order Steroidobacterales; genus SHZI01. The sequence goes on along the minus strand of CAZMVP010000249.1, from coordinate 2,069 downwards.
CGACAGCCTCGAATGGACCGGACCGGCCGTCGACCAGGTGAAGACCGGTGACCTCGGCGTCATCGTGCTGTACCCCAATCCCCTGTTGCCGCTGCCCTTCCGGCTCGCCGCGCGGATCGTCGGCACCGTGGAGCGCAGCAACACCAAATGGCGGCTGACGCGCTTCGACCACCTCTCGCCGCTGGTCAGCGTCGGCCTCGAGAAGCTGGTCTTCCGCCGCCACCGTCGGCAGGTTGCGATCTCCCGCGGTACCGACGTCTTCAGCAAGACCGGCATCCACCGGGCGCCAAAATTCTGACCAGCCCTGGCAGCCACTGGCCGCCAATTCCCTGCCGCCAGTCGCCGCCGCCACCTGCCAGCCCGAGCAGGATATCTCTAACCTTCTGATTTCATTGCCTGAGCGCAGGTCGGCACGCTTCTTGCTCGGAGATCCTCGTGATTTCCAGAGAACACGACAGCGACATGCCCACGGGCCCCGCGAATCCGGTTGACCTGGCTTGCCTCGAGGCGGCCTTCGAGGCCTTTGCCGGCGCATCGGACCGGCTGGAAGCAGCCTACGGCCAGCTTGAAGCCGAAGCGGGCGCGTTGCGCGAGGCGCTGGCGACGGCAACGGCCGAACGGGATGCCGCCCGGCAGACGGTGCGCGACGGCCAGCTCGACATCGTGTTGTCGCGCCACCAGCGCCTGGCAGCGCTGGGCGAGATGGCGGCCATGCTGGCCCACCAGATCCGCACGCCGTTGTCCGCGGCATTGCTGTATGCGTCGAACGCGGCCAACCCCTCGCTCACCGCCGAACGCCGCAATGAACTCCTCGCGAGCGCCATCAGCTGCCTGCACAACCTCGAGCAGCTGGTCAGCGACATGCTGGGCTTTGCCCGCGGCGCTTCTGCCAGCAATGCGCCCATGGATCTCGCCGGGCTCTGCGAGACCGTGCAACGTGGTGCCCAGGCCCTGTTGAAACCCGGCCAGGAGGTCCACCTTGCGGCTCCGGCAGGCAATGTCATGGTCTGCGGCAACCGCCAGGCCCTGGCCAGCGCGCTGCTGAACATCGTCACCAACGGACTGCAGGCTGCCGGCAGCAGGGCCAGCATCGGGATCTCGGCACGCGTCGCCGGCGCCAGTGCCGAGATTCGCGTGACCGACAACGGACCGGGCATCCGGCCAGCGCTGCGGCAGCGGATCTTCGAACCGTTCTACACCTCGCGGCCGGATGGCACCGGTCTCGGGCTCGCGGTCGTTAAATCAGTCATCGAAGGCCATGGCGGCAGCGTCGAGGTGGAAGCCGGCCAGCCGGAAACTGGTGCCTGCTTCGTGCTGCGCCTGCCGCTGGCCACCGGCATCAATCGGTTGAGGGAGCATCAAGTCGCATGAAGAGCCGTCATCCCGTCCTGCTGGTGGAAGATGATGCGACCCTGCGCGAGGCGCTGGCGGAAACCCTGCGCCTGGCCGGTTACGGCGTCGTGACCGCCGCGGACGGCACCGAGGCGCTGGATCTGCTCGATGACGCCGCGTTCAGCGCCGTGGTCACCGACTACCAGATGCGGCCGATGGATGGTTTCACCTTGCTCACGCGGATCCGCGAACTACGCCCGCACCTGCCCGTGCTGCTGATCACGGCCCACGGCACGATCGAACATGCGGTGCGCTGCATGCTCGAGGGCGCGAGCGACTACCTCGTGAAGCCCTTCGCCGCCCCGGTCCTGGTGGAGCGCCTGCAGAAGCTGATCCCGGCTCCGTCGCAGTCCCTGCATGACGTCGTGATCGCCGACCCGTCCACGGTGGAACTCGTGACGCTGGCCGGGCGCGTGGCGGCGTCGGACGCCACCGTGCTCATCAGCGGCGAGAGCGGCACCGGCAAGGAAGTGCTGGCGCGGCTCCTGCATAGGCTCTCGACCCGCGCCGACGGGCCGTTCGTCGCGGTGAACTGTGCCGCCATTCCCGAGAACATGCTCGAAGCCCTGCTGTTCGGCCACGAGAAGGGTGCATTCACCGGCGCCCATGAGTCGCGGCCCGGCAAGTTCGAGCAGGCCCAGGGCGGCACCCTGCTGCTCGACGAGATCAGCGAGATG
>CAZMVP010000248.1:0-2637 GCA_964569355.1 uncultured Chromatiaceae bacterium | reverse complement strand
GCGGAACCACTCGCTGCAGGCTGGCGGGAGCCTTGCCCGGGTCGCTCGTCCCCGGCGCCGGGCCGAAATGCCACCATGCGCAGCAGGGTCATTTCCGCACCGGTCCGCGGATCCGGGGCAAGGTTGAGGTCGCGACGGCCCTGGATCGCGATCTGGTACATCAGCTGGACGGTTTCGGGATTCAGGCGCTCTGCCAACGCATCCCGCAGCGCCCGATCGCCCTCGCCGGCCAGCTCATCACCGCCGTCGGCAAATGCTTCCGGTCCGGCCAGCTGCCGCACGGCAATCTGTTGCAGGCGCGTGGCAAGCCCGGCCAGCACGTCGGCATAGTCCGGCGCGAGTTCATCGAGCTGCCTGATCTGCGCCATCAACGCCGGCGCGTCACCGGCTGCCAGGGCTTCCAGCAGGCCGGTGAGGCGGCTGGCATCGAGACTGCCAAGCATCTCGGCGACATCAGCGTCCTTCAGCGTATCCGCGCCGAAGGCCAACGCCTGGTCGAGCAGGCTCAACGCATCGCGCATGCTGCCGGCTGCTGCCCGCGCGAGCCGCTGGATGGCAGAAGCCTCGGCAGCAATGGATTCCTGCTGGCAGACCAGCGCCAGCCGCTCGGCGATCACCGCGAGCGGCAGTCGTTTCAGGTTGAACTGCAGGCAGCGCGACAGCACGGTGACCGGGATCTTCTGCGGGTCGGTCGTGGCCAGCAGGAACTTGACGTGCGGTGGCGGTTCTTCCAGCGTCTTCAACAGCGCATTGAACGCCGCCTTCGACAGCATGTGGACTTCGTCGATCAGGTACACCTTGAAGCGGCCGGCGGCCGGCGTGTACTGGGCGTTCTCCAGCATCTCGCGGGCGTTGTCCACGCCGGTGTGGGACGCCGCATCCACTTCCAGGAAATCGACGAAGCGGCCCTGGTCGATGGCCAGGCAGCTGGCGCACTCGCCGCAGGGCGTGGCGCTGACACCCCGCTCGCAGTTCAGCGCCTTGACGAAGATCCGCGCGATCGTGGTCTTGCCCACGCCGCGGGTGCCGGTGAACAGGAAGGCGTGGTGCAGCTTTCCCGAGTTCAGCGCGTTCTCGAGGGCCCGCACCACGTGGCCCTGGCCGGCCACGTCGGCAAAGGTCTTGGGGCGCCACTTCCGGGCAAGTGCCAGGTAGGTCATGGTCTCCGGGTGCAGTCCTGCAGGGGAAGAAGTGAGCCCGCGCCAGCCGCACCCCGGCGCCCGGCATCACCGTTACCGCTGCTTCCTTCCGGACCTGACGGGGTTCACGGCCAGCCACCGCGGGGGGACCAGCGCGGACCCGTGGACAGGGTATGCGGTAGGGCCGGAATCGGCAAGCGGGGCCAAGTCCCCGGTCATGGAACCGGCGTCACGTTGAATACCCCGTCGACCACGATCGGCGTCACCTGGTCGACGATCCGGACATCCCGGAAGGCCATGTGATCGATGCCGGCGACCGGCGTCGGGAATCCGCCACCCGTGACGTAGGCGCCAATCGACACGGAATAGGTCCCGGGCAGCGGGGTCTCGGCGGACGAACTGAAGATCTTCACCGGCACGGTATAGGTCTGCTGCGTGCCGGGCGTGGCGGCACCGGGGTCGATGTCGATGTTCAGGAACCACATCGGGCTTGTGAATACCGGCGGCTGCGTACCCGCCGGATACAGCACCGCTGCAAGCCGCCACACCGGGCCGATCGTCGCCGGGTAGGCCACCGTGAAGGTCAACGTGGTGTCGGACTGCGCATGGACGCGGTCATTGCCGCCGCCAGGTGGCGAGTTGGTGGTCGGTTCGGCAATCGGCAGCGTGGCGAAGAAGTCCCAGATCGCATCGGCCTTGCTCCACCACTGGTGTCCGCCCCGGCCGGTATCGTCGGTGAAGCACCATTGCACGGGATACGGTGACGACCCGTCCGAGTAATCGATGCAGGGATCCGTTGTGCCGGGCCGGTAGGCGTCAAGGTTGAAACCGTTGTACAACACCCAGAAGTCGCGGGTTGACTTGACGATATCGGGGGAAACCACCGTGTCGTTGCGACTCTGGATCTGCATGACGGCGATGGAGCCGGTGCAGGAGGTCGAGATCAGCGCGCCGGAGCTCGGCGCGATGGCGCGCAGCTCATCCCCGTGCCGGCAACCGAGCACATGGACGAAACCGGCACCTGAGCTGTGGCCGGTGGCGAAGACCCGCCGGTGGTCGAACACCAGCTTACCCTTCAGGTCTGCCAGCAGATCCTGGAAGAACGCAAAGTCGTAACCGTAGTTCCACTGGTTGACACCATCCTCGCCCGGCAACGCATTGGGCATGACGATGATCGCGCCATTACCGATCTTCTGCCGCAGATCGCTGCCCTCATTGGCGTAGATGCCACCCGGCATGAAGTTCCGGTAGGTACCACCGGTGCCGTGGAACATGAAGACCACCGGCTTCGGTTCACCCATTGCCGAATAGTCGCTGGGCATCTCGATGTAGAAGCTGCGTTCGACTCCCTGCGAGGTCATGGTCCGCAGGCCCGACTGCGGCGGTGGCTGCAGGCCCTTGCGCAGCCGGCCGGTGATTTCATTGGTCCGGGCAACCATCTGCGCGGCATTGGCCGATGGAACCCAGTGCCCCGACAGCCATTGCAGCTTCCAGGCAA
>CAZMVP010000247.1:0-2647 GCA_964569355.1 uncultured Chromatiaceae bacterium | reverse complement strand
TGACTGTATAACGGTTTAGCAAACCGCCGCCTTCAGCCTCTCGGCCACCTCTCCGGCTAGGGCGCGCAGGATACCAGATCGGCCGGGGCGGATCAGGCGCTCCAGACCCGGTTCAAAGCCGGGGATCGGGCACAGGGGGGCAGGCCCCGGTGCGATTACTTGCCGCTGGCGTGGTAGCTGATGCCGTTGCCGTGGCTGCTGCCGTTGCGGCCACCAAGCCCATTGCCGTCGACGTCATCGAGGTGATGCGGGCCATGGCCCTGCTCGTCGCAGAGCTTCTGGTAGATCTCCTCGCGATGGACGGTGACGTCCCGCGGGGCCTTGACCCCGATCCGGACCTGGTTGCCCTTGACGCCGAGCACGGTGACATCAACGTTGTCGCCGATGATCACGCTCTCACCGATGCGACGGGTGAGTATCAACATGGTTCGCTCCTGACCCCCTCCGGCATGTTTTTTTGTTTTGTCCGTCGGGTTCTTCCCGGGGCCGTGCTGCGCTCCTGCGACAGGGCCCGTCGGGTCATCGGCTGCGGATTCTTGTTGTTCCGACCGAAACGCTTCCTGCTTTCCCCGGCGCCGGTTGCCGGGGCTGAATGAATCATAAACGCGGGCTGCGTACCCTGAACAGGGGAAAGCGGAATTTTCTGCTAAATCAGGTGCCGGAAAATCTTCCAGTTTCAGGAGCTTGGGCCGCGGGCTTCAGACGTGGCCTTGCCCTTGAGCCACGAAATCACAGGGTCTCAGGCGGGCGCGAGCCTTGAGCGCAGCCACTCGGGCACGGTCTTCAACGCACCATCCAGGGCCCCGATATCACTGCCGCCGGCTTGGGCAAAGTCGGGTCGGCCGCCGCCTTTGCCGCCGATCTGGCTGGCCACGGCATTGACGAGATCGCCGGCCTTGAGGCGGCCGGTGAGGTCCTTGGTGACGCCAACCGCCACGTTGACCTTGCCGCCTTCGGGATCGGCGGCAGCCAGCACGACGATGCCGCTGACCAGCTTGTCCTTCATCCGGTCGACGGTCTCACGCAGGGTCTGGGCGTCGATGCCGTCGTCGAGCCGGGCAACGAGGAGCTTGCACCCGGCCACTTCACGCGCCTCGGATGCCAGATCGCGGCCGCCGGCACCGGCAGCAAGCCTGGCTTTCAACTGCTGGATCTCGCGCTCGAGGGCCTTGCTGCGGTCGAGTGCCTGGCGAACCTTGCCCTCGACATCGGCACGGCCACCGCGGAAGAGCGCGGCGAGCCGGTCCAGCGCGTGTTCGGTCTCCGCAACGCGTGCCAGCGCGCCGCTGCCGGTGACGGCCTCGATGCGCCGGATGCCGGCAGCGATGCCGGACTCGGCGGTGATCTTGAACAGGCCGATGTCACCGGCGCGGTGCACATGGGTGCCGCCGCAGAGTTCGGTGGAGAAATCGCCGATCGACAGCACGCGGACCTCATCGCCGTACTTCTCGCCGAAGAGCGCCATGGCGCCGGCAGCGACCGCATCGTCGTATTTCATCACGCGGGTTTCGGCCGCCGCATTCCGGCGGATCTGGTCGTTGACCAGTGCTTCGATGGTCGCGAGCTGTTCCGGCGTCACGGCCTCGTAGTGCGAGAAGTCGAAGCGCAGCTTGTCGGGCGCCACGAGCGAGCCCTTCTGCGTGACATGGCTACCGAGCACCTGGCGGAGCGCGGCATGCAGCAGGTGGGTGGCGGAATGGTTGAGCACGGTGGCGTTGCGGGTGGCGGCATCCACCTGGGCGTCCAGGCGGTCGCCGACTTTCAGCGTGCCCGAGTCGAGCGTGCCGAGATGCACGTGGGCCTCGCCGGACTTCTTCGTATCGGCAACGGTGAACCGCACGCCATGGCCCGAAAGCACGCCCTGGTCGCCCACCTGGCCGCCGCTCTCGGCGTAGAACGGCGTCTGGTCGAGGACCACGGCGCCCTGGTCGCCGGCATTCAGTGATTGCACGGGCTGGCCGTCGCGCAACAGTGCAACGATGGTGCCTGGGCCTTCCAGCTGTTCGTAGCCGAGGAAGCGGCTTTTGGCATCGAGCTGCGCGTCTGCGCCGTAGGCCACGTTGAATTTCTGTGCGGCACGGGCCCGGTCCCGCTGTGCCTCCATCGCCTGCTCGAAGCCGTCGCGGTCGATGGTGAAGCCCGAGGCGCGGGCCACGTCGGCCGTGAGGTCCACCGGGAAGCCATAGGTGTCGTAGAGCTTGAAGACCACGTCGCCGGCGAGCTGCTTCGAACTTCCGCTGGCCATTGCTGTCTTGAGGATGGCCATGCCTTGCGACAGGGTCTCGGCAAAGCGCTCTTCCTCGGTGAGCAGCACCTTCTCCACATGGGCCTGGCCGGCGGCGAGTTCGGGATAGGCAGCGCCCATCTCGGCGACCAGCGTGGCCACGAGCTGGTGGAAGAATGGCTGCTGCTGGCCGAGCTCATGCCCGTGGCGGAGCGCGCGGCGGATGATCCGGCGGAGCACATAGCCGCGACCTTCATTGCCGGGCAACACGCCGTCGACGACCAGAAAGGCGGACGCCCGGATGTGGTCGGCGATGACCTTGAGCGAGTTCGATTGCAGGTCCTTCGTGCCGGTGGCCTTCGCCGCGGCAGCGATCAACTTCCTGAACAGGTCGATGTCGTAGTTGCTGTGCACGCCCTGCAT
>CAZMVP010000246.1:0-2659 GCA_964569355.1 uncultured Chromatiaceae bacterium | reverse complement strand
GCGCCGATCGCGACGAAGATCAGGATGATGTTCCGGCCGAAGAGCACCATCAGCAGGATCACGAGGAACATGAACGGCAGCGCATAGAGGATGTCGACGATGCGCATCATCAGCCGGTCGATGCGCCCGCCGAGGAAGCCGGCCGTGGCGCCCCAGCCGATGCCGATGAAAAGGCTCACCAGTGTCGAGACGAGACCGACCATCAGCGAGATCCGCCCGCCGTGCAGCGTCCGAACGAAAAGATCCCGACCCAGCGAATCGGTGCCGAACGGATGGCCGCCCGTGAGCGACGGCGGCACCGCGATCGCATCCCAGTCGGGCTTGTCGAACCGGTAGCCGCTCAGCATCGGGCCGAACAACACCAGCAGCACCAGCACCGCGAGCACCGTGGCGGCTGCGATCGCGGCGCGGTTGGTCTTGAGCGCGGCCCAGGCGTCGGACCACAGGCTGCGTGGCGCTTCGGGTGCAACCATCGTCGGCAGCGTGGCTTCGGCTGCTGGTGCAGTCATTCGCGGCTCCGCGGGTCGAGCCAGCCGTAGAGCAGGTCGACCAGGAGATTCAGCAACACGATCAGCGCGCCGTAGAACACCACGATGCCGAGCACGAGCGTGTAGTCGCGGTTCAACGCACCCTGCACGAAGTAGCGGCCAAGCCCCGGCAGGCCGAAGATCTGCTCGATCACGACCGAGCCCGTGATCAGCCCGGCCGTGGCCGGCCCGAGGTAGGACACCACCGGCACCAGCGCCGGTTTGAGCGCGTGGCGCAGCAGGATGGTCCGGGTCGGCAGGCCCTGGGCCCGGGCGGTGCGGATGAAGTTGCTGCGCAGGACCTCGATCATGCTGCCGCGCGTGAGCCGCGCGATGTAGGCCACCTGCGGCAGCGCCAGCGTGATGACCGGCAGCAGGAGGTTGCGCCAGCCGGCGTCACCCAGCCCACCGGCCGGCAGCCAGCGGAGGTACACCGCAAAGGCCAGCACCAGCAGCGGTGCCATCACGAAGTTCGGCACCGAGATGCCGGTCATCGCCACGGCCATCGTGCCGTAGTCGGCCGCCTTGTTCTGGCGAAGGGCCGCAAGGCTGCCGAGCGCGGTGCCGGCGAGAAGCGCAATCAGGATCGCGAAGCCGCCGAGGCGGAGCGACACCGGGAAGCCGGTGGCGATCAGCTCCGTCACCGTGCGGTCGCGATACTGGAACGAGGGCCCGAAGTCGCCATGGCCGAGGTTCCACAGGTAGCGGCCGAACTGCCGGTAGAGCGGCTCGTCGAGGTGATAGGCGGCGCGCAGGTTGGTCTCGATCTCGGGCGGCAGCCGCTTCTCGGTGTCGAAAGGACCACCCGGCGCGACCCGCATCATGAAAAACGTCAGCGCGATCAGGATCAGCAGGGTCGGGATGGCTTCGAGCAGCCGGCGGAGGAACAGGCGTAACACGGGCGGTCAGTGCTTCAGGATCCGGAGCTGGCGGCTGGCGTGGTGGTCCAGGATGTTGCCCTTGAAGCCGGCCACCCACGGCTTGACCATCTGCTTGCTGACGTAGAAGTAGATCGGCAGGATCGGCATGTCGTCCAGCATCACGCGCTCCGCCTCCTCGAGCAGCGCCATCCGGCGGGCTGCATCCGCCTCGCTCGCGGCCTGCGCCAGCAGGGCATCGTAGCGCGGGTTGTCGTAGCCCATGTCGTTCAGTCCGTTCGCGGATTGCAGGATCTCGAGGAAGGTGTAGGGATCGTTGTAGTCGCCGATCCAGCCGAAACGGAAGATCCGGGTGTCGATCTTCGACTGCCGGGTCTGCAGGAACACCTTCCATTCCTGCGACAGGATTTCCGTCTGCACGCCGAGCACGTCGCGCCACATCGCGGCCATGGCCACGGCCAGGCGCCGGTGGTCGATGCCGGTGTTGTAGAGGAGCTGGACCTTCAACGGATGTTCGGCCGAGTAGCCGGCCTCCGCATACAGGCGGCGCGCCTCGGCATTGCGCTCGTCCTGTGTCCAGCGCGCCCAGGCCGGCTGCTGGCCCTGGTAGCCCGTGACCGGCGGCACCCAGCCGTAGGCCGGGATTTCGCCGGCGGCCGTGATCTTCCCGACCAGCACGTCGCGGTCCAGCGCCATCGAGAGTGCCTTGCGCAACGGGATGTTGTCCTTGAATGGCGGTTGGGTCGTATTGAAGCCGTAGACATAGCTGCCGAGGTACGGCGCGATGCGCAGCTCGTCTGGCAGGTTCTTCTTCAGCCACGGGATCTGCCGGGTGGGCACGGTCTCGGTCATGTCGAACTCGCCGGCACGGTAGCGATTCAGCTCCGACTCGGCGTTCTCCACCGGGTAGTACCAGACCTGGTCGATCGTGGTGTGGGCGTTGTCCCAGTAGTACGGATTGCGCTCAAGTTCGATGTACGACTGCACGACCCACCCTTTCAGGGTGTACGAGCCGTTGCCCACCAGGTTGCCGGGGCGCGAGAAGAGCGCGCCGTACTTTTCGACGGCCGGCCGGTACACGGGATAGGTGCTGGCGTGGGCGAGCAGGCCCAGCAGATAAGGCGTGGGCGAGTGCAGCCGGATCTCGAGGGTGTGGTCATCGATCGCCCGCACGCCGAGCTGGTCCGGCGGCAGTTTGCCGTTGACCACCGCTTCGGCGTTCGCGATCGGATAGAGGATCGCGGAATACTCCGA
>CAZMVP010000245.1:0-2660 GCA_964569355.1 uncultured Chromatiaceae bacterium | reverse complement strand
GCGTTGCGGTGGTCGGCATCCGCCAGCAGGCCGCACCCGTGGTCGGACGGGTATCCATGGACATGCTGACCGTCGATCTGACGGAAATTCCGGACGCCTGCCCGGGTGATCGGGTCGTGCTCTGGGGTGACAGTCCGACGGTCGAGGAGGTGGCCGTGGCGGCCAGGACCATCCCCTGGACCCTGCTCACGGCCATCGGCCGCCGGGTTGCCCTCAGACCAGGAAGAAACCCATCTTGATGCCGATGATCTCGATCACGTCGTTGTCGGTGAGCTTGCGGGCCTGCGGCCCGAGCGGATCACCGTTCAACCGCGGCGGCTTCTGATCGGCGGCATTCTCGACCTGCACGAGGTGATAGCCGTCGGCCCGCCGGGTGATGGCAACCACCTGCACGCCGGGTCGGCCCAACGTGGTCAGCGCCTTGTTCAGCGTGATCTCGCGCCCGGCAAAGGAGCCGTTCAGCACCTGCACCTTGGCCACCGCCAACGGCTTCGAGGCCGGGTCCGCGCCCGCCGGGCGGGCGCTGGCGGCCATCGGGGCGGATTCCGCCGCGGCACCGTTACCACCGAGGCTAGCCGAAAGAGCCGCGGCCTTGGCCAGCGCTTCCATGCCGCCGGCCTGGCGCTCGATGACCATCGTGCTGGCGAACTCGTCCTCGTCATCGGCGGCGCCATCGACGAAGCGCAGCTGGTGGCGGCCGATGGTCACCACATCGCCATTCTGCAGGGCGTGCTTCTTGATCAGCCGGCCGTTGACGTACGTGCCGTTCGTGCTGTTCAGGTCTTCGAGGAAGGAATCGTTCAGGATGTTGATGACAAGCGAGTGATGGCCGCTCACGGTCGGATTGTCGATGCGGATGTCGTTGTCCTGGAGGCGGCCCACCGTGTACCGCTCCTTCGACATGTTGAATTCGGCGAGAACCTGCCCGTCGAGGCTGAGTATCAGTCGTGCCATGGTCGCGCTGCCTGCTGCATGCTAGTGGAATATGCGCCGAAATTGCGCCAGAACGCTCGTCCGGGCCGGAAACGGCTCAACGACCTGCGTAAGCATGACCGAGACATTGTCCTTGCCCCCATGGTCGTTGCTGAGTTGGATCAGCTGTTGACCTGCCATTTGAAGATTAGCATTAAAAGTGCTGATCGTTAAGTGAATATCCTCATCCTCCACCATATCCGGGAGGCCATCCGAGCACAGCAGGTAGACATCACCCGGCTGGACTTCGAGCTCCTGCACTTCCACCTGCACGGTGGCCTCCACGCCGAGCGCGCGGGTCACATAGTTTCGATTGGTCGAACGCGCCGCCTCTTCCTGTGAATAGAAGCCTCGGTCGACCAGCTCCTGGAGCAGGGAATGGTCCATCGTGAGCTGCTCGAACCGGTTGCGGCGGAAACGATAGAGGCGCGAATCACCCACATGGGCGATCGACACCCGGTTGTCGTAGAAGAGGCAGGCCACGATGGTCGTGCCCATGCCCTCGCACTGCGGCTGCATCTGGGCGGTCTGGTGGATCACGCGGTTGGCCCGGGCGATGGCATCGCGCAGGATGATGGTCTGGCGCATCAGGCTGGTTTCGGGGTCAGTGGCATTGCGCATCTCGCGTTCGCAGGCCGGGGGCACGAGCTCGAGCACGGTGCGGACGGCGATGCCGCTGGCCACCTCGCCGGCGTTGTAGCCGCCCATGCCATCGGCCAGCACGTAGAGACCGATGTCGCTGTTGCTCCCGACCGCGTCTTCATTGTGGTCGCGGACGCGACCGGTATCGCTCAACTGGACGTTGTTGAATTTGGCGCGCAGGGTCATACGATTTCCGACGGGAACGTACTACAACATTCCCGCAGCGCAAAGGCCATCGCCTTGCCGCTTTCGTAGCGGTCGGCCGGGTCCTTCGCCAGGGCCCGCGCCAGCACGACGTCGATGGCCGGTGGCACGTCATCGCGGATGTCCGACACCGGCCGGTGCTTCTGGCTGACGATCTTGTCCATCAGCCGCGGGATGGAATCCGCCTGGAAGGGCGGGGCTCCGGTCAGCAGGTGGTACATCGTGACGCCCAGCGAGTAGAGATCCGTTCGTCCCGACACCTTGCTCGCCGAGAGCTGCTCCGGCGACATGTAGGACGGGGTCCCCAGGATGATGCCGGTGCGGGTCCGGCTGCTGTCGGTCAGCCGTGCAATGCCGAAGTCCGTGAGCTTGAGCTGGTCGGTATCGATGTCGTACATCAGGTTCGCCGGCTTGACGTCGCGGTGGACGACGTTCTGGGCATGGGCATATTGCAGGGCATCGGCGGCCCTGGCCATGAGTTCGACGACGGTCCGTGGCGGCAGCAACCGGCCGAGCTGCGCATAGTGGCTGAGCGGCTTGCCCTGGAAGTACTCCATCGCGAGGTAGGCCACGTGATCAGTCTCGCCCGCATCATAGATCGAGATGATGTTCGGATGGTTCAACCGCCCGGCCGACTCCGCTTCGCGCAGGAAGTGCGAGCGTGCGGTCGCCAGGTCGCTTTCGGCGAACTCCTCGGCCAGTGGCATCGTCTTGATGGCGACCCGGCGGTTGATGGTCGGGTCGCGGCCGAGATAGACCGTGGCCATCGCGCCGCGCCCGATCACGCGTTCGAGTTCGTAACGGCCGAGCGACTGGCCGCCCAGGGATTGGCCATCCACTGC
>CAZMVP010000244.1:0-2681 GCA_964569355.1 uncultured Chromatiaceae bacterium | reverse complement strand
GAATACCTGCTGCAACCGGGACTGACACCGCGCACGCTGCTTCGGGAGCTGGTCGAGGGGCGGGTGCTGCTCCACCGCTGGACGCTGGTTGAAGGCTGGACCGTGCGCGAGATCCTGCGGACCCTGGCGGCCGACGCCGCCGTCGCGCACACGCTCGGCAGCATCGATGCCATCACTGCGACGCTGGAACAGGCCCGGGCCCTTTCCAGCGCCCTGGGCTTGCCTTGGCCAAGCGCCGAAGGAGCCTTCCTGCCGGAGACCTACAGGTTTCCCCGCGGCACCACCGACCGCGACCTGCTGCTGCGCGCCCATGCGGCCCTGGTGGTGCAGCTCGACAAGACCTGGGCAGGTCGCGCTCCCGATCTGCCGCTGGCTGATCCGTATCAACTGCTGATCCTGGCCTCCATCATCGAGCGGGAGACGGGCCTTGCCAGCGAACGGGCGCGGATTGCCGGCGTCTTCGTCCGCCGGCTGAAGCTCGGCATGCGCTTGCAGACCGATCCCACCGTGATCTACGGGCTGGGCGACCGGTTCGATGGCAACCTGACGCGCCGGCACCTCGAGACGGATGCCGCCTGGAACACCTACACCCGGGCCGGCCTGCCACCGACGCCGATTGCCGCGCCGGGGGCGGAATCCATTGCTGCCGCCGCGCATCCGGCCGATGGCAAGGCACTGTTCTTCGTTGCCACCGGCAACGGTGACGGCAGCCATCATTTCTCGGACACCCTGGGCGAGCATGAGGCCGCCGTCCGGGCCTATCTCGCCAACCTGAGGAACCATCGTGATCGATGACATCCTGCACAATCCGCGATGGGCATGAGCGTGGGCAGCGACATGGGCAAAGGCCGGTTCATCACGGTCGAGGGCATCGAGGGGGTCGGCAAATCGACCAACCTGGGGTTCATCGCCAGTGCGCTTCGCGAGGCCGGCCATGACGTGGTGGAGACCCGCGAGCCGGGTGGCACGGCCTTCGGCGAGCGGATCCGGGCCCTGCTGCTGGATCCGGCTGAACCCATCGCGCCGCTGCCCGAGTTGCTGCTGATGTTCGCTGCCCGCGCGACCCATCTCGATGCCGTGATCCGGCCAGCGCTCGCGCGCGGGCAATGGGTGGTCTGCGATCGCTTCACCGATGCGAGCCGGGCCTACCAGGGTGGTGGCCGAGGCCTGCCCGCGGCGGCCATCGGGATGCTCGAGACACTGGTGCAGGGTACCTTGCGGCCGGACCACACCCTGCTGCTGGATGCGCCGGTCGCCGTCTCCGGCGAACGCCAGGAAAGTCGCGGCCATCGCGACCGCTTCGAACGCGAGACCCAGGCTTTCTTCGAACGGGTACGCCGGGCATACCTCGGGCTTGCCGCCGACGAGCCGGGGCGGATCCGCGTCGTCGACGCGAGCCAGCCGCTGCCGGCCGTGCAACGGGACATCCGGCAATGGCTCGCGGGGCTGGAGCGGCCGGCATGACGACTGATATGACGACCGGCCTGCCATGGCTCGCGGCGCCGATGCAGCGCTTCGAAGCGCGGCTGGCTCGCGGCCAGCTTCCGCAGGCCATGCTGATCCATGGGCCGGCGGGCTGCGGCCGACGCCACCTGGCGCTGGCGCTGGCCGCCCGCTTCCTTGAATTGGACTGGCAGCCGGCGGCCGATGCCGATGCCGATGACTTGCCCGGGGTGCCGCATCCCGATTTCTGGTCGGTCGGCAGCGAGGGGGAAGGGCGCCCGGATATCAAGGTGGACCAGATCCGCGAGCTCAACCATGCGCTGGTCCTGACCAGTCATCGGCAGGGACGGAAGGCCGCCGTGATCTACCCGGCCGACGCGATGAACCTGAGCGCGGCCAACGCCTTCCTGAAGACCCTCGAGGAACCGCCGGCGGGAACCCTGCTGATCCTGGTCGGTACGGCGGCCGGGCGCCTGCCGGCAACCGTGGTGAGCCGGTGCGAACGGCTGCGGATCTCGCCGCCAGCGCCCGAGCTGACCCTCGACTGGCTCGCGAGCCACGGTGCCGATCGTGCCTCCTGCGAGCGTGCGCTGGCGTTTGCAGCGGGTGCCCCGCTGCTGGCACGCAACCTGCTGGCAGGAACTGGCGGGCAGGCCGCCGCCGGCACTGCCCCGGGCGGAACAACCGCTGCAGGCACATTGGCGCAGACATTGGCGGACCTCGGTGCAGAGATTCAGCAGCTCATCGATCGCGTGGCAACGCCCGTCACGTTGGGTCGGACGTGGGCGCGCCGTGACCATGCCGTATGCCTGCGCTGGCTCTACCTGCAGACCGCACAGCTGATCCGCGAGGCAGCCCGATCGTCCTGGCAGGGTTCCGGGGCATCCGCGCCGACGCAGGATCGTGCCCGACCCTTCCCCTTGAATATTCCCCATGCTGCCGTGAACATGGCAGCCTGTTGCGTGTACCTCGATCAGGTCCTCGAGGCCGAACGCCTCAAGGATCGATCCGTGAACATGGAAGCCGTCTTCGCCGAACTGCTGCTGTGGTGGTACGGTGCCGTCGGAGCCACCAGGTAGGGATATGTCGAAGCCAGGACTGCTGACGCTGACCATCCGGGACAAGAGTGCCCTGTACCTCGCCTACATGCCCTTCGTCCGCAACGGTGGCCTGTTCATCCCGACGAGCAGCAGCTATCGCATCGGCGACGAGGTCTTCATGCTGCTCAACATCATGGG
>CAZMVP010000243.1:0-2681 GCA_964569355.1 uncultured Chromatiaceae bacterium | reverse complement strand
TCCATGCGGACTGGAACAGCCCGCTGACCGCGAAGACGCGCCTGCTCGTCAACGGTGTGCTGTCTTACTCGGACAGCTACTACATCAACCAGAACCTGTCGCCGCTGTACGAGCAGGATGCCTACACCAAGCTCGACCTCCGGATTGCCGTCGCCGACGCCGACGACCGTTGGGAAGTGGCGCTGGTCGGGCGCAACCTGACCGACGAACTGACGATGAACCACAACTTCCAGGTCGGCCGGGTGCATGTCGCCTCGGTGAGCACGCCGCTCTATGTCACCTTGCAAGGCACGATGCGGTTCCGCTGACCACAGGACCGGTCCCGGCATCCCGGGCCTGAGGGGCGGCCTTTGGCCGCCCTTCTTTTTGCCGCCGCGTCCATAGCCCGGAGCAGGCACGGGAGATGATGAGTTGAAAGCCCTGGTCTGCACCACCTTCGGTCCGCTCGAGGACCTGTCCGTCCAGGACCTGGCCGTCCCGACGCCCGGCGACGGGCAGGTCAGGATCCGGGTGCATGCCTGCGGCATCAATTTCCCGGACATCCTGCTCGTGCAGGGCAAGTACCAGGTACGCCCACCCCTGCCGTTCTTCCCGGGTGGCGAGGTCGCCGGGACCATCAGCGCGCTCGGCACTGGTGTCACGGGCATCGAGGTCGGCCAGCGCGTCATGGCAACGATCTTCTGGGGCGGTCTGGCCGAGGAAGTGCTGGCCCCGGCCGAGGCCGTGGTCCCGGTCCCGGATTCGATGGACATGCACTGTGCCGCCGTTTTCCAGGGCGGGCACACCACGTCCTACCATGCGCTCCGGCAGCGCGGCCAGCTCCGCGCCGGGGAAACCCTGCTGGTGCTCGGTGCCGGTGGCGGCGTCGGCATGGCGGCCATGCAGATCGGCCGGGCACTCGGGGCGCGAGTGATCGGCGCGGTGGGTTCGGCACGCAAGCTCTCGGCGCTGAAGGGCGAGGGCTTCGACGAGCTGATCGATTACGGCCGGGATGACCTGCGGGAGGCGGTGCGTGCCCTGACCGGCGGCAAGGGCGTCGACGTGGTCTTCGACCCGGTGGGTGGCGAGCTCTTCAGCCAGGCCTGCCGCACGGCGCGACGCAACGGCCGGATCCTGATCGTCGGTTTTGCCAGCGGCCAGATCGGCCAGTACGCCACCAACCTGGCGCTATTGAAGGAAAATGCCGTGATCGGCGTGAACTACCAGCAGTTCTTCACGCACGAGCGGGCCGTGGTGGACCGGAACTTCGAGGAATTGATGGCATTGCACGCGCGCGGCGCGATACGGCCACGGATCGACCGCATCTTCCCGCTGGACGATGCGGTGCAGGCCCTGGCCGCGGTTGCCGATCGCTCGGTGGTCGGCAAGGTCGTGGTCAACATCAGGGGCTGATGGCATGGCGGAAGACGACACCTGCACCGTTCGCCATGCCATCGACCTGCTGTGCCGGTGGAATGCCGAAGTGGAGCTGATCACCGATGACCGGGACCGCTATGACGGCGGGCGACTGAACCGCGAGGCGCGCTCCATCGCCCAGGCACTCCAGCAGGCCGGCATCGGCCGCGGCAATGCCGTGGCCTTCATCGGTCCGTCGACCTGCCGCTTCTATGCCGCGTTCTTCGGTGCCCAGAAGCTCGGCTGCGTGACCTGCAACATCAACGCCCGCGAGACCGCCGGCTTCGTGCGCAGCACCTTCGACAGCATCGGGGCCCGCGCCGTGATCTGCGCGGATGCATCCCTGGCCACGGTGACGGCCGCGATCGCCGGCATGCCGGACCCGCCGCTGGTGATCACGCTGGGCGACCAGGCTCTCCCGGACGCGGCCTTCAGCTACGGCGAGGCGCTGACGCGCTACCCGGGGGTGGAGCCCGAGGCAGAGCCGAAGCCCTCCGATCCCGCGATCATCATCCTGTCTTCCGGCTCGACCGGCACGCCCAAGGGCATCGTGCACAGCAATGGCAACTTCGTGCGCTGGATGCGGGCCGCGCCCGCCCTCTTCGGCCACGTGTCGCGCAGCACGCGCCTGCTCGTGCTGGTCGGCACCTCGTTCGCGGCCTGGCCCTTCTCCTCCATCCCGGTGCTGTACGCCGGCGGCAGCCTCGTGCTGATGGAGGGATTCACGCCGGAGTCCTTCTGCGAACTGATCGAGAAGGAAAAGGCGACGATGGCCGGCCCCGTGCCGACGATGATCCGCATGCTGGAACCGGCCATCACCGACCGTTTCGACCTGAGTTCGCTGCGCATGATGCTCTGTGCCGGCGAGCCGCCTTCGGCAACGGACATCGAGCGGATCCGCTCCTGGGCCGATACCGACATCCGCTGCCTGTACCTGGCCTCGGAGTCCGCGCCCGGCGCCGCGACATACTGGGAACTGCGGGACCAGGAGGTCCTCGGCAAGCCCGTCTGCGCCGGCCGGCCGGTACCCGGCGCGGACCTGCGCATCGTCGATCCGGACGGCGGCATCGACGACCAGCGCCCCGTCGGGGAACCGGGCGAAATCCTGCTGCGTGGTCCGACGCTGGCCACCGGCTACCTGAACAATGCCGAGCTGACTGCACGGCGCTTCGTGGGCGGCTGGTGGCGATCCGGCGACCTCGGCCACCTCGACGCGGACGGCTTCCTGCATGTGGCCGGGCGCACCGACAACACCATCAACAGCGGCGGCATCAAGGTCCAGGGCG
>CAZMVP010000242.1:0-2712 GCA_964569355.1 uncultured Chromatiaceae bacterium | reverse complement strand
CACGATGCAATCCAGAGATCACCCACGGCCGCCAGCCTGCCGTCAACGCTGATCAACGGAATGTGCGGGCGCATCCACGGCACGATGCCGCGTGACTGGAACAGGTACTTCAGGCTGCGATGGTGCCGATCCCCCGCCGGACACAGCCGCTCGCCGCCATCCCGGAAGCCCACCGAGAAACCCGATGCCTTGAGCCTGGCATCGAGGCATCGGGCCCGCAGGGCGGGATCGGTGGCGCTGCGGGGCTTGAGCTCGAGTCGCCCGCGACTGCCTCCCAGTTCGAGTGGCGCAAGGCCCGACCATGCCGGCAGCGTTTCCGGATTGCCGCTTTCGATGCCGGCATCCAGCAGGTACACATGGTCGCGATACCGGCGGATCTCGTGCGCGGCCCAGCGCAACACCGGTTGCCTGCCGCTCGCCGCGTCGAGCAGCGATGCGAGGCCCGTCCGCAGGCGCCGTTCCGGCGGCACGGCCCAGCCGCGCCGGCGGGCGAGGAAGCGGACCAGGTTGCGCTGGCGCGCCGGCGACAGGCTGCGCAATCCTGCCAGGTCCAGCCGACTGCCATCGCACGGATCCTGCACCTGCGCGGCATCCTGCGAGGCCAGGTCATCGAGCAGCCCGGCCGCCTCCGCGGCCAGCCCGGCAGTCCGGCCGGCCGCGGCGACCATGGCAGGGAACCGTCCCGCCAGCAGCGGCGCGATGTGGTGGCGGATGAAGTTCCGGTCGCGCGCCGGATCCGCATTCATCGGATCGGAAAGCCATGCAATGCCAGCGGGTTGCAGGATCTTCTCCGCGTAGTCCCGCAGGTCACGTCCAGCGAGGCCAAGCAATGGCCGGGCAAGATGGCCGGCGCCGAAGACCGTGCTGGCCGGAATCCCCGCGAGCCCCGCGACGCCAGATCCGCGGAACAGGTGCAGCAGCATGGTTTCGAGCTGGTCGTCGGCATGGTGGCCGGTCACCAGCCACTCGCCAGGCTTCAGTTGCGCCGCCAGCGCCGCATAGCGCGCGTGGCGCGCCGCCGCCTCGATCCCGTGGCCGGCCTCGTCATGCACATCGACCGCGAGGTCGAGGCACGGCACGTCGAGACGTCCGGCAATCGTCCGGCAATGGTCGGCCCAGGTGCCGGAGTCGGGGTTCAACCCATGATTGACGTGGGCCGCGCGCAGCTCGAGCCCGCGGCTTGCACGCAGGCCGGCCAAGCCGTGCAGCAGCACCGTCGAATCACGGCCGCCACTGAACGCGACAAGCACGGCGGCGCCCGGTGGCAGGCATTGCGCCAGTTCGCCCGACACCCGGGCGACCGGGTCCTTGCCTCGTGCTTCAGTTCTCCCGGAAGCTGCCATAGGCCTGCAGCCGGCCCGCGCGCCGCCGGAGCAGTTCGTTGAGATCCAATGCCTCGAGGTCGCGCAGGTGGCTGGCCAATGCCGCCCGCACCGACGCCGTGGTCCGCTCGGGGTCGCGATGCGCGCCGCCGAGCGGCTCGCGGATGACCTCGTCGATCAGGCCCAGCTCGCGCAGCCGTGGCGCCGTGATGCCCATCGCCTCCGCGGCCGTCTCGGCCTTGTCGGCGCTCTTCCACAGGATGCTCGCGCAGCCCTCCGGCGAGATCACGCTGTAGACGCTGTACTCGAGCATGATCACGCGGTCGGCAATGCCGATGGCAAGCGCCCCGCCCGAACCGCCCTCGCCGATGACGACACTGATGATCGGTGTCTTCAGCCGTGCCATGACGAACAGGTTGCGCGCGATGGCCTCGCTCTGGCCGCGCTCCTCCGCGCCGATGCCGGGATAGGCGCCCGGCGTGTCGATGAAGGTGATCACGGGCAACTGGAACTTCTCGGCCAGCTCGAACAACCGCAGGGCCTTGCGATAGCCCTCGGGCTTGGGCATGCCGTAGTTTCGGCGCACCCGCTCCTTCGTGTCGCGGCCCTTCTGCTGGCCGACATACACGACCGGCTTGCCTTCGAGCCGGCCGAGCCCCGCGACCATCGCCGGGTCGTCGGCATACATCCGGTCGCCATGCAGCTCCTGGAATTCCGGGCTGATCGCGGCAAGGTAGTCCAGCGTGTAGGGTCGCATCGGATGGCGCGCGAGCTGCGCGACCTGCCATGCGGAGAGGCTCGAGAAGATGCTGCGGGTCAGGGCCTCGCTCTTGGACTTGAGGCGCGAGATCTCGTCGCTGATATTGATCTCGGAGTCGTCGCCGACATAGCGCAACTCGTCGATCTTCGCCTCGAGCTCCGCGATGGGCTGCTCGAAATCCAGGAATTTCAGGTCCATGGGTGCTCCGTTTCGACAATCATATTACGGGCCGCGCCGCACTGTCGGCTACTGGCGCGACCCCTCGTAGACGAAGCGGAACCCTTCCAGGCCCACGAGCTCGGACAGCCGTTCACGAAGTTCCCGGGTCGGACGCACGGTCCACTCGCTGCCGAGCGCCAGGCGCGCCTGGGTGCCCGCGGCGCTGTAATACAGGGAGACGCTGCAATTCCCCGGCCGGTATTCCTCGATCACGCTCTTGAGCAGCCGGGGATTCATGAACCGGTCGACATCCGCCCGCCAGCGGAGCAACAGGCCCGTGGCCCGTGACTCGACCAGCCGGTCGACGTCCAGCACTTCCCGGGCATTGAGGCGCCAGCCGTCCAGGTATTCCTCGAACCGCAGCGTGCCGCTCACGGCCACGATCGCATGCTGGGTGAGCAGGTGGCGGAA
>CAZMVP010000241.1:0-2744 GCA_964569355.1 uncultured Chromatiaceae bacterium | reverse complement strand
GGGCAGGTACATCATGAAGGTGTTTTCGAACTGCCCGTAGATCTCCTTCTGCACGCCTTCGAAGTTGTAGTCCTTCGAGCGCTTCGCGAACTCCGTGCCGAGGATCTCCTCCCAGTTCGGCCCCCACTCGATCTTCGCCATGCGCTTGCCGGAAACCAGCGAGCGAGGCCGTGCGGTGGGCATGGTCGGGGCGTCGGGCGCCGCCTGCATGTGCTGGTAGTCGTAATCCCACGGCTCGTAGTAATCGCCGATCGACGGCATGTCGGGATTGGCGAAGATATTGGCGAGCACGCGCCAACGGCCGCCGATCCGGGGCTTCAACCGCCCCTTCCCGTCCCGCACCCAGCCGCCGTTCCAGCGGTCCTGGCTCTCCCATTCGCGCGGGTAGCCAACGCCTGGCTTCGTCTCGACATTGTTGAACCACGCGTACTGCATGCCTTCCCGGGAGGTCCAGACGTTCTTGCAGGTGACCGAGCAGGTGTGGCAGCCGATGCACTTGTCCAGGTTGAGGACCTTGCCGATTTGCGCCCGGATCTTCATCGCACCACTTTCCTTGCCTGCATTGCATCGGCGATATCGCCGTCATCCATCCAGTCGACCTTGCTCATCTTGCGCACGATGATGAATTCGTCGCGATTCGAGCCCACCGTGCCGTAGTAGTTGAAGCCGTAGCTCAGTTGCGCATAGCCGCCGATCATGTGGGTCGGTTTCAGTACCGTGCGCGTGGCCGAATTGTGGATGCCACCACGGTTGCCGGTGATCTCCGAGCCGGGGGTGTTCACGATCTTCTCCTGGGCGTGGTACATCATCGACATGCCTTCCGGCACGCGCTGGCTGACCACGGCCCTGGCCGTGAGTGCCCCGTTGACGTTGTAGGCCTCGATCCAGTCGTTGTCCTCGATTCCCGCCTTCTTCGCGTCGACCTCCGACATCCAGACTATCGGCCCGCCGCGCGACAGGGTCAGCATCAGCAGGTTGTCGGTGTAGGTGCTGTGGATGCCCCATTTCTGGTGCGGCGTGATGAAGTTCAGCACGACCTCGGGGTTGCCGTTGCCGCGCTTGCCCTTGATCGGCTGGATCGTCCGCAGATCCACCGGCGGCTTGTAGATACAGAGCTGTTCGCCGAAGGCGCGCATCCATGGGTGGTCCTGGTAGAACTGCTGCCGGCCGGTGAGGGTGCGCCACGGAATCAGCTCGTTGACGTTGGTCCAGCCGGCGTTGTACGACACGCTGGCAGACTCGATGCCCGACCAGATCGGCGAGGTGTAGATCTTGCGCGGCTGGGCAACGATGTCCGCAAACCGGATCTTCTCGGCGGCGTGCCCGCGCACGAGATGCGCATGCTCGCGGCCAGTGACGCCGGAGAGCGAGTCCCAGGCCTTGATTGCCACCTTTCCGTTGGTTTCCGGCGCCAGCATGAGGATCGTCTCGCAGGCATGCCGGGCGGTCTCGATCTTCGGCCGCCCGCCATTGACGCCGGTGCCCCGGTGCCGGCCGTTCAGGTCACCGAGTGCCTGCACCTCCTCCGTGGTCTCCCACTGCATGCCCTTGCCGCCGTTGCCGAGCTGATCCATCAGTGGCCCGAGCGAGGTGTACTTGTCGTAGGTGGCGGCGTAATCGCGCTTCACCGTCACGATCGAGGGCATCGTCTTGCCGGGGATGGGCTCGCACTCGCCGCGCTTCCAGTCGGCGATGTCGAGCGCCTGCCCCAGTTCGCCCGGCGTGTCGTGCAGCAACGGCACGGTAACCACGTCCGTCTCCGTCCCGAGGTGGCCGGCCGACAGCTCGGAGAAGCATTTGGCAATGCCCTTGTAGATCTCGAAGTCCGAACGCGATTCCCAGGCAGGATCGACCGCGGCGGTCAAGGGATGGATGAACGGATGCATGTCCGAGGTGTTCAGGTCATCCTTCTCGTACCAGGTCGCGGTCGGCAGCACGATGTCGGAATACATGCAGGTCGTCGACATGCGGAAATCGAGCGTCACCAGCAGGTCCAGCTTGCCGTGCACGGGTTCTCGCCAGCGGACTTCCTTCGGCCGGCGGCCGGCCTCGTCGCCGAGATCCTTGCCCTGCACGCCGTTCTCCGTGCCGAGCAGGTGGCGCAGGAAATACTCGTGGCCCTTGCCCGATGAACCGAGCAGGTTGGATCGCCAGATGAACAGGTTGCGCGGGAAGTTGACCGGGTTGTCCGGGTCCTCGCAGGCGAAGGCCAGCTTGCCGCTCTTCAGCTCCCGGACCACATACTGGTCCACCGGCAGGCCGGCAGCCGCGGCATCGCCGCTGATCTTCAGGGAATTGCGGTCGAACTGGGGAATGGACGGCAGCCAGCCCATGCGCTCGGCGCGGACGTTGTAGTCGATCATCGCCCCACCCCATTGCGAGGCGTCGGCGAGCGGCGACAGGATGTCGGCGAGGTCCATTTTCTCGTAGCGCCACTGGCCGGTGTGGCTGTAGAAGAACGACGTGCCGTTCATCTGCCGCGGCGGACGGTGCCAGTCGAGCGCAAACGCCAGCGGCTGCCAGCCAGTCTGCGGCCGCAGCTTCTCCTGGCCCACGTAGTGGGCCCAACCACCACCGGACACACCGACGCAGCCGCACATCATCAGCATCTTGATGATGCCGCGGTATCCCATGTCCATGTGGTACCAGTGGTTCATGCCGGCACCGATGACCACCATCGACTTGCCCTGCGTCTTGTGGGCGTTCTCGGCGAACTGCCGGGCGACAGTGATGACCTGGTCGCG
>CAZMVP010000240.1:0-2749 GCA_964569355.1 uncultured Chromatiaceae bacterium | reverse complement strand
ACATGTCCATTGCCGCGCTCTGCCTGCTGTCCGCCGTGATCATCGCGATTGGCGTGCGCAAGGGAACGCCGGCGGCGCACGAAGAACGCCCGCCGGTTGCCGAGCTGGTGCGCAGTGCGTTGTCGGAGGCCCGCAATCCGCGGATCGCGCTGGCTTACGGCTGCGCCTTCATCGCCCGCGCGGACCTCGTGATCCTTGGCACTTTCAGCACGCTCTGGGGCACGACGGCCGCGCTGAACGACGGCATGCCGATCGCGCAGGCCGTGGCCACCTCGGCGCGCATGACCTTCGGCACGGCCAGCCTCGCCGGGCTGATCTGGCTGCCGATCATGGGCATCATCCTCGACCGCATCAACCGCGTGACCGGTACCTTCCTGTGCATGGCACTGACCGCAATCGGTTTCATGTCCACGTTGCTGATCGACGACCCCGTGTTGCCGAAGAACCAGTGGATCTGGATCCTCGTCGGCATCGGCAACATCAGCGCCTTCATCGGCGCGATGACCCTGGTTACGGCCGAAGCGCCGATAGCCAAGCGCGGCGTGGTCATCGGCATGTTCAACATCGTGGGCGTGATCGGCATCATGGTCTGCAGCGTGGTGGGCGGCCGTTTGTTCGATGCCTGGAGCCCGGCCGGGCCCTTCGTGCTGATCGGCGGCCTGTCCGTGTTGAGTGCGATCGCGGCGGTGATCGTGCGGATCTATGCGCCGGGACCGGCAGTCGTCGGGCGAAGAGCGCCTGCCATCGGGCACTGACGCGCCGGTTCGGGAGGGTTTACCGCAGCGCTCGAGGCCGCGCGCACCCGGCAGGGAGGTGTCCTGGCGGGCAATTTCGGGCCGACATCATCGGGAATGGTGAGTGAAGCGGGCGTCCGTCAGGGAGGTGTCCTGGCGGGCCATGCGCGACGAGCGGGCCATGGATGGCACTTGAGCGAGGAGCGCCTGTTTGAGGGCCGACAGGATGTCGGCCCGAAATTGCCCGCCAGGACACCTCCCTGACGGGCACGCGCATGCCGGGGATCTGCGATAGTCCCGGGCCGGTTCGAGCCTCAGTGCCCGATCGCGGATGCCTTCCGCCCGACGACCGCCGGGCCCGGTGACAGGATCCTGACGGCAACTGCCGCGATCGCGGCGATCAACGACAGGCCGCCGATCAGCACGAACGGTCCGGCCGGGCTCCAGCCATCGAACAGCCGGCCACCGATCACGCTGCAGACCATGATGCCGATCACGCCCACGATGTTGAACATGCCGATGACCACGCCGCGCTTGGCTATCGGCGCTTCGGCCGTAACCAGGGTCATCGCGCCGATGAAGGCGCTGATGTTGCCGATGCCGACGAGGATCCAGATCCACTGATTCCTGCCGGCCACCGGATCGTCCATCAGGAGCGTCGCCAGGAAGCCCGCCGCCGTCAGCGCCATGCAAAGCAGGGTGCCGGACACCCGGTTGATGCGGTCAAGGATGATGCCCATGATCGGCAGCCAGATCAGGCCGGCGAGGCTCGCCGTGCCGAAGGTCATGGCCGCGGCCCTGGCCGTCGCCTGCCCGAGCGGCACGCCGGCATCCAGCTGCGCCGTGATGCCCCAGAGGTTGCTGTAGGTGCCGAGGATCACGAGGTCCGCGCGGGCGATGAAGGCACAACCGAAGGCCAGCGCGATCCGGGGATTCCTCGCTTCCGAGAGCGCGCTCCGCACCAGTTCGCCGATCGGCGGCCGCTGGTCGTGCACGACCGGCGTGCCCTTGCGGACACCCAGGGCAACGATCACGGCCGAGACCAGGCAGAGCGCGGCTATGAACAGGTGAGCCTGCTGGCCGGCGACCATGACATCGGCACCGCCGGCGACGAAGGACTTCATCAGCCTGGCGCCCAGCACCACGACAAGAACGGCGCCAATGCCATTGAACAGGCCACCGAGCGCCACGAGCTTGCCCCGATCGGGGCTGTAGGGGTAATCGGCCACGAGGGTGGCCAGCATGCCGGTACAGGCGGCGACGCCGGCGGCGTAGATCATGCGGTACACGGTCAGTTCGGGCAGCGAGTCGGCGAACGGGTACAACGCGTAACCGATGGCCATCACGACGAAGCCGAGCACGTAGACCCCGCGCCGGCCGATGCGATCGGCCATCACGCCGGCGGGGGCGAAGACCATCAGAAGCGCGATCTCGCTCCAGACCACCAGGTCGCCGATCACGGTGCCCTGGGCGCTGGTAGGGATGCCAAGGTTGGCGGTCAGCACGTACGGCGTGCCGACCGTGACGAAGTTCAGCAGGCCGATCGTGGCAAAGGAGGCATAGAGGAACACCCACATGTGCCAGCCGGTGACGCCGGGGGCGAGCCGCACCCAGCCGAACTTGCCGCCCGGACCCTCCGGACCGGCTGATCCTGTCCTGGTTGCACCAGCGGTCGCGCCGACCGCACCCACACTCTTGCGTTGCTCAGACAAAGACATGGATCGCCTTGTTTTGGGTATAGCTCAGCTGCTGCATGGTAACCGCATACACGGTCCAGCGCAGCCGGTCTCCGCGGCAAAATGCCCTATCCTCCGGCTGGCCACGATCGGTGAGCCCCCGGCCGCCAATGCACGTCCTTTACGGCTGGGAACTGCCCGACCCCTTCGGCGGTTGCGGCTTCTCGGTCTTCGCGTAGTTCTCGAGGCTCGACAGGCTCTGGAACCCGGTGTACTCGGTCGGTGCGTTGAAGAAGGTCGGGTAGTGCTTCTCGGCGTAGTCGATGACCTGGCGATGCA
>CAZMVP010000239.1:0-2785 GCA_964569355.1 uncultured Chromatiaceae bacterium | reverse complement strand
ACCCGGCGCGAGGAGCTGCTCACCAAGGAAGACGAGCTGCAGAAGATGTGGATCCTGCGCAAGGTCCTGCACCCGATGGACGAACTGGCGGCAGTCGAGTTCCTGCTGTCGAAGATGCAGGACACCAAGAAGAACGTGGATTTCTTCGACGCGATGAAGCGCTAGCGCGGCGTCAGTCCTGCTCTCGCCCGAGTTTCAGGATCTGCCGGTCCTGCAGCCCGGAGAACAGCAGCAGGGCAACGACGGCGCCGATCAGCGCGAAGAACATGTCTGACTGGGTATCCCAGGCGTAGCCCTGGGTGCCCAGGAAGTCCTGTGCCTCCTGGCCGATCGCGAGCGCCGCGCCCCACTCGATGAATTCATAGGTCGCGCTGATCGCGAGCACGACGCAGACCACGAGCAACGCCAGCATCTTGCGGCCGCGCACGAAGGCGCCGCGGATCAGGATCTCGCGGGCCGCCAGCGCGGGCACCAACCCCTGGAAGAAATGCCCGATCTTGTCGTACGGGTTGCGGGTGCTGCCGAGCAGGTCGGCGATCTCGAAACCGAGCGGCACGCGGGCATAGGTGTACGCACCACCCAGCATCAGCACCAGGGCATGCAGGAAGATGCACACGTACAGGAGCGTCGTCAGCGGGAACCGCTGGTGGGTCAGCCAGAGGACCGGGATCACGACGATCACCGGGGCGACCTCCATGAGCCAGGTGCCGCGGTCATGGGGGTGAAGACCGGACCATGCCAGCAGGACGATGAGTATCACCAGCGCCACCAGCAGGTATGGCGTGCGGCGGTCGGGCCGCTCGACTGCCGGCACCATTCAGAGCCGGACGAAGTACGGCACGGCCGACAGCACCACGCCGACCAGCACGAGCACGAGATTGCTCGGGATGAAATACGGCACCACCATCAGTGCCACGCCGCACGCGAGCGGCACGACCTTGCGCTGCTTCCGGCCGTAGATGAAGAAGCCGAGGCCGATCGAGCTGAAGAGCAGGCCCCAGAGCAGCAGCGAGGTGTCCATCGTCCTACGGCTGCGGTGCCTTCAGAGCCACCGGCGGACCTGGTTGCAGTACT
This sequence comes from uncultured Chromatiaceae bacterium, assembly GCA_964569355.1. Taxonomy (GTDB): domain Bacteria; phylum Pseudomonadota; class Gammaproteobacteria; order Steroidobacterales; genus SHZI01. The sequence continues at coordinate 1,711 of CAZMVP010000239.1, read as the reverse complement.
CGGCATAGTCGGCGCCGAATAGCCTTGCCATGGCCGCTTCCTCCGGCCTCACCTGGAAGCGATCCATGTACAGCAGGAAGGCCAGCGGCCCCCACAAGGCCCAGGGTGCGGCGAAGAACAGGGCCCACGCAACCAGGATCAGCACCAGCCCGAGGTACATCGGGTTGCGCGTGAAGCGGAAGATCCCGGAGCGCACCAGCACGGTTGCGGCGCCCGGGTTCATCGGGTTCTTTGTCGTCCCGGCGCGACTGAAGGTACGGGCGCCGCTCACGGTGACCACGACTCCGGCCACGGCGAAGATGACCACGAGCAGGGTCCGGGCTTCGGTGGTGATCCCCCAATGTGGCGTGAATCGGGCCGTGGCCCACATGGCCACGGCAATGACCAGCGCCACGAGGGGTGGCGGAATCCGGTGGTCGAGCGATTTCATGGCCATGCCTCCGTGGCGTCACCGTTGTCGACGGCCACCACGACCCACTCAAGCGACCGCCGTGGCAACCGGTTGCCGAGTGCCGACGCCTCGAGCGCACGCGCGGCGTTCTCGACCAGCACCTTGTACTCCTCGGCGCAGCGGTGCGCCATGGGTGCCGGATCGAGCACCTCGCAGCGGATTACCACCGGTGACGGGCGGAGCACCAGGGCATCGCCCAGCATCACGGTCCCTTCGCAACGCTCCAGCAGTGCCACCGCCCGGGCAAGATCACGGGGCGTCGCGGCGGCATCGATGCGCAGTGTTTGTGGGTGGCGCGTCGTGCGCTGGCGACGCGGTGGCGTCACCGGGCCGACACGGCCGCCGCCACCACCAGCAGGGCCAGGAACAGGTTCACGGCCACGAGCCGACGGATGACGCCGAGCACAGCGCCGGCCACGGGCCACGCGCCGGCCTCGGAATTGCGCACGAGCTTCGGATACAGCGCCCAGTACACGTAGACGAAAATCACCGCCATGACGAGGCCGAGCACCATCATCAGCAGCCAGCCATGTGGCGTGGAGCCCATCTTGATGGCCCCCATCATGCCGAAGCCGCTCAGGATGATCAGCACCACGGAGATCGCCGTGTAGCGGAAAAAGGATTTGAAGGTGGCCGCCCACAGCGGCAGGCGCTGCGGTGGCTCGAGCAGCGTGCCAACCGCCGGCCGCAGGCAGAAGTACGCGAAGAACATGCCGCCGACCCAGATGATGGCGCCGGCCAGGTGCAGGAAAAGAAAAGCGTCTCGCATCGGGAAGTCCCCATCTCTATTGTGATTCCGCATTATTCCAGCATTCCACTGCCGTTGTCCGGCCTGCTGGCTGCGGCAGCGTGCCGCGTCAGTCGCGGTTCGGCGCGCCCAGCACCTTCTGGCAGCACGACGAAAAAGGATGGGCGTAGAGCTTCATGCTGGCGGCTGGATCTTCGGGTTCCAGACCGCTTCCCAGACGTGCTGGTCCGGATCCTGGAAGTAGCCGGCATAGCCACCCCAGAAGGTGTCCTGTGCCGGCTTGAGGATATGTGCCCCGGCCCGCCTGGCTTCGGCCATCACCGTGTCCACTTCGGCGCGGGACCCCACGTTGTGGCTGATCAGGCACTCGGTGGGCGCCGGGCCACCTTGGGCCAGGCCCGCGTCGTGTGCGAAGCTGGCCCGCGGCCACAGTGCCAGCTTGAGCCCCGGCTGCAGGTCGATGAACACCACCGCGCCATGCTCGTATTTCTCGCCGATGATGCCTTCGGTGC
>CAZMVP010000238.1:0-2815 GCA_964569355.1 uncultured Chromatiaceae bacterium | reverse complement strand
GGCGGATTCGTAGAGGCCATTGGCATTGACGGAAAAATCCGGCAGCACGGCCAGCTGGGCCTGTGCCTCGCCGGCACGCAGCCCGGCCTCGGCAGCCTGGAAGGCGATGGTCCGGTCCTGGGTATTGCCGGTCATCCGCTCTTCCATCAGGGTCATGCGGGCGCTGGCGGTGGCGAGCAGGGTCAGCACCACGAGCATCACGAGTGCGATGACCATCGCGGCGCCTTGCTCGCGATTCCGGGAAACCTGGATCATGACAACTGGTTCCGCATGGCTATGGTGAAGGACACGACCCGGCGCAGCCGCCCGTCGGAGGGAAGCGTGCCACCGGCGGTGGGATCGACGGTCTCGCCGAGGAGATCGAAGGTACGGGTGTCTTCATCGCCCACCCGGCCATCGGTACTGGCGGCGAGCAGCGCGATCTCCAGGCTGACCACGTTGCCCCAGTCCATGACCGCATCGGCAGTCCGGTAGACATCAGGAGTCTGGTTGCCGTCGGTGTCCTCGCCGTAGAGCACCTGCATGTTCTCGATGCCTTCGGCCAGTTCCTGCGGGGGATTCAGTCCACTGCGACGCCACAGCGCCGGGCCGGTGCCGTTGTCGCTGTCGCGGATGTAGTACGAGGTGGTGCGCATGCGGAAGACCTGGGCCCCGGCACCGAAGCGGCGGCCCAGGCTGAGTGTGCTGTTGCCCGGCGTGCCGGCAGCAACATGGGACAGTACGCCCGTGCCGGCGTCATAGGCGCTGACCTGGAACACGGCCGCACCGGTGCAGTCGGCGACCAGTGCGAAATCACCCGGATCGAACGGTGCCGGCGACAGGCCGGCCGCGATCACCGGATCCGACGAATTGGTCGGCATGTCCGATGCCAACGTCAGGGCACCGGGATCGTCAAGGGTGCGGAGCGTCAGCACGTCGGTGCCGGCCACGATGTTGGTCAACCCGGCAGGCAGGCCTCCGGCGTTGTCGAAGCCGACGACATGCTGCCCGAAGTTGTAGAGGAAGCCCGTGGAGTTGTTCAGCGTGTTGACCACGGTGCCCGCATCGCGCAGGCAACCGCGGAAGCCGGCCATCTGGGCATCCTGCTGGATGAGCTGCGCCGCGAAGCGCGCCGACTCCTGCCGACCGGTGAGCCCGGCTTGCATGGTGCTCTGGTGCCGGGTGGTGAGATAGATCTGCACGACCGCACCCGTGACCATCAGCCCGAGGACCAGCGAGATCATGATCTCGACCAGGCTGACGCCTGACTGGTGACGCGAAGTTCCTTGCCTGACCGTGGCCATCACAGTTCCGTCCTCAGGAAGACCGACATGTCGCGCGAAGCGCCGGCGTTGTCATCGGAGGCGTCGGTCCACTGCACCTCGATGGTGACGATGCCGGCAGCATCCACGTCGATGGCACCCTGGCCCGCGGGCAGGACCCCCAGCGAACCCAGCCAGGCCGTCTGGTCGTCACCGACCAGGCCGGAGCCGCCCGGCGCCGCACCGAGGACGAGGTTGTAATCGCCGTTCCGGGCCTGCTGGCGGTTGGCGCGCATGCGCTCGAGGATGTTCCGGGCAAGCGTCGTCGCCTCGAAGCGCTCCGCGGCGCTGTTGGTGTTCTGCACGGTCATGAGCTGCAGGCCGGCGAGACCCAGCAGGCCGATGGAAACCAGGACCACCGTGATCAGCACTTCGATCAACGACAGTCCTGACTGCTTGTTCGCCGCTCCATGCATGGTCCTGGTACCCATGGATCAGGTGCAGGGGGCGGCGGCCACGGCGGCGCGGCCCTGCAGGTTCACGGTGATGTCGCGGTTGTGATCGCCGGTGCAACCGCTGATGGCGAGCGAGAAATCGACGCCGGCGGCCGTGGCCAGGAAGCCGTTGGCGGCATAGCTGACGAAGTTGGCAGTGGACGTCAGGCTGGACCCGTTGCCCAGTGCCGGCAGGGCCCGGAGGACGGTATCGGGAACCGTGCCGGTGTCGACCGCACCGATCGGCGCGTTGGCATCGGTGAACACGATCCAGCCGGTCGTCCAGTCGGTGGAATTGGCGCAGGTGGCGTTGTCGCTGCTGGCGCAGACCGACACCGGGATGCCGCGCGTCACCGATTCACTGCGGGCCAGGGCCAGCGCGCCGACCAGCGCGTTGGATTCCTCGGCCGCACGGTTGTTCAGGACGAAACTGCGGAAGTTGGGCACCGCGAGGCCGGTAACGAGGGCGGCGATGGCCACGGTGAACATCAGTTCGACCATCGTGTAGCCGCGTTGGCCGCCGCCCGGCCGCCGGCAGGTCAGGGGGTTGTCGCCATGGCTGGTTTCCATGGCCGAAACTCTAGGGGGACCGCCGGTCCGGGACTGTGACCGGCGTTCAGCTTCTTCCGAAAATACTCAGTGTTTTCAGTTGGTTACAACCGCCCATCCGCTGCCAGCGACCGCTGGTCGCTTATGTCGCACGGCGCCGCCGGCCGATGCGGATGAAGACTGCAAGGACAGCCGTGCCCAGCAACCAGGCCGACGCCGGCAACGGGACCACGCCGGTCAACGCGGAAAAATAGACCGTGGTGTCGTACACCGAGTCCGAAGTGTCCGCCACGATGAACCGCAAGGTGTTGCCGGTCGGTTGCACCAGCCCGGAGAAGGTCAGCACCGGATTGCCACCGGGGGCCAGCACTCCGTCAAGCTCGGTTCCGTCAATACCGGCGACGTCCGGGTGATTGATGTTCACCGGCAACCCGTCGACCCGGGCGATGTTGACACCGTTCAGGAACATGCCAAAACCATCAACAAAGTCGGATTGCTGGAACTCGGGGTACTCCTCCGACCCGAAAACGA
>CAZMVP010000237.1:0-2914 GCA_964569355.1 uncultured Chromatiaceae bacterium | reverse complement strand
AGCCGCGTCAGCAGCGCGTCGGTGCCCAGCAACCCGACATCCGCCTGCACGCGCGCGAAGTGATCCGGCCGGATGTAGGCGATGGCCCGGACGCCGCCCTCGGCCGGGCTCGAGAGCCGGGCCATCAGCTGTTCCATGAAATGCTGGCGCAGGTAGAAGCCGGTGGCCGGATCACGCGCGACGGCGGCGTGCACCAGCTCTTCCGGTGGCTGCTCCGCCGGACGTTCGGCCGGCACGATGATGCGCACCGCCGGCTCGCCGTCGACGGTGACATGCTTCAGGTGCAGTTCCAGCGGGAGTTCCGACTCGTCCTTGCGGTAGGCGACCACCGGCAGGATGTCTTTCTCTTCCCACTTGTCCTTGAGGCAGGCGACGAGTGCGCCCTTCAGTGCTGCCTGGTCGGCATCGCGGAACAGGTCCATGAACGGCTGGGCCACGAGCTCTTCCTCGTTCGCCATGCCGAGCAGCGCTGCCCAGGCCGGGTTCACCGCCACGATGATGCCGTCGTGGACATCGGCGATGGCTTCCGATGCGCCGGACATCAAGGTCCGGAGCTCCTGCTTGTATTGGGTGGCGGAGCTGACCACGCCGGCGAGCGCGACACGCAGCCGATGGGCGCCAAGCTCGCGACCGACCACCGCCGACAACCGCGCGCGATGGCCAAGCGAAACAACGTCGCGGGCCCCGGCCGCCATGGCCGCCGCGATTGCCGGTTCATCCACCTGGCCCTGCACGAGCAGCAGCGGCGGCGGGGTCTGGCACCCGGTGACGGCGGCGGCGACGGCCGGGAGTTCGATGTCGCAGTCGCCGGTGAAGTACAGCAGGATCTCCGGCGGCACGGCACCCAGTTGTTCCGCGAGGGTCGCCGCATCGTTCACGCGCCGGCAGTGGACCGGATGGCCACTGTCGCGAAGCACTGAATTGATGATCGTGGCGTGATCGTCACGACGGCTGATGACGATCAGCGGAATACCAACGGAGTTGCCCAACTCCACACCTGCCGAGTCCCTGTGAGAGGTTGCGAGTGTGACCGTCTGGTGTCCGGGATTATGTGATCGTTGTCCGAGTCTGCGGGCGGCGCGGGATTATGTTGTGCCCGTGCGGTCCGGCCGTTGCGGGAAGGGGCCGAGCAGCGTTTTCGATGCTTCCCCGGGGACTTCGCGGACCAGCCTCGGCACGAGATACCCGGGAAGCATCCGCAGCAGTTCACCCACGAGGCGCAGCGCTTCGTCCTCCGGCACGTCGAAATGCGCGGCACCGGCCACGGGATCCAGCAGGTGGAGGTAGTAGGGCAGGACGCCGGCCTCGAAGAGCGTGGTCGAAAGCCCGGCGAGCGTGTCAGCCGAATCATTCACGCCGCGCAACAGGACGGACTGGTTCAGGACAGGGCCCGTGGCCGCGGCCACCGCGCGCAACATGCTCGCGACCGTCGCATCCAGCTCCCGGGCATGGTTGGCATGCACCACGAAGACAGTCCGCGTGGCGAGGCCGCGGAGCGTGGCGAGCAGGCCGGGCGTGACCTGCCCGGGATCGATAATCGGCACGCGGGTGTGCAGCCGGATCCGGCGGACATGCGGGATGGCATCGAGCCGCTGCAACATTGCGGCCAGCCGGCTCGCGCCGAGGACCAGCGGGTCGCCTCCGCTCAGGATGACCTCCTGCAGTTGCGGGTCGCCGGCAATCGCGTCCAGTGCTGCATCGAGCTGTCGGCCGGCGGCACTCTGTTCCGCGTAGGGATACCCGCGGCGGAAGCAGTACCGGCAATGGACCGCACAGGCCCCGGTGGTGATCAGCAGCGCGCGACCCGCGTACTTCTGCAACAGGCCCGGGCTCCGGGTACTGGAAAGGTCACCGACCGGATCGATGCCAAAGCCGTCGGCCGGCCGGGTCTCGGCGGCAACGGGCAGGACCTGCAACAGCAGCGGATCGCGCGGATCGCCCGGGCGCATGCGGTCGACGAAGGCGCGTGGCACACGCAGCGGAAAATCGGCCATGGCTTCGGCGGACAGGCCGCAATCCGCAGCGGTCAGGCCGAGCAGGCGCAGGAGTTCTTCCGGTCTCTGGATACTGGCGGGCGGCATGGATCAGGTAGAATACCGTGCTCCGCGACATTTCGAATCCCAACTGAATGGATACCCATGGCCAGCTACAGCGCAAGTGACCTCCGGGGCGGCAGCAAGGTATTGATCGACGGCGATCCCTGCGCCGTCGTCGAGAACGAGTTCGTCAAGCCCGGCAAGGGCCAGGCTTTCAACCGCGTCCGCATCCGCAACCTGCGCACGGGCCGGACCGTCGAAAAGACCTTCCGCAACAGCGATTCGATCGAGTCGGCCGACGTGGTCGACCGGCCCATGCAGTACCTCTACAACGATGGCGACATGTGGTACTTCATGGATCCGGAGAGCTTCGAGCAGATCCCGGCGGGCGGGACCGCCGTCGAGGAGGCGAAGCAGTGGCTGCGCGAGCAGGACACCTGCACGGTCACGTTGTGGAACGGCGTGCCCCTGACCGTGGTGCCGCCGATCTTCGTGGAGCTCACCATCACCGAGACCGATCCCGGCGTGCGCGGCGACACCGCCACCGGCGGCATGAAGCCGGCCAAGCTCGAAACCGGCGCGGTGGTGAAGGTGCCGCTGTTCCTGAACGAGGGTGAGGTCATCAAGGTCGACACCCGCTCCCAGGCATACGTTTCCCGGGTCAAGTAAAGCTGTTTCCATATCAGTGTCTTGTGAGGTAATCATAAGAGTCTGATTGGCTGCTTCCGGCGCCGGTCAGAGCACCGGAAAGGCCACCACCGACCGCAGGTCCGGCAGGCCGGCCAGCACCATCAGCACCCGATCCAGGCCGACTGCCACCCCGGCACAGTCGGGCAGTCCGTGGTCGATCGCTGCCAGGAAGTGGCTGTCCGGGACGA
>CAZMVP010000236.1:0-2927 GCA_964569355.1 uncultured Chromatiaceae bacterium | reverse complement strand
GCCAGCGCCGATCCCAGTGCCAACGTCGCATAGGCGCTGGCCTGCCCGGGTTTCAACAACAGGTGGTCGGCGGGCACCGCCTCGAACATCCGGCCATACCCACCCAGCTTCGCCGGCACCACGATCACGGCCGCGATCACCGCCACGTAGATCAGGATGTCCTTCACGACGGCGATCAGTGCTGGCGCGCGCAGGCCGCTCGTGTAGGTGTAGGCCGCGAGGATCGCGAAGGCCACGATCAGGGGCAGGTGGCCCAGCCAGCCTTCGCCGTCGAAGCCCAGCGCCGAGATCACCACTTCCATGCCCACGAGCTGGAGTGCGATATAGGGCATCGTGGCCAGGATGCCGGTCAAGGCGACCAGCAGCGCCAGCGTCGGGCTGCCGTAACGGGCCCGCACGAAATCGCCGCCGGTGACGAAGCCATGCCGGTGTGCCACCGACCACAGGCGCGGGAACACCACGAACACGAAGGGGTAGATGATCAACGTGTACGGCACCGCGAAGAAGCCCAGTGCGCCAGCGCCGAACAGCAGGGCCGGCACGGCAATGAACGAGTAGGCGGTGTAGAGATCCCCGCCCAGCAGGAACCAGGTGACGACGGTGCCGAAGCGACGACCGGCGAGCCCCCACTCCTCGAGATGGTCAAGGTTGGCGGCACGCCACCGGGCGGCAACGAAGCCGAGGACCGTGATCAGCAGGAACAGCCCGATGAAAACCCAGACAGCGACGTTCATCGACGGGCCGTCAGGCACGGGCGCGATAGGCAAGCGCCGTCAGGAGCGCCGTGACCACGATCAGCGAGGTCTGGAACCAGTAGAAGAACGGGATGCCGAACAACTCCGGCTCGATGCGGTTGTAGAGCGGCACCCACAGTGCCACCACCGACACCGCGGCGAACAACAGCCACCACGGCCAGCGCCGTCGCGTCGTCGCCATGCGCATCTCCCTGCCTGCTCCCGTCGCGCAAGGGAACACAGGCCGTTGCGGAGTGTCAAGGGTCTGGTCCTGCGTTGACCTCCGCGGTTGACCTGCACGGAGGCGACGTCCACTATTGGCCACGAGCGATGGGCGCGCTGCCACGAGGGCAACGCGTCGGGGGCATCGACCGAGGGGCATCACATGGACATTGTGGCGCGAGCCACATTGATCAACGTTGTGGCGCAAGCCACATGGATCAACGTTGTGGCGCGAGCCACATTGATCGCCTTCAGCTTGTTCTCCTGCCTGCTGCTGGACGCAGCCCGGGCCGAACCGGCGGGACCCACAATCAACAGCACGCTGCCAGCGACGGACATGTCGCTGGAAGGCCGCCGGACCCTGCCGGACAACGCCATGCCTCGGGCATCCGGCTTTGCCCATGCCGTCATTCCGGCCAATCCTGCCGCGCCAGACGCGAGTCCCGTCGGGCAAGCCACCTGCAGTGCATGCCATGCGCTTGAATCGCTGCACTTCACGCACACCCTGCACGACCTTGCGCTCCGGGCCGGCAACGACAATGGGCCAGCCTGTGAGGCCTGCCACGGGCCGGGCTCGGCGCATGCCGAGCAGCCAGGCCGCAAAGGCCTGATCATCGGCTATACCCGGGGTTCGCAGACACCCATCGCCGTCCAGGCCGGTACCTGCCTTGGCTGCCACGCCGGCGGCCCGCGCAACCATTGGCAGGGCTCCGTGCACCAGCGCTTCGAGCTGTCGTGCAGTGATTGCCACAACCCGATGGCGAAATTCTCCGTCGAGGGCCTGACAGCCCGGCAATCCGCCACCGAAACCTGTGCCACCTGCCATCGCGACATTCGCGCACAGTTCAACCGACGCTCGCACATGCCCCTGCCGGAAGGACAGATGACCTGCGTCGACTGCCACAATCCGCACGGCTCGCTCACGGCGCCCCTGCTGAAGACGGCGACGTTGAATGAAACGTGCTACCAGTGCCATGCCGAGAAGCGCGGGCCATTCCTGTTCGAGCACGCACCGGTGCGGGACAGTTGCGTCAACTGCCATACGCCCCACGGTTCGAACCAGGCGAGCCTGCTGGTCGCGCCGATTCCGTTCCTGTGCCAGCAGTGCCATTCACATACCCGTCATCCCAACGACCTGTTGACCGCGCGGTCCCTCGGCACCGGTACGAACCCCGACGAGCGGCTGATGGGACGGGGATGCATTACATGCCATGCGCAGGTTCATGGCTCCAACCATCCATCCGGGGCCAGGTTTCACCGCTGATCCAGCGGCGGGGGCGACGTCATGCAGCCACGCGCAATCAGCATCGCCGCAGGATTCATTGCAGGAATCGGCATGCTGCTGCCGGTGATGCTGGCTGCGCAGGACAGCGGAGACGGCATCGACCTGCAGTTCGGCAACCGGTTGTTTCCCGGCGCCGGGGCGGCATCCTGGGGCTGTGATGAGCGCGGCATGAGCTGGCTCACGGGAAATTCGCGACGGAACCCGACCGGCTTCCTGTACCAATGCCCGCCCGAGCGCCCGCCGATGACGGCAGCCGGCGACTGGCTGTACTCGGCCACGCTGCCCATCGGGATGCTGTTCGACAGCGGCGACGAGGACAATGCGCAATGGCTCCGCTACGTCGGGTGGGATGACGGCCTGATGCTCGGCCCTATGACCGCGACGCTGGTCCGGCCCGAGGATGGCAGCTATCTCGACTTCCGCGGCAGCCGGCTCGATGCCGACAACCAGTTCTACAAGGTGACCGGCGGCCGCGCGGGCGAGTACCGTATCGAGGCTTTCATCCGCGACCAGCCGAACGTGGTCAGCGCCAATGCAAAGTCGATCTGGAACGGCATCGGCACGAACCACCTGACGCTCGCCGGCGGCTTGGTACCCGGCGCAAGCACGCCGGCACAGGTTGCCGCCGTATCGGCAGCCGCACCGGAGCGACGGCTGGAGGTCCAGCGCGACAAGCTCGGCCTCGG
>CAZMVP010000235.1:0-2952 GCA_964569355.1 uncultured Chromatiaceae bacterium | reverse complement strand
AGGGTTCATACTTGGGGCTCGCAACAGGCCAGTCCACCCGGATGCCGGGGCTCTTGCACGTCGCAGTGCATGCAGGGCGCGGAGCCTGTTGCTCCCATCCCGCGACAACAAGGAAGGAGTACGACCATGGCCGATGCCTGGCTCACCACGCTCATCACCAAGACCCCGCAGGAAGGCTTCGAGCTAGCCATCACGCTCAGCCGCCGCGGCGTCAAGTACACGCAGACGGATGTCGAGGTCCTGAAGAAACTCCGGCCGGATTACGCGAATTCCGCGGATTCCCTCACCGCTGCCTCGCACGTGATCGCGGTCAACTTCCAGACCGTCGCCGCTGCCAACAACTACTGGCGCAAATAGGGAGTCCGGGCGTGAACTGGTTGAACGGTCTGGACCACGTGGACTGGCAGGCCCTGCTGGTGTCCGGCGCACTCAAGGTCGGCGGTGCCTTGCTGGTCCTCGTCGTCGGCCTGTATGCGGTGAAATGGATCGCCGGCCTGGCGGAACGGTCGCTGGCGCGCGTGAACGTGGACCAGACCGCGGCGATGTTCCTGCGCAAGGTTGCCTACGTGGTCCTGGTCGTTCTGCTGGTCCTGACGGTGCTGAACGTGGTCGGCGTGCCGATGACGTCCGCCTTCGCCGTGCTGGGCGCCGCCGGCCTGGCAATCGGCCTCGCACTCAAGGACTCGCTGTCGAACATCGCCTCCGGCGTGATGCTGGTCACGCTGCGGCCGTTCAAGGTGGGTGATGTGGTCACCATCAATGGCCAGACGGGCACCGTCGAATCACTCAGCATCTTCCAGACCTGCCTGCGTGGTGCCGACAACCAGACCATCACCCTGCCGAACAGCCTGATCACCGCCAATTCGATCATCAACCTGACACCCGATGTCCGGCGCCGCATTGAGCTCGTGATCCGCATCGATTATGGCGACGACATCGACGTGGCGCGCGAGACTGCGCTCCGGGTGATCCATGCGGATGCCCGCGTGCTGCCGGATCCCGCGCCGGACGTGCTCGTCTATGACCTCGCGGAGAGCAGTGTGAACCTCGGCATACGCTGCCATGCCCGCAATGCCGACTACTTCGCCACGAAGTGCGCGCTGATGGAGGGCATCAAGAAGGCCTTCGACCAGGCTGGCATCACCATCCCCGCCCCCCGGCACGATATCCGCCTTTTCACGAGCACCGCCGGAGCGACTGCGAACCAGGCCTAGCCGCCTGTCAACCGGCAGCGCGATCCGGCGTTGGGGCTTGTGGAGGAACCAGCCGCATGAACCATCGACGCCTGCCATGGCCGGCCGCAGTGCTCGGCTGCATGGTGTTCCTGCAGGGTTGTGGCGGGGGTGGAGGCGACTCGGGTGGCATGCAACCACCCCCGTCGGCGCCCACGACGGAACAACGCACGGCAGCCGCCACGACCACGGCGCAAAGCGACGACAATCCGTGTGCTCCGATCCGGCCGTTCTACTGGGAAATTGGCGACGAGAACTCGAGCCTTGCCTCGGGCTCGGTCAACTCGGCTGGCAATCCGGCCGTCTACACGGCGACCACGCCAATGGCCATCGCCTCGGCATCGAAATGGATCTACGGCGCCTATGTCGCGCAGCTGCGTGCCGGCTCGCTGACCGATGAGGACATCAAGTTCCTGACGTTCCGGAGTGGCTACACGAGCTTCGGCCGCTGCCTGCCGGACCAGAGCGTCGATGAGTGCGTGGCTTACCAGGACAACGGCGTGTACCACGCCGCCACCGACGGGCTGTTCTCCTATGGCGGTGGGCACATGGAGAAGCACGCAAGCCTGATCGGCCTCGGCCCTTTGCACAATGCAGGGCTCGCGACGCAGGTCCGCGCCATGCTCGGCAACGACATTGCGCTCAGCTACTCGCAACCGCAACTGGCCGGCGGCATCACGACGACGGCCGCGAACTACGCGCTCTTCCTGCGCCGGATGCTGGGCGGTGAGCTGACGCTCGGCTCGCTGCTCGGCACGCACGCGGTGTGCACGAACCCGACGACTTGCCCGCAGGCCCGGAACGCGCCGGTGCCGACCACCGAGAGCTGGAATTACTCGCTGGGGCACTGGGTGGAGGTGGATCCGGTCGTGGGCGACGGCGCATTCAGCAGTGCCGGGGCCTTCGGCTTCTACCCGTGGATCGATGTGACGAAGACCTGGTACGGGATCGTGGCGCGGCAACAGGCGTCCGGACAGGACCCGGATGACAACCTGGGGGAAGGCTATCGATCGGCGCAGTGTGGCAGGCTGGTAAGGAAGGCGTGGGTCACGGCTGTGGCGCAGTAGGTTCCTGACGCCATGGGGCCGACGGTTGTGGTACTCCGTGGCCCGCGGTCGGGTGGCCAGGAACCTTTTAGCCAGGCGTCTGCGCGGCGGCGGGGCAATCCCGGTGGAGATAGGCTTCCACCACCTCACCCATGTTGCTGAAGCCAGGCGTCGAGACGCTGTCGTTGGCAATGTTTCCGGATGCCTTGCCGCTCCGGTAACGGCTCAAGGCGGCATTCCAGCTGGCACAGGCTTCGTCCCTTTCACCACGCATGTTCCTGACCTCGGCGATGGCGTTCAGGCTGTTGACCGCCCCCATGTCGTCGCCGAGTGAATCGTAGATCTTCAGCGCCTGCTTGAGGTGGTCGAGCGACTTGCCGTAGGTCGGGTCATAGGTACCGGCGGCGCGGAACTGCGCCGACGAGCGCCCTTCGTGGTAGCAGATGTTCTTGTACAGCAGCCCGTAGTGGAGATGCGCGTCGGCAATGCCGCGCTGGTCTGCTTCCTTCTCGAATATCCGCATGGCATCGCCAATGGTGAGCTCCGCCAGCATGCATCGGTCCTGGTTCATCATCTCGCCGGCCTGGGCCAGCTTCGCGTACGGATCCGACGTGGCGACGAAACCAACACCTGCACAGCCGCCAGCCAGGAGCGCCCCGAACATGGCCAGCAGC
>CAZMVP010000234.1:0-2957 GCA_964569355.1 uncultured Chromatiaceae bacterium | reverse complement strand
TACAGGTTGCCGTCCCGCCAGCCGAGCAGCCGCGGCTCGTTCACGATCCGGACGCGGGTGCCGACCGGTACCTGGCTGAACAGCGACTCGATGTCTTCCGGGAACAGCTGCACGCAACCGTGGCTGACGCGCATGCCGATGCCCGAAGGCTTGTTGGTGCCATGGATCAGGTAGGACGGGAACCCGAGGCGCATCGCATAGGCGCCAAGCGGGTTGTCGGGGCCGGCCGCCACCCTGGCCGGCAACGGGTCGCCGGCTTCCGCGTGCTCCTTGCGGATGGATGCGGGCACGGTCCACACCGGATCCTTGACCTTCGACACCACCTTCGTGACGCCGATGGGCGTGGCCCAGCCTTCCCGCCCGATGCCGACCGGATGGGTGATGACGACCCGGGTCTCGCCCGGCGCCGGCTTCGGGTAGTAGAAGATCCGCTTGGTGCCGATGTTCAGCACAATGCCCTCGTGCTCGGTATCGGGCAGCACGAACTGGGTCGGCACCACCACGCGCGTGCCCGCGCCCGGCAGCCACGGATCCACGCCCGGATTGGCGTCCACGAGTTCGTCGTAGCCCACGTCGTAGGCCCGGGCGATGTCCGTGAAGGTGTCTTCGTAGCGGGCGATGATCACCTGCACTTCGCCGACCACCTCCGTACCGGGCGGCAATGCGAAGCGGTTGCCGGTGATGGGCTCGAGCTCGGCAGGCGGCGTTGCCACCGGGGCGTGATGGGCCCAGTCCGGCCTTTCGAACAGGGCGCAGCCGCTCGCGGCCAATGCCACGGCGAGGATCGGCAGGCGGATGAACCAGCGGCTCATCGTTTGCACTCCGGCCGCCGGCCCGCGGCCCGTGCGTCATGGTAGAGCTTCAGGGCGGCGGGCATCTGCGCGGCGAGTTCATGGATCCGGCTGTCGCCCGCCGGATGCGTGGACAGGAACTCCGGCGGCGCCCCCTGGCTCACCTTCGCCATGTTTTTCCAGAGCTGGATGCTCTGCTCGGGATCGAAGCCTGCCTCGGCCATGTACTTGAGCCCCACGGTATCTGCCTCCGTTTCATTGGCACGGCTGAACGGCAGGCTCAGGCCCAGCTGCGCGCCGAGCGAAACCATGTCACCCACTGCCGCGCCGCCACCCAGGGCAGCCGTCCCCGCCATGACGCCGATCTGTGTCGTCATCTCGCGATTCGCCCGCTGCAACGAATGGTGCTGCGTGACGTGCGCCACTTCATGGCCGATCACCGCGGCCAGTTCGTCCTGGTTCCTCGCTGCCTTCAGGATGCCGGTGTACACGCCGATCCGGCCGCCCGGCATAGCGAAGGCGTTGACTTCATCGGAGTCGAAGACCTCGACATCCCACTGCATGGCGGACCATGGCTGCCCCAGTTGCGCGACGATGGCCGAGGCCACGCAGTTGACATAGGCACGCGTGGCCTTGTCCTTCGACAACGGGATCTTCGCGCGCATCTCCTGGAACTGCTGCTGCGACGCTGCCTCGAGCTGTGGCTCGGAGACGATCGGCAAGGCACAGCCGGCCAGCCCCAGTGTTGCGCACAGGACGGCCGGCAGGACGGACCTTGCCGACAGGCTGGCTCTGGTCATGGGCGGATTATCAGGCCAGTTCCGGTCCGGAACCACCCCCGGGCAAGTCGGCCACGGATTCAGGAGCGGTTCAGTCCGGCACTACGGGAAGCGGCCCTGCCGGTCACGTTGCGCCACCCAGGCCACCAGTTCGTCGGCCCCCGAGCTGATCGCGGACAACACGCGCTGCTGCAGCGTGACGTGGGCCTTGTAGGCGACATGGAAGAGGTCGGCGTCCGACGCCGCCCGGTGCAGGTAGTCGTCGCTGGTCTCGATGGCGTCAACGAGCTTCAGCTCATGGGCGCGCGTGCCGTACCAGTGTTCGCCGGTGGCCACGGACTCGATGTCCAGCGCCGGACGGTGCGTTGCCACCATCTGCTTGAACAGGGCGTGCACTTCCTCGAGCTCCTCGCGCAACTTCTCGCGATCGGCATCGGTGTTGCGGCCGAACATCGTGACCGTGCGCTTGTACCGGCCGGCGGTGACCTGCTCGTAGTCCACCCCGCGAGCCTCCATCGCGCGGTGGAAATTGGGCAGCTGGGCAATCACGCCGATGGAGCCGATCACCGCGAACGGGGCCGCGACGATCCGGCTCCCGATGCAGGCCATCAGGTAGCCGCCGCTGGCCGCCCCCTTGTCGACCGTGACCGTCAGCGGGATTTCGCGGGCATGGAGCCGTTTCAGCTGGGACGCGGCCAGGCCATGCTCGTGCACGGCGCCGCCGAAGTTCTCCAGGCGCAGCACTACTTCATCGCCGGCCCGGGCGACGCCCAGGATCGCGCTGACTTCCTCCCGCAGGGCGGCGACCGCCGTGGCACGGATGTCGCCCTTGAAATCCAGCACGAAGACGCGGCGACGCGTGGTCTCGTCCACCTCCTTCGCCTTCTGTTCCGCCTTCCGCCGCTTCTTCTCCTGCTTCTGGTCCTTCTTGCGCGCCGCCTTGTCGAGCAGCGCCTGGCGCAACTGCTGCTGCAGGTCGCGATACTTGTCGTTGAGCTTCTCGACCGTGAGGCTGCCTTCCGGCGAACCCTTCTTCGACATCCCGATGGACAACACCACGACCGCCACGATGGCCACGACCACCGTGACCGCCTTGGCCAGGAACAGGCCGTACTCGAGCAGGAAGTGCAGCATCAGCGGTGGTCAGCCCCAGGCCGGCCCAGCTGCTGACCTGGCTGCTCGCCAGACTGCTGACCCGGCTTTCGGCGGCCCGATACTTCCGCGCCAAGCCCGGCGTTGTTGCCATCGAGCGCGCGCTCGGCGCGGTAACTGGAACGCACCAGCGGCCCGGCCACGACCTCCCGGAAGCCCTTCGCCAGGCCCAGTTGCCGTAACTCGCCGAACTCGGTCGGGGTCACGTACTTCTGCACCGGCAGGTGGTTTGCCG
>CAZMVP010000233.1:0-3038 GCA_964569355.1 uncultured Chromatiaceae bacterium | reverse complement strand
CGGCGGGGCCTGTGGCCGTCGGCTGGCGGGGCGCTGGGGCCATGCACGTTGCCCGGCCGGGGCAGCTCAACCAGCGCGCCGCGCACGGTGCGCGGCCGGCCACCTACCGCCACGTCGGGCAGCCGGCGGCGATCCCCGTCGGCCGGTACCCAGCCGCGGTTGACGAGCACGATGCCATCGGCGGTGCGCAGGGGCGTCAGGACCTCGTATCCGGGCTGGCCCTGGTCACTGCTCATGTTGTCCAGCAGGACCTGGTGCGCCGGATCGTAGCGACCCTGGACCTCGAGGATCCGGTAGCGGAGCCCTGCCGCCGTGTCATCCGGCACCAGCCGGTGCAACAGCCCCGCCCCGGCGCCGATGCCGGTGCCGGCGGCAAAGCTGGCTTCCAGCTGGCGCTTTTCCGTCATCCGGTGCAGCTGCCAGGTGCCGGCGCTGCAGCCGATGCCGACGCCGAGCAACATGAGCGGCACTCCCCACCAGGGTGAGAGCCAGGCAACACGGCGCTGCGGTCGGGGATGATTCATCGCGGGTGGATGTCGGCGGCCCTGCCAGTGCGACTATGATTCGCCCATGATCAAGGCGTTGATCCTTCTGCTGCTCGTGGCCATCCTGGTGAGCCTGTTCTCCGGCCTGTTCTTCCTGAACAAGGACCAGGGCAATTCGCGCCGCCTGCTGAACGCCCTGACCGTCCGGATCGTGTTGTCGGTATTGCTGTTCCTGCTCCTGCTGGTGGCCTGGCGCATGGGGGCGATCCAGCCGCACGCGCTCGTGCCGCGGTAGCGGCACCCCGGCCGCATCGCCGGGGTGGGTTCGCCAGCTATCAGAGCCAGTAGACGAAGATGAACAGCCCCAGCCAGACCACGTCCACGAAGTGCCAGTACCACGCCACGCCCTCGAAGGCAAAGTGGCGGTCCGGCGTGAAATGGCCACGCACGCAGCGCAGCCAGATCACCGTCAGCATGATGGCGCCGATGGTCACGTGCAGGCCGTGGAAGCCGGTCAGCATGAAGAAGGTGCTGCCGTAGATGCCCGCCGTGCTGAGCTTCAGGTTCAGCTCGCTGTAGGCATGGGAATACTCGTAGGCCTGGAAGCCCAGGAACGTGAAGCCGAGGATGAAGGTCAGCGCCAGGAACACGAGCAGCATCCCGCGGCGGTTGGCCTTGAGCGCATGGTGGGCGATGGTCAGGGTCACGCCGCTAGAGAGCAGGATGGCCGTGTTCAGCGCCGGGATGCCCCAGGGACCCATGACCTCGTACTTCCCGCCGATGTCGGCCGGGCCGTTCGACGGCCAGGCGTCCTCGAAGCCCGGCCACAAGAGCAGGTTGGTCGCGGCCTTGGTGCCTTCGCCGCCGAGCCAGGGCAGGGAAAGCTGGCGGGCGTAGAAGAGCGCGCCGAAGAAGCAGGCGAAGAACATCACCTCGGAGAGGATGAACCACATCATGCCCATCCGGAACGAGCGGTCGACCTGGCTGTTGTAGGCGCCGGCCTCGCTTTCGTGGATCACCTCGCCGAACCACAGGAACATCATCGTGATGATGATCGCGACACCGAGCAGCGCGACGTATCCGGTGGAGCCGCCATTGAGCCAGACCGAGAAACCGGCAAAGCCCGTGAACAGCCCGATGGAACCGAGGATCGGCCAGTGCGCGTTGTGGGGAACGAAATACTTGTCCTGTGCGTGATCCATGGTGTTGTCTTCCTGGGGCAAACCTTTGGAGAAAATTTCCGGGGTGGGAGTCGGCGTCAGGTGCGGCCGGCCCCGGCCTTGGCGGTTTCCGCGGCCAGTTTGGCAGTCGCCTGGTGGTTGACGTAGAAGGTGTATGACAGCGTGATGTGGTCGATGTAAGCCGGCAGGTTCCGGTCCACCATGAACTGCACGCCCATGTCGCGACCCTGGTGCGGGGTGAAGTCCTGTTCGGTGAAGCAGAAGCACTGGGTCTTGATGAAATGCGGGGCCGCCTGGCCCGGCGCGATGCTCGGCACCGCGGTAGCCACGAGGACGCCATCGGTCAGGTTCCGGGCGAAGAAGGTGGTGTCGTAGATCTCGCCCGGGTGGACCTTCATCGACGCGACGTTCGGCCGGAACTCCCAGGGCGCCTGTTCGTTCAGCACCGTGACGAACTCGACCGTCACGAGCCGGCCCAGGTCTGGCCGGGCATCGGTGACCGTGACCGGCACCGTATTGGGCTTGCCGCCGATGCCGGTGATCTTGCACATCACGGTGTACAGCGGCACCAGCAGGAAGCCGAAACCGAACATCGCGACGGCCAGCACCGCCAGCCGGAGCGCGAGCCGCTTCTGCCCGGGGGGCTTCATCGCCTACCTGAGCCCGGTCATGATGATGAAGCCGAAGTACAGGCACAGCACGACGATGCCGAGCACGATGGCCGTGCGCCGGGCCCGGCGGCGTTGTTCCGTGATGCCGGATCCGGTGGTCACTTGATGACCGGCGCCTCGCTGAAGGTGTGGTAGGGCGCCGGGGAGGGCACGGTCCACTCGAGGCCCTCGGGATGATCCCAGACCTCGGCCGTGGCCTTCTTGCCGCCGCGCACGCACTTGATCACGACGTAGACGAACAGCAGCTGCGACAGCCCGAAGCCGAAGCCGCCGAGGCTCGAGACCATGTTCCAGTCCGCGAACTGCACCGCGTAGTCGGGGATCCGGCGCGGCATGCCGGCCAGGCCCAGGAAGTGCTGCGGGAAGAACAGCACGTTGACGAAGATGGCGGACAGCCAGAAATGGATCTTGCCCAGCCGCTCGTCGTACATGTGGCCGGTCCACTTCGGCAGCCAGTAGTAGGCGCCACCCAGCGCACCGAACAGCGCACCCGGCACCAGCACGTAGTGGAAGTGGGCCACGACGAAGTAGGTGTCGTGGTACTGGAAGTCGGCCGGCGGGATCGCGACCATCAGGCCGGAGAAACCGCCGATCGTGAACAGGAACAGGAAGGCGATGGCGAACAGCATCGGCGTCTCGAAGGAGAGCGAGCCGCGCCACATCGTGGCCGTCCAGTTGAAGACCTTCACGGCCGTCGGCAC
>CAZMVP010000232.1:0-3077 GCA_964569355.1 uncultured Chromatiaceae bacterium | reverse complement strand
TCGAGCCGACCGCCCGCCTTGGCAAGCCGTGGATCGTGCTGCAGGGTCTGCTGGACGAGGTGGCGATCCCGGCCACGACCCGGTCCTTCGTCCGGCAGGTGCAGGATGCAACGCTGGTCGAACTGCCGAAGGTCGGTCACGGCTTTTCCGTTTACCGCAACTGGGGTCCGCAGTACGAGGAGGCCTTTCGCCGCCTGGCCGGCCCGGTACCGGCGGCAGCACCGGCAGTGACGGCAGGGCCCGCGGGGGCGCCACGTCCCGGTCTCGAAGACCTGCCGCTTACCCGCGTCACCGACCCCAGGGCACCGATCACGGACAGCTTTGCGATCTTCCTGTCGGGTGACGGCGGCTGGGCCGATTTCGATCAATCACTCGCACACAGCTTCGCGGCCCGCGGTGTTCCCGTGGTCGGCTGGAGCACGCTCGCCTATTTCTGGTCGAAGAAGACGCCGGAGCAGGCTGCGGGGGACCTGTCGCGCGTCATCGACCATTTCAGCCGCGAATGGGGCAGGCCCCGGGTTGCGCTGGTCGGCTACAGCTATGGTGCCGACACGCTGCCGTTCATGGTCGATGGCCTGCCGGATCGGCAGAAGGCCGAGGTCGGCGTCGTGGCGCTGTTGAGCCCGGGCCATGGGGCTCATTTCAGGTTCTCGCCACTGGACTGGTTCAACGCCCGGAAATCCGGCCTGCCGACGATACCCGCGATCCTGAAACTGGATCGCGCCAAGGTGATGTGCATCTACGGTGTCGAGGACCGTCGCAGCGTGTGCCCGGCCCTGCCTGCCGGTGCCGTGACCGAGATCAGGCTGGCCGGCGGCCATCACCTCGGCGGTGATTACGGCGGGATCACCACGGAGGTGCTGGGCCGGCTTGGCATCCCACCAACTCGGCAGTGAGCCTGTTCAGGCCGGCTTGGCGATGCTGACGACGACGATCGCCACGACAAACAACCACAGCAGGACCAGGAAGGCCGTCGAACTCGCGTAGCGGCCCCGCAGTCTTTGCTCCAGGCCGGCAGTGGAGCCAGTCTCCCTGATATCGACCCAGACGCGAAAATAACGCACAAGCTCGAAGCGGATGCCGAGGCCGCAGAGCATCACGCCGGCCAGCAACGCGAGCTTCAGTGCCAGCCAGCCGGTCACGGAGAAACGGCCGAACCAGGTGCCGGCACCGATCGTGAGCAAGATGGTGATGGTGAGGTAGCGAAGTCCGCGATCCAGTTGCCCCAACCGATTGCCGGATGGCCGCCTGCGCAGGCGATGGGTCAGCTCGACCAGCATGAGCCATGCAATGCCGAGTGTCGTGGCGAGCCACGCCAGCCTGCTGCCACCGGGAAAGTAGCCGAGCAGTGCGCCGAGCGTGGTGCCGAGCCAGAGCTGCAGGATCAGCGCATAGCGGACGTGCTGGTCGATGTCCAGGACGTGGTCCAGCAGCCTGTCGCGTTCGGCAAAGGGCAGCGACGCGGTCCGCGATACGTAACGGAAGGTGCTGTTGATGACGAGATCGGAGCCGAGCCAATAGCCGACGACGATGATGTGGACCACCAGTATGACTGCGACCAGCATGTCAGCGCGGCAACCTGCCGATTGATGGCCAGGTGGCCGCAAGATCTGGTGTGCCGTCGACCATCGGCAGGCCGAGCACGCCCGGATTCATCAATCCCTGGGGATCGAGCTCGGCCTTGAGCGCCGCGAGCAAGGCCCGCGTTTCCGGGTTCATCTTGCCGGCGTAGGCGTAGGTGCGCCCGAGCTGGTTCGATGCGGCCCCGAGCCGATCGAAGAGTGCCAGGGTTTCCGCGCGAAGCCGGCCGACCAGTTGCCGTGCCGCGGGATTCGGTGGCGACTCCTTGAGCCGGGCAAGGTGGGCCGGATCCGGCACGGCGCGATGCATCGGCAGCCAGCTGTCGTGCCAGTGGAAGACCGCCTCGAAGCTGAACACGTGGGTCTGCATCGCGGTCAGCAGGATGGAGAGGACGACGCCGGCATCCTGCAATGCCGTTCCCTGCCGGCTGATCAGTTGATCGAACTCGTTGATCAATCCCTGCGTATCGCCATGGACGACCTTGGCATTGACCGCCGCCCAGCGTTCGCCATCGGGGCCCAGCACGCCGTTCAGGCTGTCGAACGGCGCGGCGCGGACGGCCAGCGGAATCGAGGCGGGAATTTCCCGCCCGCCGGCCTCGCCCAGCAGGCGCCGGCAGAGCTTCAGGTCGGCACGGGCAGCCTCTGTCGTGCGGCCCGCGCAGACCAGGTGCAACGACCATGCACCCTCCGGCACGACGCGCTTGCCCGCCGCAACGACACGGGCGCCCGCCTTCAGGCCGGCGAGCAGATTCTCCTGGCCGGTGATGATATTGCCAAGGCGTGCCAGATCTCCCTTCAACGAGCCGCCGGCCATGTTCCGGGCCGTGGTGGGGGCATCGAAAACATAGGCTTCCTCGGCGGCGCCCGAGCGGGCAACCACCGACAGGGCACGAGCAGCCGCCTGCGCATCCGGGAAGGCATGCGACAGGTATTCGTTGTGCCGGGGCATCTCGATCAGCCTGAAGGTGGCTTTCGTCTTGATGCCCAGCGCGCCGGCATCGTGCAGGAAGAGGCCCGTCAGGTCCGGACCATGGGTCCGGTAGAACGGCCTGCCGTCCTGGAAGCCGGCCTGGCCCGTGCGCAGCACGCGGCCCTCGGCCGTGACGACCTCGAGGCCGACGACGTTCTCGACGGCTCCGCCATGCCGGGCGGTGCCGAGGAACACGGCGCCACTGGACAACCCGCCGCCCACGGTGGCGCGGCGCCCCGAAAAGGTGCCGAAGAAGGGCAGGCGCAGGCCATGCGGTGCGAGTGCGTCGTAAATGGCTTCCCAGGTCGTGCCGGCGCCGACCGTCACGGTCATGTTTCCGGGATCGAAGTCGACGAGGCCCGAGAGGCCGGCGGTATCGATGACCACCGATGACTCGGATGCAGGGCATCCCCCTTCGGTGTAGGACAGTCCACCACCACGCGGGATGAGCGCGAAGCCGGCCGCCGATATCTGCCGCGCGGCACTGGCAAGCGTGATGGCATCGACCGGGCGGATCACGGCGG
>CAZMVP010000231.1:1808-3104 GCA_964569355.1 uncultured Chromatiaceae bacterium | reverse complement strand
CGTTCCATGCGGCGGCAGCGGCGCACGAGGTGGCCGGCCTCATGCTCGTCAACCCGTGGGTACGGACGGAGCAAGGCCTCGCGCAGGCCTATGTGCGCAGCTACTACGGCCAGCGGCTCCTGCAGTGGAGCTTCTGGCGAAAACTCCTGCGGGGCGAGATGCAGGTAATGGCCACCTTGCGTGGTTTCCTCGGTGACGTGCAGAAGGCCCGCGGCAGCGCCGCAGTGGATCAACCGCAGACGGCCGAGTTGCCGGTGCGGATGCGACGCGCACTGACAGGGTTCCCGGGTCCGGTACTGCTGATCCTCAGTGGCAAGGACCTGACAGCCCGGGAGTTCGTCGCCTGCACGACATCTGGCGATTGGCAGGCCGTGCTTGCCCGGCAGAATGTCCGGCGCCTGGATCATCCAGAGGCCGACCACACCTTCTCGCGCCGGGCCTGGCACGACCGGATGAGCGCTGACTGCATCGACTGGCTCAGGTCCTGGTAGCGACCCGCCGCATCAGGTCGGCCAGGCCCGTGATCGTGGGCTTCCAGGAGAACTTCAGGCTGTAGCCACGCACCTGGCCGCGATCCGGTGGCGACTGCCGGAGCGCCTGCACGGCCGCGACGATTGCTCCGGCAGATCGCTCGCCGAGCAAGCGGCCGGCCACCGGGTCGTCCAGCAATTCCGGCGTGCCGCCGACTGCCGTCGCGATGACCGGCGTCCCGCAGGCCAGGGATTCCAGCACGACGTTGGGCATGCCTTCCCGGCTGGAGGCCAGCACCAGGGCATCGGCGGCGTTGTAGGCCTCGATCAGCTCGGCCTGGTCCAGGTTGCCGAGGAAACGTACCCGCTGGGCCACGTCGAGATTCCTCGTCTGGCGCTCCAGTGCCGCGCGCAGCGGGCCATCGCCCGCGATCAGCAGCGTGGTATCGGGCAGGCCGGGCAGTGCATCGATCACCAGCTCATGGCCCTTCACCGGCAGCAGGTTGCCGACCGAGAGCAGCGTGAAGCCATCCACGTGCAACCGGGTGCGGCAGGCGGACCGATCCAGTGGCTTGAAACGCTCGAGATCCACGCCGTTGCGCAGCGTGATGACTTTGCCGGGATCGGCTCCGAGCGCCAGCAACGTGTCTCGCAGGGCCTCGGATACCGTGATGACCCCGGCCGACTGGCGTACCGCCCAACGCAGCCAGGTGCGCGGGATCCACCAGCGGCGATACAGGTTCACGTCCGAGCCCCGGGCCGTCATCAGCACCGGGATCTTCAGGATGCGGCCGGCGAGGCATGCCGCCACGCCGTCGGGATACAG
>CAZMVP010000231.1:0-1708 GCA_964569355.1 uncultured Chromatiaceae bacterium | reverse complement strand
GCCAGCGGTACCGCGAAGCCCATCTTCTTCCGGTACAGGATGTCGTTCGGCAACATCGGTTCCAGGGCCTTCTTCAGCAGGTATTTGCCTACGCCGCCCCGGAGCTTGTAGTCGGCGGGGAGCGTCGCGGCCCATTCGATGAATTGGTAGTCGAGGAATGGCCCGCGTACCTCGAGGCTGTGGGCCATGCTGGCGCGATCGACCTTCGTCAGGATGTCGCCCACGAGATAGGTCTTGAGATCCAGGTACTGCACCATCGAGAGGGCATCGGGGAATTCACGTCCGCGCACATGCCGGTCGAACACTGCCCGTGAATCGTAGCCCTGCAACTGGCTGCGGAATGCGGCCGAGTACAGCTGGTAGCGTGTGTCCGTGCTGGTCAGCGACACGCCATGCAGGTAGGCGCCGACGCTGTCGCGGGCCAGGGCCTGGAACGTGGTCTTGCCCCGAAACACCCGCGGTGCCCAGTCGAGCTTCGGGTAGTAGCGTCCGAGCAAACCGAATACGGGCCGACGGATGGCCGCCGGTATCAGGCCGCGGATGGTTTCCTCGCCGGCAAACAGCCGGTAACGCCGGTAACCGGCGAAGTTCTCGTCCCCGGCATCGCCGGACAGGGCAACCGTGACTCGCTCGCGGGCCGCGGCACAGACGCGGTAGGTCGGGATGGCCGAGCTGTCGGCATAGGGCTCGTCGTAGGTCCCGACCAGGGTTTCGAGCAACCCGAAGTCGTCGACCTCCACCGTGCGTTCGCTGTGATCGGTGTGGTACTGGCGGGCGACCTCGCGGGCATAGGTGGATTCGTCGTAGTCAGGATCGTCGAAGGCGATCGAGCAGGTCTTGACGCTGTCGCCCATCAGGCCGGCCATGACTGCGACGACCGCGCTCGAATCCACGCCGCCGGACAGGAACGCACCCAGTGGCACCTCGGAAATCAGGCGGCGCTTGACCGCGTCCGTCAGGTGCTGCATGAGCTCGGCCCGAGCGTCGGCTTCGGTCGGCCGATGGCTGCCGAAGCGCTGGCTGTCGAGGTCCCACCACTGCCGGATGGACTGCCGGCCGTCGGCTTCGACTAAAAGGTAGTGGCCAGGCTCCAGTTTGTGCACGTGCTGAAAGATCGTGTCCGGCTCCGGCACGTAGCCGAAGGTCAGGTAGTCCTCGATCGCGCGTGGCAAGAGCTTGCGCGGCAGGTCGGGATGCAGCAGCAGGGACTTGAGTTCGCTCGCAAACAGCAAGGTGCCATCCGCCAGGGTGGCGTGGAACAGCGGCTTCACGCCCAGGCGGTCGCGTGCCAGGAACACCTGGCGCCGGTTGCGGTCCCAGAGCGCAAAGGCAAACATGCCGTTCAGTCGCTGCAGGCAGTCACTGCCCCATTGCTCCCAGGCATGGATGATGACTTCCGTGTCGCAGTGCGTGCGGAACACGTGGCCGAGCGCCACCAGCTCCGGCACCAGTTCCTGGAAATTGTAGATCTCGCCGTTGAAGACGATGCAGACGCTGTGGTCTTCGTTGTACATCGGCTGCTGGCCGGCCGCGAGATCGACAATCGACAGGCGCCGGTGGGCGAGCCCGATCCCGGCTTCCACGTGCACGCCGGAGCCGTCCGGGCCCCGGTGCGAGAGCCGGTCGCTCATGGCCTTCAAGAGGCTTTCGTTGATGGGCTGCCGACCCTTGAGGTCAACGATTCCGGCTATTCCGCACATGCTTTTTC
>CAZMVP010000230.1:0-3107 GCA_964569355.1 uncultured Chromatiaceae bacterium | reverse complement strand
GTTTGCGATCCTGGCGAGTCGCTGGGTTCCCGATGCAGTGGCTCTACTTCGAGGCAGCCAATCATCTCGATGTCGTTCGCCTTGTTGGTGACCGACAAGACATCCTCGCGATCCTCCAGGATGCCGGCTGAAGATTCGCTCCGTGGCCGCCCGATCCTGCGGCCGATGCGAGGCGCCCGATGACGGGCGACGAGCGCGAGGAGCTGAACCGGCTGTTGGCCGAGAACCGCCGGCTGCGCGAATTGCTCGCCGAGCACGGCATCGCCTGGCAGCCGCGCGATCCCGCGACGACCACCGAACGGCTCGCACGGCTCGGAACCGACGAGAAGGTGAAGCTCTTCGCCGGCCTGTTCCGCGGCCGGGAAGACGTGTACCCGATCCGCTGGGAGAGCAAGGCCGGCAAGTCGGGCTACTCCCCGGCATGCGCGAACGAGTGGCGGGCCGGCGTTTGCGAGAAGCCGCGAGTCAAGTGCGGCGACTGCGAGCACCGCGCGCTGATCCCGGTCACGGGCCAGACGGTCTTCGACCACCTCGCCGGCCGGCACACCGTAGGGGTGTATCCGCTCCTGACCGATGACACCTGCCACTTCCTGGCCGTCGACTTCGACGACGCCGAGTGGCGCGAGGATGCCCGCGCCTTCGCCGGCTCCTGCGATGCACTGGGCGTGCCTGTCGCACTCGAAGTCTCCCGCTCAGGCAATGGGGCACATGCCTGGATCTTCTTCGTCGGCCGAGTGTCTGCACGCGACGCCCGCCGGCTGGGCACCGCCCTCATCAGCCACACCTGCGCGCGTACCCGCCAGCTGAAGCTCAGCTCCTACGACCGCCTCTTTCCGAACCAGGACACGATGCCGAAGGGAGGCTTCGGCAACCTCATCGCCTTGCCGCTGCAGAAGGCGCCACGCGAAAGCGGTGGCAGCGTCTTCGTCGACCGTGCCTTGCAGCCCTACGACGACCAGTGGGCCTTCCTGGCCGGCCTTCCGAAGATGCAGCCGGCAGACATAGAGCCCACGATCCTGCGCGCCGCGGGCGGTCGTCATCCCCTCGACGTGACCTTCATCGACAGCGAAGACCAGGCCACGCCGTGGCGCCGGCAGGAGCAGACATCCAGCCGCCTGCCCGGCCCCATGCCAGCCTCGTTGAAGATCACGCGGGCCAACCTGGTGTACTTCGAGAAGGCCGCTCTGCCGCAGCCGTTGGCCAACCGCCTGATCCGCCTGGCCGCGTTCCAGAACCCCGAGTTCTACAAGGCGCAGGCCATGCGCCTTCCGGTGTGGGACGAGCCCCGGGTCATCGGCTGCGCCGAGAACTTTCCCCAGCACATTGCCCTGCCACGCGGATGCCTCGAAGCAGCGCTCACCTTGCTGCGCGAGAACGGCATCCGGCCCGAGCTGCAGGACGAGAGATCGGCCGGGACGGCGCTCCAGGTGGAGTTTCGCGGTGCGCTCCGGCCCGACCAGCAGCAGGCGGTCGACGCCATGCTGGCGCACGATGCGGGCGTCCTGTGCGCGCCGACCGCCTTCGGCAAGACGGTGACCGCAGCAGCGCTGATCGCCGCACGGGGCGTGAACACCTTGATCCTGGTCCACCGGGCCGAGCTGTTGCGGCAGTGGCGTGAACGGCTGCAGTCCTTTCTGGCCGAGGCCAGCGATGGAAGTCAGGGCCGACCCAACATCGGCGCGATCGGCGGCGGCCGGTCGTTGCCCTCCGGGCAGATCGACATCGCCTTGATGCAGTCGCTGTGCCGCCAGGGCGAAGTCAACGCGCTGGTCGAGGACTATGGGCACATCGTGGTGGACGAGTGTCACCACCTCTCGGCGTTCTCCTTCGAAGCCATCCTGAAGCGGGCCAAGGCCAAGTACGTCCTCGGGCTGACGGCCACGCCGATCCGCCGCGACGGCCGGCAACCCATCATCTTCATGCAGTGCGGCCCGACGCGGCACACTGCGGAGAAACCTGCAGGGGCGCCGCAGACCTTGGAGATCGTCCCGCGATACCTGAGCGCGCGCGTGGCAGCGGCCGACGATGCGCCGATCCAGCAGGTGTTCCAGGTCATCGCCTCGGATGCCGCGCGCACTGCCCAGGTGGCCGACGACGTGACAGCTGCATTCACCGCCGGAGCCAAGGTCTTGGTCCTGACCGAGCGGACGGGGCACCTCGACGCCTTGCGCCAGGCGCTGGGCACGCGGGTGTCGCCGCTGCTCGTGCTGCACGGCCGGATGTCGGCGAAGCAGCGGGCCACGCTGCTTCAGGAACTGGAAGCGCTGCCTGCCGATGCTCCGCGGGTGCTGCTCTCGACGGGCAAGCTGGTCGGCGAAGGCTTCGACCATGCGCCCCTCGACACCCTGGTACTGGCGATGCCCATCTCCTGGAAGGGCACGCTCGCGCAGTACGCCGGCCGCCTGCATCGGGAGCACGCCAGCAAGAGCAGCGTCCGAATCGTCGACTTCGTCGACGAGGGGCATCCCGCCCTGCTTCGGATGTGGGAACGTCGCCAGCGCGGTTACCAAGCCATGGGGTATCGGGTGGTCCCATCGGCGTCGGGCCTCTTCGATCCGGACGATTGACGCGCCTGTGAAGTCCACACCACGGATTACCGCTCCGTCACTTTCCGCTTGACCTCCGGCAGGCCGACACCGAAAATGACCGAAAGGTAACTTCGAGAACCTGCCATGCCGCCCTCGGCCCAAGACTTACCGATCGGTCACTCCACTGATGCAGAGACGCCCATCCGCTCCTCCGTCGAGCTGGGCGCCGTCATCCGCGAGCAGCGCAAGCGCCTGGCCCTGAAGCAGCTCGACCTGGCGGGCCTGGGCAACACCGGCAACCGCTTCATCGTGGATCTGGAGAACGGCAAGCCGACGGTGCAACTGCAGAAGGTGCTGGACCTGATGGACCTGCTGGGCCTGGAGGTGGTGGTGCGCACCAAGGCCTCTCGTTCGACCTCTCCGCTGTAAGGGCCACGTGATGCAGCCACGGCCCGACCGGCTGGACGTCTACTACGGCAGCGACCTGGTCGGCGCCGTGCACGACAGCGCGCCGCTGGCCTTCGAGTACGCGCCTGGCTGGCTGAACCCTTCGGAAGGACGCCAGCGCATGTCGCTGGC
>CAZMVP010000229.1:0-3130 GCA_964569355.1 uncultured Chromatiaceae bacterium | reverse complement strand
TGCTCGACAGGATCAGGCTGGACTGCCAGCCCGGCCCCCACCAGCGGTCGGTCATCGCCGCGGCCAGCATCCAGTTGCCGAGCGACAGGCCCGCATAACTGCCGTCGGCGCGCCACTTCTGGTCGTCATTGGGACCCTTGTCGTCCGCCCCGCCGACAAACTGGCCACGCAGACGGAAGGCCGTGCGATCGCCGGTCCACTCCAGTTCCAGCTCCGTCTCCAGGGGCTCGCGCGGGGTCGCCGAAAAATCCCGGAGCGCGCGGCCATCACTGCCGAGAGCCAGGCGGACGCCAGGCTGCCATTCACCGGTGCGGCGCGCCCGGCGCGCCAGGCGCTGGACGCGTTCGAGCGCCGCGGCCTCGGCAGCCGGCAGGTCCTCGGGCTGGACGACGTCCGTCGCGAGGATGTCGCCCCAGGACAACGGCCACTGTGTCACCGGCGAGCCGATGACACCCGCGTCGGCCAGCAGCTGGATGTCGTTGCGCAGGCCGATGTCACCGGGATCGATCCACGGACCGGCGAAGCCGGTGATCGGCAAGAGCCACAGGGCAACGGCAGGCAGGGAGATGCGCATTCGTCCGTATGCTACGGAGTCGCGACGGCCGAAGGCAAACCCGGCAGGGTCGATGCGGCGGTTGGCAATCCATCGCCCGATCCGTCAAGCTTCCCGGCATGAAAACGCTCAAGCGCCTCTTCGACAACAACCACCAGTGGGCCTCGCGCATCCAGCAGCAGGACCCTGATTTCTTCCGCAAGCTTGCCGCCCAGCAGGGCCCCGAGTACCTGTGGATCGGCTGCTCCGACAGCCGCGTGCCGGCCAACCAGATCGTCGGCCTGCTGCCGGGCGAGGTCTTCGTGCACCGGAATGTCAGCAACGTGGTGCTGCATTCGGACTTGAACTGCCTCTCGGTCCTGCAGTTCGCCATCGATGTGCTGAAGGTCCGCCATGTCATCGTCTGCGGCCACTACGGCTGCGGTGGCGTGCGCGCGGCCTATCAGGGCGATCACCTGGGACTCGTGGACAACTGGCTCGGCCATGTCCAGGACGTGGCCCGGAAGCACCAGGCCATGATCGGCAAGATTCCCGACTTGCGGGATCGGCTGAACCGGCTCTGCGAACTCAACGTCGAGGACCAGGTGGCCAATGTCTGCCACACCACCGTGCTGCGGGACGCCTGGGCACGCGGCCAGCAGGTCACCGTGCATGGCTGGATCTACGGCCTGACCGACGGCCTGCTGCATGACCTGGACGTCGGCGGTTCGACTGCCGAGGAGTTCGAAGCGGGTTGGCGAGAGCGGGCGGATGCTTACCTGAAGGCCTGATTTGCGGTAGATTGCCGGGCAAGATTGCAGGAGGCGATCATGATCCCGAATACCCCGAGAACGTCCGGCAGCCAGGCCGGCGCGGCCCGGCATTGCCATCCGGCATCGCGGCCATCATCCGCCGCAGCCTGCGGGTCATGGCTGCTCGGTGCGCTGTTGCTGGTCGGCGCAACGGCCCCGGCCAATGCCGCCAGCAGCCTGGATGAGCGCGTGGCCGCGGCCACCGAAGTGCTGAACGACCTGCAGAAGATCCCCGAGCAGGCCATCCCCCCGAACCTGCTCAACAGCGCCTATGCGGTGGCGGTGATGCCGAATGTCGTCAAGGGCGGCTTCATCATCGGCGGCAGCTACGGCACGGGCGTGCTGATGGTGCGCCACCCCGACGGATCCTGGAGCAATCCGGCGTTCATCAAGCTGGTCAAGGTCGGCGTGGGCTGGCAGGCCGGCATCCAGGGCGCCGATCTCGTGCTCGTGTTCAAGAGCCGGCGGGGTGTCGACAACATCGCCAATGGCACGTTCACGCTGGGTGGCAGTGCAGCGGCATCGGCCGGCCCGGTGGGCCGTACCGCGCTCGCGATGACCGACGGTGAATTCAAGTCGGAGATCTACACCTACGCGCGCAGCCGCGGGCTGTTTGCCGGCATCTCGCTCGATGGTGGCGCGATCACGATCGACAACAACGCCAACGTCGAGTGGTACGGCACCGCGGTGGACGGTGATGCCGCCCGGATCTTCGCCGAAAACAGCCAGCCGACGCCGGCGGCCGCCAAGCCGCTCCTGGCCACGCTGTCGGCCATGGCCCCGCGCATCGACTGGAAGGATGCCGGCCAGAACCAGCCGGCAGTCCCGGCTGCCCCGGCGCCGTCCGACATCCAGACCTATCCCGTCGGCGAGGGCAAGCAGCCGGCACCGGAAACCCGGTTCTAGAAACACCGTCCCAGGAAACAAGGTTCCAGAAAGCACGGCAGATCGTGGAAGCCAGCAGTCCGCACAATTTGCGCGAACCCCTGCCCGAGCCCGCGACGCTGCGCTACGGGATCCGGGTGACCATGCCGCCCTCCGACCCGATGCGCGCGGTACTGGGTGCCGACTGGCATCGGGAACACTGGTTCGCCACAAGAGCCGAACGCAATGCGGCCCTGCGCGAGATGGCGAGCCGGCATGCGTACAGCCGCATCGGCGACGCGCCCAGCATCCGGCTTGCCGCCATCGACCGCTGATCGTCCCGCGCCTTACGACGTGCCGACCCAGGTACTCCAGTCGCGGCGGTTGGCTGCCACATGGAACAGTGCCGCGATCACGCGACGGTCATACTGCCGATCGGCCCCCTTCAGCAGCTGCTCCAGCGCGTCGTCGATGGACACCCCCTGGCGGTAGGCACGCGCGCTGACCAGCGCGACGAAGGCATTGGCCACGGACAGGATCCGTCCGGACAGCGACATGTCCGCCTCGCCGATGCCGCGTGGATAGCCGGTGCCGTCCAGCAGCTCCTGCTTCTGCGCGATGACGTCGAGCACGGGCCCGTCGAAATCAAGGCCTTTCAGCAGCTCCAGGCTGTAGTCGACATGCTTGCGCAGCAGCTCGCGGTCGGCATCGGTCAACGACCCGGTCTTCACCAGCAATTCGCTCGGCAGCATGATCTTGCCGATGTTGGCGAGCGTCGCGGCCAGGCCGAGCGTCTCCTGCTCGGACGCCGGCAGGCCAAGTTCGCGGGCCACGGCGCCAGCCACCTCGGCCATGCGGCTGGCATGATGCACCGAGAAGGGATCGTGCAGGTCCACGACGTTCGAGAGCGTGGTCACGAGGT
>CAZMVP010000228.1:0-3149 GCA_964569355.1 uncultured Chromatiaceae bacterium | reverse complement strand
CCCGGCTAGGCTCCCACCACCGAACCAATGCCATAGGTGATGGCCATCGCCACGATGCCGCCACCCGTGACCCGCAGCACGGCCCGCAACCTGGGCGCGTGGCCCAGTTCGGCGGCAACCGATCCGGTGATGGCCAGGGCAATGATGACGGCAACGGCGGTGACCTGGACGGCGATCGCACGGGGCGAAAGAAGGATGGCCACCAGCGGAATCGCTCCACCGGCGAGGAAGGATGCCATCGAGGCGAACGCTGCCTGCCAGGGATTGTTGAGTTCCCTTGGGTCGAAGCCCAGTTCGATGCGTGCATGAGCGCCCAGCGCATCCCTGGCCGTGAGCTGCACGGCGACCTCGTGGGCGAGGCCCCGGTCGATCCCCCGGTCCTGTATCAATCGTGCAAGCTCTTCCAGCTCGTCTGCCGGGTCCCCGGCAAGTTCCTTGCGCTCCGTCGCCAACGCCGACCGCTGGGTGTCGCGCTGGCTCGACACCGCCACGTACTCGCTCACGGCCATCGACAGCGCTCCGGCAACGACGGCCGCCACACCGGCGACCAGCAGCGCAAAATCGCTCACCGCTGCACTGGCCACGCCGACGACCATGCTGGCCGTCGAGACGATCCCGTCGTTCGCACCCATCACGCCGGCCCGCAACCAGTTGAGCCGGCTGGCAATCCCGCTGCCCCGGTCCCGGGTGAGGGGCCGGCGTGTCGACGTGCCTGCCAAGAAGTGTTGTCCTTTCATCCCGCGGGCCGCGGCTCGACCTGCGGCGACCATTCCTCACTGTACAACGTATCCCCGGAGTTGTTCGTCCGCGGCGATCGTGCCGGGATGGCACGGATGCGATGCCTCCGGGGGATTGCAATGGCCGTACTGATGGACGTGCGCTATCGGCTGATAGCCTGCTTCTCAAAGCCGGTCAAGCGGAACCTTGAGGTACGAGGTGCCATTGGTCTCCGCTGGCGGCAGGTGGCCGCCACGCATGTTCACCTGGATCGACGGGATGATCAGTCGCGGCATCGGCAGCGTGGCATCGCGCGCTTCGCGCATCGCGACGAAGGCATCCTCGGTGGAGCCTGCGATGTGCCGGTTCTGCCTTTCGGCAGCCACGGTCGTTTCCCAGGCGAACTCGTTGCGGCCCGGCGCCTTGTAGTCGTGGCAAAGGAAGATCCGGGTCTCGTCCGGCAGCGCCAGGATCTTCTGGATCGATTGCCAGAGCGTGCGCGCCGAACCTCCAGGGAAGTCGCAGCGTGCGGTGCCGTAATCCGGCATGAAGAGCGTGTCGCCGACGAAAGCCGCATCGCCGATCACGTAGGTCAGGCAGGCCGGCGTATGCCCGGGCGTGTGCAGCACGGAGCACGCAAGGCCGCCAAGCTCGAAATGGTCCAGGTCGCGGAACAGCCGGTCGAACTGGCTGCCGTCACGGGCGAATTCGCTGCCGGTGTTGAAGATCCCGCTGAATGCCTGCTGCACGGCCGTGATGCCGGCGCCGATGCCGGTGCGCCCGCCAAGCCGCGACTGCAGGTACGGCGCGGCAGAGAGGTGGTCGGCATGCACATGCGTTTCGAGGATCCACTCGACATCAAGGTCGTGGGCCCGCACATGCGCCACGATCCGGTCGGCCGAGGTGGTTGCCAGCCGGCCGGCTGCATAGTCGAAATCATGTACGGAGTCGATGATCGCGCAGGCGGTGGAGTCCGGGTCGCGCACGACATAGGAAGCCGTGTTCGTTGCCTCGTCGAAGAACGCAGTGACCGCCGGCGCGATGGCCGATGTACTCGCATGTTCCATCTAGTGTCCCGAGCCAACCTGCGGTTCGGCCAGCGTACCACTTGCCGGATCCGCCAGGTGTTCCTCCATGCGCTCCCGCGGCAGGCATAGCGACACGGCGATCCACAGGATCAGGGCCGAGAACACCGCGAGCACGAGGATCGCCCAGCCAAAGCCAATCATGCCGATGTTGCCGGCGCCTTCGGCCGGATTGGGGTATTCGCCGAGGTAGCTGATCACCGCAAGGCCGATGAGCCACAGCGGTACCCAGAGGCCGGAGCGGAACTCCAGCTTCGGCGTGCTTTCGTGGTAGCGCAACTCGTGGATCACCAGCACCACATAGCCGAGCAGTACGGCAATCAGCAGTTTCCAGGTGTCCTCCCAGCCGGACCAGTAGACGATCAGGTTGGAGGACAGGAAGCCGAAGTAGGCGATGACGTTGCCGGCCGGCAGGCGGAACGGCCGCTCCTGGTTGGGCAGTTCCTTGCGCATTGCGATCAATGCCAGCGGGCCCGAGCCGAACGAGAGCATCGTGGCCGAGGTGACGAAGCCGACCATCTTCTGCCAGCCGGGGAACGGCAGGAAGAAGATCGTCGCAACGATGAAGGTGAGGATCACGCTGACCCACGGCACGCCGCGTTCGCTCACTTTGGCCAGTGACCGCGGCGCATGGCCGTTGCGCCCCATCGCATAGGAGATGCGCGCCGTGACCGTCGTGTAGATCAGGCCGGTGTCCGCCGGTGAAATCACCGCGTCTATGTAAAGCAGCACGGCGAGCCATGTCAGGCCCATCGCACCGGCCAGTGCCGCCAGCGGGCCGAAGGTTGCCGCGATGTCGCTGAAGCCCGCAGTGAAGCTCGCGCCGACGTTCGCCCAACCATGGCTCAATGCCTCGCTGGGCAACGCACCGATGAACGCGATCTGCAGCGCGACGTAGATGACGCCGGTGATCGCGATCGAGCCGATGATCGCGAGCGGCACGTTGCGTTGCGGGTTGCTGGTTTCGCCGGCCAGCTCGACGCCCTGGCGGAAGCCCAGGTAGGAGAACACGATGCCGCCGGTCGCGATCGAGGCAAAGACCCCGGCCCAGCCGAAGGGCATGAAACCGCCGGCATCTGCATGCGCGAAGTTCCGGCCGTGGAAAGTGGTGAGCAGGAAGGCCACGATCACGACCACGATGATCAGCAGCTTCCACCAGACGAGCGCATTGTTCAGCCGCGCGAACCACCGGATGCCGACGACATTGACCAGGCTGAACAGGGCCAGCATCGCGATGGCCACGGCAAGGCCTGGTCCGGTGAGTACCGGCACACCATCCTGCAGGGTCTGCAGCCACGGCAGGTAGTTGTTGGAGTACTGCAGGGCCGCCAGCACCTCGATCGAGGT
>CAZMVP010000227.1:0-3168 GCA_964569355.1 uncultured Chromatiaceae bacterium | reverse complement strand
GAGCCGGCCACTGCCGATGCCCTTGGCTTCAAGGTAGTCGGCCACGGCCTGGGCGCGGCGCTCGGACAGCTTCTGGTTGTAGCTGTCGGCACCGGTGCTGTCCGTGTGGCCGATGACGGTACCTGACCCGAACTTGAGCTTGGTCAGCGAATCCGCCAGTTCATCGAGCATCTTCTTGTCGTCAGCGGTGAGCTCGGCCGAATCGGTCTTGAAGTGGACCTGCCGAACCACGTCGCAGGTGCAACCCTGGGCACCGACGCGCTCACCCTTCGGCGTGCCCGGGCACTGGTCGGCCGTGTCGGGTACGCCATCGCCATCCTCATCGGCCGGGGGAGCCGGCGGCGGCGGGGGCGGCGGCGGGGGAGCAACAACCGCGGCCGCAACCGGAGCCGGGGCAGCCACCGGAGCCGGGGTGCTGCCGAGGGCGAAGCTGAAGCCGGCGTTGACGATCACGTCGTAGAGGCTCTTCGACGCGTCCTGATAGCGGTAGAGCACTTCGGTGCGCAGCGACAGGCGATCGGTCCACAGCCGGGTCAGCGCGCCGACGCCGAGCTGCGCCTGGAAGTCATCGTTGTCGTCATTGTTGACTTCCGTGTTGACGATGCCGATCCCGCCGAGGATGTACGGCGAGAAGGCTCCACCACGGTTGTAGAGGTTCATCAGGTTCAGGTTGATCGCTGACTGGTCCTGGTCCGGGAAGCCGCTCTCACCGTCGAGATTGAGCCTCTGGTAATCGATTTCCGCGTTCCAGTGTTCGCTCATGGCATAGCCAAAACCGAGCAGGCCGCCGGCGATGTTGTCATCGACATTGCGGTCATTGTCCGCACCGATGTAGCTGCCCATCCCCTTCACGTAGGGCTGCCCCACATCTTCGGCCGCCTGTGCGCTGCCCAGGCCTAAAAGCAGGACTGCACCGAGCGCCGCGGTGGTGATTGACATGCAACTTCTCATGGTTACCCCTTGAATCTAAGTACGTTTTTGATGGTGTTGATTGAATCGCCGCCGGCGGGAAGACACCCTGCCGGTCAGAAAGCCGTTGCAGAATAACATGAACCGCCCGGAGACGGTTTACATTCCGCCCTACCGCCGTTGCGTCAAGACAACAATTAACAGCGCCACAGGGAACGTGATCCGCTTCAACGCCGACGTGTATCCCTTTATCTAGGCTGGATCCCCACTTGGCGACAGACTCGGGGTATCCATGCAGCTTTCCATCGTGCGGCGCGGTTCAAGCGTCCATGGCCGGTCGGCTACCCGGCAACGGGGCTTCACCCTGGGTGAGGTCCTCGCAACTTTGGGTGTGCTGGGCGTGAGCCTCTCGCTCGTGGTCCCCAGCATGGAGAGCGTGACCCGCACCAATCGCCGTGCCGACGGCATCAATGCGCTGGTGGGCACGCTGCATGCGGCCCGCAGCGAAGCCATCACCCGAAACATGGCCGTGGTGGTCTGCCCCAGCACGGATGGCCATCTCTGTGCCGCGGTTGACTGGAATGCTGGCTGGATCCGATTTGCGGACGCCAACGGCAACTATGTCGTCGACCAGGGGGAAGCCATCCTTGGCAGCTCCCCCGCCATTCCCGGCCTCCGGATCCAGAGCGATGCCTTCCGCACCGCCGCCGGCTTCAGCCCCGCAGGCCGCGCGGTGAGTCCGGTTGACAATCGCGCGCCCGGCGGCGATTTCACGATCTGCCAGGGCCCGGAATCGACCGACGGCCGCGTGCTGTCAGTGTCGGCTTTAGGCAATTCCACGCTGGTAAAACAGCGCCTGGACGGCCGGGATCCCGACTGTTCGCACGGCTGATCGCCCGCACCGGCCCGACCCGGGCTGTGGCGGATCCGCGACACCCCGCCCCTTGACAATTTGCAAAGAGGTTTTTCCTGTGGCTATTATCCGGCCACGGGCGTGACGGGGTGCGCTTGGACATCGGTTCGGATGTCGTGGCGCGAATACGGATCATTCACGGGGGAATCCATCGCCATGAGCGACATCAAGGGCAGCGGTCGGCCAGCGTCTGGCCGCAAGCAGACAGAGAACAAGAACAAGACAGTCTCGAAGCGCGCCGCACAGTGCGCGATGTTCACCGGCGCAGTCGCCGGCATCCAGCAGACAGCACCGGCGCTGGCACAGACCACCGGCGATTCCTCCCTCAACGAAATCATCGTCACCGGTTCGCGCATCCGCCGCGTCGATGCGGAAACGGCGAGCCCGGTGCAGATCATCACCGCGGAAGCCATCCAGCAGACCGGTGTGGCGACCATCGGCGAGTTGATGACGAAACTGCCCGCGATCAGCGGTGCCGCAACCAATCCGGCCGTGAACAACGGCGGCGGCGATGGAGCGACCACCGTCGAATTGCGCGGCCTCGATGCCAAACGCACGCTGGTCCTGATCGATGGCCATCGCTTCGGCATTGTCAGTCAGTTGTGGAACGCCATCGACGTGGGTGCCATCCCCATCAACATGATCGAACGCGTCGAGGTGCTGAAGCAGGGCGCCGGCGCGGTCTACGGCTCGGACGCGATCGGCGGTGTGGTGAACTTCATCACCAAGAAGTCGATGGACGGCGCCGAGGCCAGCCTGGACTACGGCAAATCCAGCGAGAACGACGGTGAGCGCAAGGGGGTCTCCCTCTCCTGGGGTACGTCGAGCGACACCGGCAACCTGATCGTCGGTTTCAACTACAACAAGCAGGATGAGATCTCGGCAGGCGACCGTGACTTCTCGAAGAATGCCATCTACTTCTATGGCTCGGTGTTCGAGGCCGGCTCCAGCCGGACGCCGCGGGGCCGGCTTTACCTCGACGGCGCCGGCACGGCGGACGATGCCCTCCAGGCCCAGTTCGGCTGCAACAGCATCACGCGGCTCCCTGGAACCACCGGTGCGACGCTCGCCGATTACCGCTGTTACGTCAGCACCGGCACGCCCAACGACTCCTACAACTTCCAGCCGCTGAACCTGATCATGACGCCCCAGGAACGGGCCAGCGTGTTCGCACTGGGCACCCACAAGGTCAGCGATGACGTCGAGATGTATGTCCAGTTCCTCTATAACCGGACGACCTCGGGCTTCGACATCGCGCCCTTGCCATTCGACGCCCGGTCCGACAACACGGTGATCTCGGCCGACAACATGTACAACCCGTTCGGCATCAGCTTCGGCGGCGCCGA
>CAZMVP010000226.1:0-3189 GCA_964569355.1 uncultured Chromatiaceae bacterium | reverse complement strand
GCCGCGGTCGCGCCGAGGCCATCGAGGCCATCGCGCGCGGCGGCAGCGGCAAGTCGCGGGTCGTCGGCCGGACGGTGGAGGGCGTACCGCT
Source organism: uncultured Chromatiaceae bacterium (assembly GCA_964569355.1). Taxonomy (GTDB): domain Bacteria; phylum Pseudomonadota; class Gammaproteobacteria; order Steroidobacterales; genus SHZI01. The sequence goes on along the minus strand of CAZMVP010000226.1, from coordinate 3,098 downwards.
GCCGAAGGGCGCGACGATCAGCGCGATCGTCCGCGGCGAGGAGGTGGTGCAGGCACACCACGACACCGTGATCCAGGACGGCGACCACCTGATCCTGTTCGTTGCCGACCGCCGGCAGCTCCAGCAGGTCGAGCGCCTGTTCCGGGCCTGACCAGCGGGCCAGGCAGCCACCACCATGCACCTGCGAGTCGTCCAGCGGATCCTCGGCGTGCTGCTGATGCTCTACAGCATGACGATGCTGGTGCCGGCGGCCGTGTCGATGCATTTCGAGGATGGCCAGGCCTCGGCCTTCATGGATTCCTTCGGCATCATCCTGGTCACGGGCCTCGTGATCTGGCTGCCGGCCTGGCGCGAGCGGCGCGACCTCAGGGTCCGCGACGGATTCCTCGTGGCGGCCGTGTTCTGGCTGGGCCTCGGCACGTTCAGTGCGCTGCCGCTGCTCCTGTCCACCAACCCGCAGATGAACATGACCGATGCGTTCTTCGAGGCGGTATCGGGCCTGACCACCACCGGCGCCACCGTGCTGACGGGCCTGGATGCGATGCCGCGCTCCATCCTGTATTACCGGGCACAGCTCCACTGGCTAGGCGGCATGGGCATCATCGTGCTGGCCGTGGCGATATTGCCGATGCTCGGCGTCGGCGGCATGCAGCTCTACCGGGCCGAGACGCCCGGCCCCATGAAGGAGAGCAAGCTAACCCCGCGGATCACCGAGACGGCGAAGGCCCTGTGGCTCGTCTACGTGGGCCTGTCGGCACTGTGCATCATGGCGTTCTGGTTCTCCGGCATGTCGCTCTTCGATGCCGTGTGTCATGCCTTCGCCACGCTGGCCACCGGCGGCTTCTCTACCCACGATGCGAGCCTCGCCTGGTTCCACAGCCCGTTGATCGAGACCGTGGCCACGGTGTTCATGTTCGTCTCGGGCGTGAACTTCACGCTGCACTTCGTTGCGTGGCGCGGCCGGAGCCTGCGCTGTTACTGGACCGACCCGGAGTTCCGCGGCTATTGCCTGATCATCCTGATCGTTTCCGCGATCTGCGCCGTCACGCTCATCGCGGTCGGCCGGTACCCGACCATGCTCGAAGCCGTGCGACTGTCGGCCTTCCACGTGGTGTCGTTCATCACCACCACCGGGTTTGCGACGACCGCGTTCGACCAGTGGCCGGGCGCGCTGCCGCTGATGCTGATCCTGATCGGCTTCTTCGGCGGTTGCGCCGGGTCGACCGCCGGCGGCATGAAGGTGGTGCGCTGGCTGCTGCTCTACAACCAGGGCATCCGCGAGGTGAAGCGGCTGGTACATCCCGCCGCCGAGATCCCGATCCGGCTGGGCGATTCGGTGGTGCCCCAGCAGGTGGTGGAGTCGGTGTGGGGCTTTTCGGTGATGTACATCTGCCTGTTCGGCGTGATGCTGCTGATCCTGATCGGCAGCGGCCTGGACCAGGTGACGGCCTTTTCGGCATTGGCCACCTCGATGAACAACGTCGGCCCCGGCCTCGGTGAAGTGGTGTCGACCTTCAGCACCGTCAATCCGCTGGCGAAGTGGGTGTGCAGCATTGCGATGCTCTTCGGCCGCCTCGAGGTGTTCACCCTCCTCGTGCTCTTCTCCCCCGCCTTCTGGCGCTCCTGATCCCGGGACTTCCCGCCCGGGCGGTCATCGATAGAGGTGGCAGGCGACGGTACGCGGGGTTTGCTCCCCGGCCGGCGCCTGCAACACCGGCACGACCTCGCGGCAGATATCCATGACCCTGGGGCAGCGAGTGTGGAACGCACAGCCCGGTGGCGGGTTCCGCGGCGAGGGCACGTCGCCGCCCAGCACGATGCGCGATCGGCCCCGGCCATCCACCTGCGGGACCGCCGACAGCAAGGCCTCGGTGTACGGGTGCAGCGGGCGGTCGAACAGCGCCTGGGCGGGCGCCATCTCGACAAGCTTGCCCAGGTACATCACGCCGATCTGGTCGCTGACGTGCTGAACCACGGCGAGATCATGGGAGATGAACAGGAACGCGATGCCGCGATCGCGCTTGAGCCCGGCGATCAGGTTCAGCACCTGCGACTGCACCGAGACATCCAGCGCCGACACGGGCTCGTCGGCCACGATGAACTCGGGATTCAACGCGAGCGCGCGCGCAATGCCCACCCGCTGCCGCTGGCCACCGGAGAATTCGTGCGGATAGCGGCTCGCGACCGAAGGGTTCAGGCCGACGACATCCAGCAGTTCGAGAACCCGCCGGCGCCGTTCCGCCGCCGTGCCCACCCGATGCACGTCCAGCGGTTCCCGCACGGTTTCCGCCACGGTCCGCCGCGGGCTGAGCGACCCGTAGGGATCCTGGAAGATGGCCTGCATGCGCCGCCGCCACGGCAGCAGCCCACGGCGCGAAAGCCCGCCCAGTTCAGTGCCGGCAAAGCGGATCGAGCCGCTGGTCGGCGCCTGCAGCCTGAGGATCGTCCGGCCCAGCGTGGATTTGCCGCAACCCGACTCCCCCACCAGTCCCAGCGTCTGCCCGGCATGCACGGCAAGGCTGACGCCGTCGACCGCCTTGACCTCCGCCACCACCCTGCGCCACAGCCCGCCGCGCACCGGGAAGTATTTCCGGAGGTCGCTGACTTCGACCAGCGGCGGCGCGGGCAATTCGGGGTCGCCAGGGGACATGCCGGGAGTATAGAGTGCGGACCCCATCCCCATCAGCCTGAAGCCATTTCCGGAGAACGACGATGACTGCAAAGCAATATGACGCCCCGCCTGCCCTGGCCATCGAGACCGATCGCAACTACAAGGTGACGATCGAAACCAGCAAGGGGGCCGTGGAACTGGAGCTGTATCCGCAGCATGCCCCGAAGACCGTCAACAACTTCATCTTCCTGGCCCGGGATGGCTTCTACGACGGCGTGAGCTTCCACAGGGTCATCGGCAACTTCATGATCCAGGGCGGCGACCCCACGGGCTCCGGCCGCGGCGGCCCCGGCTACCGTTTCGAGGATGAATTCGACGGCAACCCGCTGCGCCATGAACGCGGCGTGATCTCGATGGCCAACGCAGGACCAGGCACCAATGGCAGCCAGTTCTTCATCACCCACGGGCCGCAGCCCCACCTCGACGG
>CAZMVP010000225.1:0-3251 GCA_964569355.1 uncultured Chromatiaceae bacterium | reverse complement strand
GCCTCGTTGACCTCGAAGAGATCGATGTCCCCCACCTTCATCCCGCAGCGCTTCAGGACCTTCTCGGCTGCCGGTGCCGGCCCCGTCAGCATGATGGTCGGTTCGGTGCCGATCGAGGCAAAGCCGACGATGCGTGCGCGCGGGCGCAGGCCGAGCGCCTTGCCGATCTCGCGGGTGCCGACCAGCACCGCGGCGGCACCATCGACGATGCCACTGGAATTCCCCGCATGATGCACATGCTCGATGCGCTCCACTTCCGGGTAGCGCTGCAGGGCGATCGCGTCGAAGCCGAACTCCTCGCCCATGCGCTCGAACGAGGGCTTGAGCGCAGCCAGGTCCGCGGTGGTCGTCCCGGGCCGCATGTACTCGTCGTGGTCGAGGACCGGCAGGCCGATCTGGTCCATCACCGGCACGATGGATCCCTTGAAGTGCTGCTGCTCCCAGGCATGCGCGGCACGGCGCTGGCTCTCGACGGCATAACCATCCACTGCCTCCCGCGAGATGCCGTAGAGGGTGGCCACGAGATCGGCGCTGATGCCTTGCGGAATGTAGCGGGTGCGATGCGCCACGGCCGGATCGGCGGCCCATGCCCCGCCGTCCGAGCCCATCGCCACCCGTGACAGGGCCTCCACGCCGCCGCCGATGCAGAGATCGGACTGCCCGGACATCACCTGCGCGGCGGCCGTGTTGACGGCCTCGAGGCCGGATGCACAGAAGCGGTTCAGCTGCTTGCCGGGCACGCTTTCGGCATAACCGGCGTTGATCGTGGCGACCCGTGCGATGTTGGCGCCCTGTTCGCCGATCGGCGTGACGCAGCCGAGCACGACGTCATCGAGCCTGCTGGTATCGAGCGTATTGCGGTCGCGGACCGCCCGCAGGACCTGTGTCGCGAGCTCGATCGACGGGATCTCGTGCAGCTTGCCGTCCGGCTTGCCGCGTCCGCGGGGCGTGCGCACATGATCGAATATGAATGCTTCACTCATTTTCAGGATCTCCGTTCCGCGCCCGGGGCGCGCAATTCCGGCAACTTGACGGTACGTTCGACGAGAAGCCAGCCACGGCCGCTGCCGTACCGTGCGTCGAGGCGCATCATCGAATGATAGTAGAAACGCGCAAACCAGACCCCGGCCGCCACCACGACGACCAGCGGCTTCCACCCCAGCGGCCAGGCCTGCCCGTAGGCAAAATACTGTACACCGGCGAAGACCCCGTATATCCACAGGAAGAGGCCCACCGTCCCGCCGACGGCAATGCGCAGGTAACGTTGCGGGCTTCCGGAAAACTCTGTAGTCATTTCAACACGGTACGCATCAAGGTTGTTGCACTGGTTGTGGTATCCGGATGCCCTCAGAACGGCTTGACCGTCGCCAGGTACAGCACCAGCACGCCGAACACGATGATCGGCCCGCTCGTGATCAGCAGGAACCACCAGTGCCGGTGTATGCCGCGCTCGTAACGCTCGGGATCGCCGGTGGCGCGCAGGCGGGCCTTGTTGCCGCCGAAGTGCGACAGGTAGTAGTCGGCGATCTCGATCGGCACGAACAGGCTGAAGACGATGAGCAGTTTCAGCAGGAACCAGCCGGAGGCCGGGCTCCATCCCCCGACCATCCACAGCAGCGGGCCCGAGATCAGCACGATGGGAAAGGCCAGGTGTTCATAGATGACGCCATGGTCGAACCGCTCCATGACCCAGTCACGCAAGGCAATCACTTCCGTATCGCCCGGATTGCGCCGCCAGGCCTTGAATACCGGCACGAGGTAGTAGGCGTAGCCGACGGCCGTGCTCCACAACCACAACGTTACCGCAATGAGGTGGATGAACTTGATGTAGAGGTAATATGGCCCCAGGGTGCCCTGCAGGAAGGCAATCATCGACGCCGACCCCCCGACGAAAGATGTCAATTATATTGACTTTCCAGCGACTGTAAAGGAAAGTCTGGCCACTGTCCACCACCGGTTGAGGGCAGCACATTGCTCAACTCCTACTCCATTCCCCAGGTCCTGCGGCGCGCCACGCTGATCAGCCGCGACGGCATCGCGAGCCGCTACCAGGGACGGCGGATCACCTGGGGCCTGACCGAGGACCGGGTGCGGAGAATCGCCGCGGTGCTGCGGAATCTCGGGCTCGAGCCCGGCGATCGCGTGGCGATCCTCGCGGGCAACTGCGATGCCTACTTCCAGCTGATCTTCGCCATTCCGTGGGCCGGCGGGGTCGCCGTGCCGCTCAACACGCGCCTCGGCCTCGAGGAGATGGTGCACTGCCTGGATGACTCCGGCAGCCGCTTCCTGCTGGTGGGCAACGGGTTCGCCGATACGGCGGCGAAGGTGGCGGAGCAGGCCCGCGTCGGGACGATCGTGTACCTGGAGGAAAACAAGGCGCCTGGTGGTCACGCCGGGCTTGACTCCCTGGTCGGCGATGCCATGCCGGTCGATGATGCTGGCCGCGGCGGCAGTGACCTGTTCGCACTCTATTACACCGGCGGCACGACCGGGCGCTCGAAAGGCGTGATGCTCACCCACGAGGGCGCCATCATCAACAGCCTGCAGTGGGCGCTGGAGGTCGGTGTCGGCCGCAATGACGTGCTGCATATCGTGGCGCCGATGTTCCACCTGGTCGGCGGGCTGAATTCGATCGCGGCCGCAGTGCTCGCGGCCGGGGTCTGCCTGATGCCGCGCTTTGACGTGAGGACCCTGCTGCAGACGGTTGCCGACGAGAAGGTGACGAAGATGGCGCTGGTGCCGACCATGATGAACGCGATGGTGTCGCACCCGGATATCGCGAAATTCGACCTCTCGAGCCTCAGCCGCATCTCCTACGGCGGATCGCCGATTACCGAAACCCTGTTGCGGCGGATGCTGGAAGTCCTGCCGGGCGTGCGGCTCTACCAGGTCTACGGCCAGACCGAGGGTGGGCCCACGATCTCGATCCTGAAACCCGAGGACCACGTGCCGGGCCACGACGGCGGGGGCCGGCTCCGGTCCGCGGGCCAGCCGATCGCGGGGACGGAAGTGGGCATCTTCGACGAGGACGATCGGCCACTGCCTGCAGGCGAGGTCGGCGAGATCTGCGTGCGCGGCCTCGCGGTCTCCCCGGGCTACTGGAACCTGCCGGAGCAGACCGCGGAAGTGCGTCGCGGCGGCTGGCTGCACACCGGGGATGCCGGTTATTTCGACGAGGACGGATTCCTCTACATCGTCGACCGGATCAAGGACATGATCATCACCGGCGGCGAGAACGTGTATTCCCAGGA
>CAZMVP010000224.1:0-3283 GCA_964569355.1 uncultured Chromatiaceae bacterium | reverse complement strand
GCGGCCGGCAGCGTCGCGACGGGATAGAACACACCACTGAAGATGAACATCGGCGTGATCAGCATCGTCGTGTAGTAGTTGAAGAAATCGTAACTCGGCGCGAAGGCCGCGGCGACGATTGCAGGTCCCGCGAAGCACAGGCCGACGAGGAAGAACACCGGGATGGCGGCCAGCGCGGTCCAGTGGTGGATGGCACCCAGCACGGTGGCGACGACGAGGATCGGCAGCGTGTTCAGCACCGACTTCGAGGCGCACCACAGGGTTTCGCCGGCAACGATGTCGTCAACCTGCAGCGGGGTCGCGAGGATCGACTCGTAGGTCCGCTGGTGGGTCATGCGCGTGAACACCGAAAACATGCCTTCGAACGAGGCCACGTTCATGGCCGACGCCGCGAGCAATCCGGACGCCAGGAACGTGAAGTAGGTGATGCCCTCCACTTCACCGATGAACTGGCCAAGGCCGAAGCCCAGGCCCAGCAGGTAGATCACCGGCTCGCCGAACGAGAAGGTCAGGCTGGGGCCGAGCAACTTCCGCCAGACGAGTGCGTTGCGCAGCAGGATCGTGAAGGCGGAGGCACGGGGCCGCGGCAGGATGAGTTGGGCGGTTGTCACGCGTGTCTCCCTATTCCCTGAGGTCGTTGCCGGTGAGGTTGAGGAACACATCCTCGAGGTTCGCGCCGCGGTGGCTGTACTTGATGCCGGGGGTGTTTTCCAGCCGCTCCAGCACGGGCTTGAGCTCGCGGGCATAGCCGTAGTGCGTCTCGCCCACCGTGACGAGGCGGAGCCCCGGCATGTCCGCCGCGAGCGACCTGACCAGCGGTGCATTGCCCTGCAGCTCGATCACGTGGGGTTCGATGTGCTCGCGGATCAGGCTGGCTGGCGAGCCCTGGGTGATGATGCGCCCGTGGTCGATCACGACGAGCTGGTCGCAGAGCCGTTCGGCCTCGTCCATGTAGTGCGTGGTGAGCAGCAGGGTCTTGCCCGATGACTTGAGCTGCCGGAGCCGCGTCCAGATCAGGTGCCGCACCTGCGGGTCGAGCCCGGTGGTCGGTTCGTCCAGCATGATCAGTTCCGGGTCGTTGATCAGGGCGCGGGCAATCGACAGCCGGCGCTGCATGCCGCCGGAGAGCTCCCGCGTCCGCGCATTGCGCCGATCCGACAGCTCCAGGTAATGCAGCAGCTCCTCGATGCGGTCGGCCACCTGCGCCGGTCGCAATCCGAAATACCGGGCATACATCCGCAGGTTCTCGACGACCGTGAAGTCCGGATCCTGGTTGTCGGCCTGCGGCACCACGCCGATGCGCGAGCGGATCTCGCGGATCGCGGCCGGCACCGGCAGGCCCAGCACCTTGAGCGTGCCGGCCGTGAGCGGCGCCTGCCCGAGGATCATGCGCAAGGTAGTGGTCTTGCCGGCCCCGTTGGGGCCCAGGAAGCCGAAGCAGCCGCCCCGCGGCACATCGAGGTCGATGCCGCGCACCGCCTCGATCGCGCCGAAATGCTTGGTCAGGCCCCGGGCCTCAACGACCAGATCAGACATGTTTTCCTCGAATTTGCGAGCCGGCCCACAGAAGTGCCCGGGTGCGGAGCCTACGTTATGTCGAGGCCGCACGGTGTCCCCTTATGTCAAATGACCTGATGATTGTCCTGGTAGCGGCCAGCGTTGCCTCATTGCTAGGCGGGGCGCTGGTGGCCTGGCTGACGACCAGCCGCCGCCCGCTGCCAGATCCGGAAGCGGAAGGCCGCCGCGAACTGGAAATCATCGAGCTCAAGGAAGCGGCGGCGCGCAGTGCCCGCGCCTGCCAGGCAGCCGAGGCCCAGGTCAAGGCACGCCGCGCCGAACTGGAAAAGGCCCTCGCCTACATCGGCACGCTGGAAGACCAGGTGGCAGCTTACCTGCGCCAGTACGCGCAGGCCAAGAATGCGCTCAAGGCCGAGATCCGCCAGAAGACCCACCTCCATACCGAGCTCACCGCAACGATCGCCGAGGTCGGTGCCTTGAAGGGCCGGATCCAGGAACTGGAGATGGAACGCACCGCGATCACGGGGCCGGTGCGGCGCCTGCGGGCCTGAAGTCCGGGCGCCGTCCGGTGCCCATGCGTCATTGAATTTCCGCGCCACGACCTCATGTCATGACCTGAGCTGTACCCGGGATTTGCCCGGAGGGTGAAGGTGAGCATGAGCGAGAACGCGAAACAGACCACGACGTCCCCCGAGACCCAGATCCCCGAGGATGTGCTGATCCTGCTGCCGGTGCGCAATACCGTGGTGTTTCCCGGCGCCGTGATTCCGCTGACGATCGGGCGGCGCGTGTCCATTGCGGCTGCCGAGGAGGCCGCCCGCAGCGGGCGCCGGATTGGCCTTGTGATGCAGCGCGACCCGTCGGTGGACGACCCGACCAGCGACGACCTGCACCCGGTCGGCACCATTGCACGCATCGTGCGCTATTTCACCGCGCGCGACGGCACGCAGCATGTGGTCTGCCAGGGCGAGCAGCGCTTTCGCGTGCTCGACTACCTGTCCGGCCTGCCGTTCATGGCCGCCCGCTTCGACCTGATCCATGAGCCGGCCAGCGACGCCGCAGCGCTCGAGGCCCGCGCGTTGATCCTCAAGGAGCGCGCGCTGGAAGGCATCGCGCTGCTGCCGCAGTCCATGCCGGAACTGGCCGGGGTGATCCAGCAGATCGACGACCCCGGGCAGCTCGCCGACCTCGTGGCCGGATTCCTCGACATCAAGGCCGAGCAAAAGCAGGAAGTGCTGGAGATGTTCGATGTCCAGCAGCGCCTCGATCGCGTTCTGGACCTGCTGTCGCACCAGGTGGAAGTGCTCAAGCTCTCGCGCCACGTGGATGAGCAGACCAAGGAAAAGCTCGGCGACCGCCAGCGCGAGTTCTACCTGCGCGAGCAGTTGCGGACGATCCAGAAGGAGCTGGGCGACACGGAGGATGTGGCCGAACTCGATGAGCTGCGTGAAGCCATCGAGAAGGCCGGCATGCCCGAGGAAGCGCTGACCCAGGCCCGCAAGGAGCTGAAGCGCCTTGCGCAGATGCCGGATGCGTCCGGCGAGTATTCGATGATCCGTACCTACCTCGACTGGCTGGTCACGCTGCCGTGGGCCAAGCTCGACCCCGAGAGCATCGATATCGCCAAGGCGCGCGAGGTGCTGGAGGCCGACCACTTCGGCCTCGACAAGGTCAAGAAGCGGATCCTGGAATACCTGGCCGTGCGGAAGTTGAACCCCGAGGGCCGGTCACCGATCCTGTGCTTCGTCGGCCCGCCCGGCGTGGG
>CAZMVP010000223.1:0-3312 GCA_964569355.1 uncultured Chromatiaceae bacterium | reverse complement strand
CGCTTTCCGTCGTGTCATCAACCGCGCTCGCACGCGAAGTGGTGCTGGTCGCGCAGAACCTTCGGAGTGCCGCCAACCTCCTCAGCACGGCGGCGTGGAAGACCTGCCCGGGCCCGACCTACCTGGTCCCCTGCATCAATCCGGCCAATGCCTGGGTACAGGCCAATGGCATCACCGGATCCACCGCCACCTGGGACTGGAACCCGACCACCGGCGTACTGACCGGCACCGGCACGTACGAGCCGGCAATCTTCCTCAACAGCAATCCAGCCGGATCGAGCATCCTGGCCGATCGGGTCGTGGACCTCGTCATCAACACGGCGACCCAAACCACCACGGCCACGAGCTACGAGTGCGTGGAAGGCACCTTCGTGGCATCCGTCGGGTCCAACGCCTGCGGCAACTACAGCCTGGGTGCCAATTTCATCAATGACAGCTCGATCACATTCAATGTCGGCGGTGACGCCCAGTGCGTCCAACGCGCACTCGGCGGCGATGACGCCTCGACCGGGACCACGCGCGGCCTGACCACGGGTGCCGGGGGCGCCGGTTGCGACGCCACCGAAGGAGCCTTCCCGCTCTGGACAATCGTCCGGGACGATAAAACCGATGGCGGCACGCTGATCCTGTCCAACGGACTGTGCCAGACCTGCGCCAACGTCAGTTACATGACGTTCGAGTACACGACCGCTCCCGCCAGCGGGGCGAATCCGGATGCTGCATCGACCATCGAGGGCAGGCCGGTCGACATCAATGTCATGGGCAACGATGGCGGGTTCGCTGATCCGGTGACGGTCACCATCGTCACCCCACCGGCAAACGGGTCCGTGGTCATCACGGGATCGCCCGGGCCTGCCGCCGGCATCCTGCTGACCTACACGCCGGCCGCCGGCTTCCAGGGCACTGATACTTTCGAATATTCGGCCAGCGATGGCGTCCAGGCCGATGCCGCGGCAGTAACCGTGACGGTCGGCACGGCCGAGCCCTCCAGCGTCTTTGCGGCGGACTGGCCGGGTTACCAGGCAAATCCGGCGCATACGGGGTACGTGCCGGGAACGCTCAATACCAACTTTTTCGCGCTCCGCTGGCAGATCCTCGCAGCCAACGGCCTGGCGCTCAATCCCGTGGCGGTCGGCAACGGCAAGGTTTTCGTGAGTGCTCCAAGCTACTTCGGCAATACCGGCCTGTACGCCTACGACACGCAATCTGGCACGCTCCTGTGGAATGTGCCGTATTCCAACTTCTACTCCGTGAATCCACCGGCCTATGGCGATGGCCGGGTCTACATCCAGACCGGCAATTCCGGTGCCGACACCTGGCTGCGGGCCTACGATGCCACCACGGGGAGCGTCGCCTTCAAGTCGCACCATGACGCCCAGTGGGAGAACTATCTCGCCCCGACCATCCTGGATGACACCGTCTACATCAATGGGGGCGGCTACGGTGGCATGTACGCCTTCGACGCCATCTCCGGCGCACGGCGGTGGTTCAAGCCGCTGGCCCAGGTGGACCGATGGACACCGGCGGTGGATGCCGATAATGCCTACGCGTACCTCAACGGCACCCTGACCGCAGTGGATCGGGAAACCGGGACAACGGCGTTTTCGATCACGGGCCCCAGCGCATCCGGCCCGGCCGTCCCCGTGCTCGGCGGCTCCGATGACGCGATCGTCATTGCCGGCAGCCAATTGATCCGCCTCAACCTGGCCAATCACACGGTTTCGTGGGCGCAGTCGGGCAGCTTTGCGGGCCAACCCTCGCTCGCGAAAGGGGTCATCTACGCCATCGACGGCGGCATGCTGAGCGCAAGGGCCGAGGCTGACGGCGCCCTGCTTTGGTCATGGATCGCTCCCGGCGACACACTTGCCGGGCCAATGATCGTCACGGACTCGCATGTCATCGTCAGCGGCGGCAACAAGACCTATGCCGTCAACCTGGCAACACGAACCAGCGACTGGAACTACCCTGCGGCCGGTTCGCTCGCCCTGGCGCACCACTCCCTCTATATCGCGTCGACGACCACCGGCAACCTGACCTCGATCCGCCTCGGACCGAAGGGCGCCTACGACGACTCGGTGGTGGCGTACCTCTCGACTCCGGTTGACATCGACGTATTGCAGAACGACGACGGGTTCGTCACCCCGGTGACGGTTGGCATAGCGACAGGCCCGCAGCACGGCACGGCCGTGGTCTCCGGCTCCCCGGGCGATCCCGACACGGTGCGGATCATCTACACACCGGCCGCCGGTTTCCAGGGCATGGACACCTTCGAGTACACGGCCGGTGACGGCGCGCTGTCCGGTAGTGCCACGGTCTCGGTCGATGTCCGCGTTCCACAGGCGATTGCCGATGCGGCGGAAACCAACCTCGGCGAGGCGGTGTCAATCAATGTCCTGAAGAATGACGCCGGATTCAGCGATGCGGTCACCGTCACGATCACGCAAAATCCGCACAACGGAACGGCGGTGGTTACGGGTTCGCCCGGCAACGCAGCCGGGGTACGCGTGGTCTACACGCCTGCCGCCGGATTCAGCGGCAGCGACAGCCTGGGGTACGAGGTCAGCAACGGCATCAACAGTGCCACGGCCGGTGTCACCGTCACCGTGCACCCCTTTGTGGCGCGGAACGACGACTACCCCGTCATCCTCAGCAGCCAGTCCGTGTACCTGCCCGTCGCCCTCAACGACACCGGCTTCCAGGAACCGGTAACGATCTCGATCGTCAATGGTCCGACACGGGGATCGGCCTATGTATACAACTCCCCGGGCTCCCTCTCGAACGTGCAGATCGGGTACTTCGCAGCGGCCGGTAGCTATGCGGACAGCCTGACCTACGCGATCACCGACGGTACCCGCACCGACGAAGCTACCGTCACATTGAACGTCCTGCCGTTCAAAGCGCAGGACGACCAGGCGATTACCGGAATGGGGACTCCGGTCTCGATCAACGTCGCACAGAACGATCTTGGCTTCGGCTATCCGACTCAGGTCGGGCTGTACCAGAATCCGGTGAACGGCAGTGCTACGGTCAATGGACCCACCGTGACCTATACGCCAATCCCCGGGTTCCTGGGCGACGATGTCTTCAAGTACTTCATCGACGATGGCACCCGGCTGGGCATCGCCACCGTCACCGTGCACGTCATCACCGACGCCGACGGCGACGACATTGATGACGGGGTGGACAATTGCCTGGGCCGCGCCAATGCGGACCAACGTGATACCGATGGTGATGGTTACGGCAATGCTTGTGACGCGGACCTGGATAATTCCGGTGTCGTCAACTTCGCCGACCTCGCCCTGTTCCGCAAGA
>CAZMVP010000222.1:0-3329 GCA_964569355.1 uncultured Chromatiaceae bacterium | reverse complement strand
AGGCATGGCGCGACTGGGCCTCGGCCAGGGACGGATGGATGTCCATCGTGCACGGCGAAATACTGTGTCGCGCCTGATTGCCAGGTGGGGCGGATCAGTGAACGGAACCGATGACCACGGGCATGGCCCCAGTCGATGGGCGACCATTTGCATCGAAGTAGTCCAGTAAAGGAGCCGTCGGTGGCCATCCGCATACGCAAGGAGTCTCCGTCTGACATCCCTGCCATCCACGCCGTCATCGAGACTGCCTTCAGGAGCGCGCCGCACACGAGCCATACGGAGCAGTTCATTGTTGGCGCGCTGCGTGACGCCGGCCAGCTGTCAGTTTCATTGGTGGCAGAGTACGAGGGCAGTCTCATCGGGCATGTCGCCATCTCGCCGGTGACCATCTCGGATGGAAGCGCCCGCTGGTATGGATTGGGGCCGGTATCCGTGCTGCCGGCGTTTCAGGGACGCGGTTTCGGCAGGCAGCTCGTGGAACAGGCACTCAAGGATCTCCGCCACCTTGGCGCCGCCGGTTGCGTGGTCCTCGGCGACCCCGGCTACTACGCGCGCTTCGGCTTCCGCGCGATCCACTCGCTCACCTTCCCCGGCGTCCCTCCAGAGTACTTCCAGGCACTGGCCTTCGGTGGCTCCTTGCCTGCCGGGACTGTCACGTACCATGATTCATTCACGGCACAGGGTTGAGCGGGCACGCATGAAGCATCTCCCCCAGCCACCCTTTGACTCGCTCCGCGACTGGACCGCGGCGCTGGAGGCACACGGTCTGCTGCTGCGCTTCAAGCGCATCGACCAGGACCGGTACCAGATCCCTGCCCTGTTCTTCCGAGCCACCGAGCGGTTCTCGATGTACGCCACGCCGGCGATGCTCTTCGAGGAGGTCAAGATCGATGGCCAATGGGTGAAAGGTCCGGTGATCATCAACACCCAGGGCCACTGGAACACGGATGCGATCATCTGGGGACTCCCGATTGCTCCCGGCGACCACTACGCCACCTATCGCACGGCACGCAGCCACATGCACGACATGCTGGACCGGAACGGCGGCCGCTTCCCCGAGATCCCGCCGGTCGAGATCCCGCGCGACCAGGCGCCGGTCAAGGAAGTGGTGCTGAACGGCGACGAGATCGACATCACCCGCTTTGCCTTCCTGCAGACCAACCCGGCCGACGGCGGACGCTACATCAACAGCGGCTCGCACTTCATGGTGGATCCCGAGATCGGCCCGAACTTCGGCACCTACCGCTGCCAGATCAAGGGGCCGCGCAAGCTCGGCATCAACCCGGAACCGAACCAGACCGGTTACAGGATGCTGATGGCGGCGCGGGCGCGCGGCGAGAAGACGATGAAATATTCCATCGTGCTCGGCCAGGATCCCGTGGTCTGGATGCTTAGCGGCACCCGGATTGCGCCACGCGGCTTCGGCCCGACGCCGGAGCGAGCCGACGAACTCGCGATTGCCGGCGGCATGCGCGGCAAGGCGATCGAGGTCGTGAAATCGGAGAACACCGATATCCGGGTGCCGGCCCATGCCGAAATGGTGATCGAGGGCACGATCCACCTCGATGAGTCCACGATGGAGCCGGAGGGGCCGTTCGGCGAGATGTTCGGCTACCTCGGCCCGAAGAAGCCGAAGAACTTCGTGATGACCATCGACACCCTCACGCATCGCCGGGATCCGTGGATCATGAACGCGATGAGCGGCATGCAGCGGGGCATGGTCACGGCACCGATGGATGCGATGTACAGCACGACGCTCAAGGAGCTGGTGCCGCAGTTCGTGGAATACACCAACCCGCAGGACACGATGGGCATCGTCGTAATGAGCATCGACAAGACCGGGCCCGGTCAGGGCCTGAAGGGCGGCCTTGCCATCGCGAAGCGCAATCCGATCGCCAAGGTCGTGATCGTGGTCGACAAGGACGTGAACATCCTCGATCGCACCGAGGTCATGTTCGCCATCGGCTCCCGCTGGCAGCCCTATCCGGCCAGCGCGATCATCGAGAAGAGCTTCGGCCTGATGACCGACCCCAGCCAGATCGAGTACGCCAGCACCAGCAAGATCGTCATTGATGCCACCCGCCAGCTGCCTGGCGAAGGCGGCAAGGCGGAGTTTCCCAGGACCAATCGCGAGCTGCTGGCCGCGCAGGCCCCGGAGGCCTTTGCCGAGGTCGACCGGCTGTTCGGTGACGTGCTGGCGGGCTGGCAGCGCGTGTAGGCACTGCGGCTCCGCATCGCAGCTCCACCTTGCGACCGCTGTACCACGTGGCTACATTTCGGCGCGGAGGCGGCCAACGGACGCCCAGGCCACACGGCCGTGATCGTCGGCGACGGCGCCGTGGGCTTGTGTGCCGTGATTGCCGCCCGGGAAATGGGTGCCGAACGCATCATCGTGATGAGCCGGCACGAATCCCAGCGGCTTGCGCGCCCTGGCGGGCACCTTGACCCATGCCTGGCACGCGGTCAGGCAGGCCCCCTGTCTCCCGCGTAGTCGTCATGATCGTAGACGGCAGCATCCGTGGCATCGACACCCGGCCGCCAGCCCAGTCGTGGCGCCAGCACGGACAACACCACCGTCACCACGAGATTCAATACCAGCGCGTACAGCGCGGCATAACCGGGAATGGTCGTGCCGCCGATGGCCAGCGGATAGATGGAGCTGAAGCCCTGGCTGGCGGCCATCCAGCTGCCGGCCACCATGCCGGTTGCCCAGCCGGCCACCAGCGCCCATGGATGCAGCCGCGTGGTGTACAGCCCGATGATGATCGCCGGCAGCGTCTGGATGATCCACACGCCACCGAGCAGCTGCAGGTTGATCGCGAACTTCTGCGGCAGGAACAGCACGAAGGCCAGCGCACCGAACTTGACCACCAGCGACACGAGTTTGGCGACCTGGGCCTCCTCGGCCGCGCTGCAGCCCGGCCGCAGGTACTCGCGATGGATGTTGCGGGTATAGAGGTTCGCGGCTGCGATGGACATGATCGCGGCCGGCACCAGCGCACCGATCGCGATCGCCGCCATCGCCACGCCGACGAACCACGGCGGGAAGAAATGCAGGAACACCGCCGGCACCGCATAGTTCGCACCGTAACGCCGGAACCCGTCCGCATAAGCCGGATCATCGGCAACCCCGGAGGCCAGCGCCATGAAGCCCAGCAGCGCGATCAACGCCAGCACCAGGGAATAGGCAGGCAACAGGGCGGCATTGCGCTTGATGGTGCGCCGGCTGCTGGCGCTGAAGATGCCCGTCATCGCATGCGGGTACAGGAACAGTGCCAGCGCCGATCCCAGTGCCAACGTCGCATAGGCGCTGGCCTGCCCGGGTTTCA
>CAZMVP010000221.1:0-3335 GCA_964569355.1 uncultured Chromatiaceae bacterium | reverse complement strand
GCCGCGGTCATCGGCACGCCGATTGCCGTGGCGCTGGCGCGGCAGCTCGGCGTACCACCAGAACCCTTCGCGCTCGCCGTGCTGTTCGGCGCCAACCTGAGCTTCGCCACGCCGATCGGTTACCAGACCAACCTGATCGTCATGAGCGCGGCAGGTTACAAGTTCTCCGACTTCCTGCGGGTTGGCCTGCCGCTGACGCTCATGATGATTGTGATTTATTCGTGGGTGCTGCCACACTGGTACGGTATTTGAGTCGAGTCGGAGTCGAGCATGTCGGAAGTCACCACCCAGCAACTGCAGCAAGCCCTGGCCACCTGGCAGGATCCCTGCCTCGCCACGGATCTCGTCAGCGCGAAGGCCATCCGGAGCCTGACGGTCGAAGGCACGCGGGCGAATGTCGAGGTGGAGCTCGGCTTTCCCGCACTGGGCCATCACGATGCGCTGCGCGCCGGGCTCACGCAATGCCTGCTGGCTGTCCCCGGCATCACGGCAGCAACCATCGCGATCACCACGAAGATCGCGTCACATGCCGTGCAGAAGAACCTCAAGCCGATGAAGTCGGTGAAGAACATCATCGCCGTGGCCTCCGGCAAGGGTGGCGTGGGCAAGTCCACGACGGCCGTCAACCTGGCGCTGGCCCTCGTGGCCGAGGGCGCGCGGGCCGGGATCCTCGATGCCGACATCTACGGTCCCAGCCAGCCGCTCATGCTCGGCCTGACCGGCAAGCGGCCCACCTCGACCGATCGCCGGACCTTCGCGCCGCTCGAGGCGCATGGCCTGCAGTGCATGTCCATCGGCCTCATGACGAAGGAGGACGATGCAATGGTGTGGCGCGGGCCGATGGTCACCCAGGCCCTGACGCAGCTGATGGAATCCACCTTGTGGAAGGACCTCGACTACCTGATCGTCGACATGCCCCCCGGCACCGGCGACATCCAGCTCACGCTCGCCCAGCGCGTCCCGGTCAGCGGCGCCGTGATCGTCACGACGCCGCAGGACATAGCACTCCTCGATGCGCGCAAGGGACTGAAGATGTTCGAAAAGGTCGGCGTCAGCATCCTCGGCATCGTCGAGAACATGAGCACGCACATCTGCTCGAACTGCGGCCATGAAGAACGGATCTTCGGCGAAGGCGGCGGCAGCCGCATCGCCGACCAGTACCACGTGCCGCTGCTGGGTTCGCTGCCGCTCGACCTGCGGATCCGGGTCGAGACCGACGGTGGCCGGCCGACGGTCGTGGCCGAGCCGGACAGCGCCATCGCGCGGAGCTACCGCGAGATCGCGCGCCGCATGGCTGCGCGGCTGTCCACGATGGCCCGCGACCAGACGCCGCTGTTCCCGAAGATCACGATCGAGGGCGAGTGAGGGTCAGCGGCGCTTCAGCGCCGCGACCTGGTCCAGGTACTGCTGCCAGAGCGTGGCCTGCTGGCTGCCGAGTTCGTGCAGGACTTTCCACGTGTACAGCCCGGTGTTATGGCCGTCGCTGAACACGAGCCGCACCGCATAGCTGCCCACCGGCATGATCCTCGTGATCGTCACATCCTGCTTGTCGAGCTGCAGCGTGCCGGACCCGCCGTGGCCGCGCACCTCCGCCGATGGTGAATGCACGCGCAGGTATTCGCTGCTCATCACGAACTTCCGGCCATCGTCGTAGATGACGGTGAGTTGCGTGTGGCTGCGATCCAGCCGGATCTCGGCGGGTATCGGTGCCGTCTCCGGCGCGTCGGCGCCGGATCTGTTCACATCGGATTGGTTCAAGGCAGCCACGCTCCGTTTGATTTGCCGCTGGCCGTATGATGGCCCGGGAATCGGTGGTCCTCAACCCGCGGATCGCGACGGCTGGCTTCAGAATGCGGACAGGCCGGTCAGCTCCTTGCCGACCACGAGCTGATGCACCGTCTCCGTGCCTTCGTAGGTGATCACGCTCTCGAGGTTGAGCATGTGGCGGATCGGGGAGAATTCCACGCTGATGCCGCTGCCGCCCAGCATGTCACGGCAATCCCGCGCGATGTCGAGCGCCATGCGGACGTTGTTCCATTTCGCGAGCGAGATCCGGGCAGGCTCCAGCCTGCCGGTCTCCTTCAGCCGGCCAAGCTGCAGGGCCAGCAACTGCGCGGTCGTGATCTGCCGCGCCATGTCGGCGAGGCGGGCCTGGATGAGCTGCGTGCCGGCCAGCGGGCGATCGAACAGGGTCCTGGTCTTCGTGTAGGCAATGAGCGTCGCCAGGCAATCCTGCGCGGCGCCGATCGGCCCCCAGCAGATGCCGTATCGTGCCTGGTCGAGGCAGCTCAACGGTCCGCGCAGGGAGTTCGCGCCCGGCAGGACATTGGCGTCGGGGACCCGGACCTCATCGAAGAAGAGCGCCGAGGTCACCGACGCACGCAATGACATCTTGTCGTGGATTTCCGGTGCCTCGAAACCCCGCATGCCCTTCTCGACCAGGAAGCCGCGGACGCCCTCGGGCGTCTTCGCCCAGACCACGGCCACATCGGCGATCGTGCCGTTGGTGATCCACATCTTCGAGCCGTTGAGGACCCAGTCGCCGCCATCGCGGCGGGCATGGGTCTTCATGTTGCCGGGGTCGGAACCGCCGTGGGCCTCGGTCAGGCCGAAGCAGCCGATGGCCTCACCCCGGGCCATGGCCGGCAACCAGCGCTGTTTCTGTTCGTCGGAGCCGAAGGCCAGGATCGGATGCATCACGAGACTGCTCTGCACCGACACGAAACTTCGCAACGCGCTGTCACCGCGTTCCAGCTCCTGGCAGATCAGGCCGTAGGCCACCGCACCGAGATTGGCGCAGCCGTAGCCGTCGATGGTGCTGCCGAGGAGCCCGAGCCGCGCCAGTTCCGGCACCAGCTCGCGCGGAAAGCGCTGTTGCTCGAAGCACCCGCGGATGACGGGGATGACGGCATCATCGACGAACCGGGCCACGGTATCCCGGACCATGGTTTCCTCGTCGCTGAGCAGCGAGCGGACGTCGAAGAGATCGAGGGGGTCCAGCTCGCTCACGGCAGCCTGCTCAGCCGGCCATCTCAGCCAGTGGCCCCACCCGTACCAACGACCGGGACCACGCGCTCGCCGATCAGCCGGATGGCATAGGCCGGGTCGTCGTGCAGGCGGAAGTTGAGCTCGGTCACGCCGGCCTTGGCGAAGGCCTCAAGCTCGGGCATCCGGCGCTCGAGTTCATCCGGCGTGCCGGTGATCGTGAAATTCCGGATGAGCGAATCGACGATCGACTCCGGCACGCCCTCGAGGTTTCCCGAGTGGTCGCGGAACGCCTTGAAGAAGATCGGCTTCAGCCGTTCGACCGTCGCGCATTCCTCCTCGCTCAGGAA
>CAZMVP010000220.1:0-3388 GCA_964569355.1 uncultured Chromatiaceae bacterium | reverse complement strand
CCTGTTCCTGCTGGGGCAGAGCCTTGGCGCGTCGCTCGGCGGCTACCTCGTCGGCGCCGACCCGGCGGTTCGTTCGCACTTTGCGGGCATCGTGCTCGATTCCGGCTTCGCGCGGTACCGTTGGATCGCGCGCGAAGTCGCCAGTCGCAGCTGGCTTACCTGGCCATTGCAATGGTTTGCCGGCTGGAGCATGCCGGACGGCCATGACCTGCTGGACCAGGTCGGAAACATCAGTCCGGTGCCGTTGCTGCTGCTCCACAGCCGGGACGACCAGATCGTCGGCTATCACCATGCCGAGGCACTGTTCCGGGCGGCGCGGGAACCCAAGGCCCTGGTGTCGTATTCAGGGCCGCACATCAGTGGCTTCGAGCATCAGGAGATCAGGGCGCGGGTATTGGAGTTCTTCGCTGACCCGGAGGTGAAGTGATGGAGTCACGACGCCGGCACTACGCGGGCGTGATCGAGGCGATCGGCGACACGCAGGGGCTGCGCGGCCTGGAGCGTTTCTCGGTTTCGGTGGCGCCAGACGGCAGCCGCACGCTGCACGCCACCTGCGAGATCTTCGACCGCAACCTGTCGAAGGACATCGTGTACAGCGTGGATCGGGATTTCCGGCCGATGGATGCCTATGTGCGGCTGATCAAGGACGGCGTCGTCCTCGGTTCCGGGCGCTTCCAGTTCGACGGGAACGGTGGCAGCCTCGATTGCGACAACCGCCAGATCGGGCATTTCCGCCAGCGCGTCGACCGGTTCGGGGGCTTCCCGAGTTTCGGTCCACACCCGCTCTCCTGCGACATCTGGCACCTGGCTCGCTATGTTCACGGTGGACCGAAGGTGCAGTATTTCGATTCCGCACTGAGTTCCCCCGAGCACGATGGCGGCTCGGGGCCCGTGCTGTACCCGATCCGTTTCGGCATCGAGTTCCTCGGGCCGGAGACGGTCGAGGTGCCGGCCGGCCGGTTCGAGACCCACCATTACCAGTTCCACCTCGACGGCAGCCTGCCGGAGGAGCATCCACTGGAGCAGCTGTGGTGCATCCCCGGTGATTTCATCTTCGTGAAGATCCGGGTTGATGGTTACCTGGCGACCACCTACCAGCTGGTCGAGCTCGATCGCTGAGGGACCGGCCAGGCTAGGGCGACTCCTCCGGCGGCCGCACATGCCTGAATTGCGCGAGCAACAGCAGGTCATAGGCGATCTTCAGCGCACCACAGATCAGCAGCGGCCAGGCGATCGGCGAGGCGGCAAACAGGGCGCCAGCCAGCGTCGGGCTGACCGCCGATGCCAGGCTGCGTGGCACGGAGGTGAAACTGGCCGCGGCCGGCCGCTCGGCTTCGGTGACCACGGCCATCACGTAGGAGGAGCGGGTCGGCACGTCCATCTGGGACAGCGCGGCGCGGACCAGCAGGAGCATCAGCGCCGAAGCCAGCGAGGGCGCCAGTGCCGCCAGCATGAGTGCAATGCTGGAGGGAATGTGCGTGAACACCATGGTGTTCACGAGGCCGATCCGCCGCGACAGCCAGGCGGCAACCGGGTAGGAGAGCGCGGCCAGCAGGCCGGCGCCGAAAAAGAACATGCCGGCCCCGGCCAGCGACAGCTGGAAGCGCTGGAACAACCAGAGCGCCAGCAATGACTGGACGACCAGGCCCCCCGCGAAGGCATCAAGGCTGAACAGCGCGGCAAGCCTGATCACGATCCCGCGCGATGGTCCGAGCGCGGCCGCCTTGCCGGGAGCAGGTGCAGGACGGCGTTCCGGAATCCGCGAATAGAGCAGGTACCCGCCGACGCCAAGCAATCCATACAGCACGAACATGCCCCGCATCGCACCCAGTCGATCGAAGCCCAGGGGAACCAGCAGTTCCGGCATCCCCGAAGCCAGCGCACCCAGGGCCGCGGCGAGGGCCCCGGCGAGGCTGTACCGCGCGAACATGCGCGTGCGGTCCCGGTTACCGGCCCCGGAAGCCAGGACCGCGTGCTCCAGCGGCACGAATACGCTGACGTTGCCGGCCGTCGGGTTGATCGTGCCCGCGAACGCAACCACCAGCAGCACGGCATAGTCATGGAAAGCCGCGAATGCGATACCGCTGCCGGCCATCAGGCAGGCCGCCGCCAGCAGCAGCTGGCGATGGCCGTGGCGTGCGCCGAGCAGGCCGGCGGCCAGCGTCAGGCCCGCCGATCCCAGGAGCGACGCCGTGGCGAGTACTCCTACTGCAAGCGGCGTGAAGCCCAGCGCCAGCAGATAGGCCGGCAGCAGGATCGCCACGAAGCCGTCGCCGAAATCACGCAACGCACGGGCGGCAAACAGGCAGTTCAAGGGCGACAGCGACGGAAGGGGTGGTGGATTTGCTTGGAGCACCGGGCGTTATCCGAGTCCATGGCACAGGTGTCCCTGTCGCGCGATATGGTACCCGAGCGCACGCCGGCCCCGGCAACCGGATCCGGACTTCAGGGCGTGGCGCTGAAGTAACACCCATTCTCGGGAAGCCGCATTATCGATAGTCGTGCGAAGCGTCGTGTCCCGCACGGGGGAAGATCCTGTCCCTGCCGCATTGAGTAGCGGCTGCCGTGGTGCTAGCGTGCAGGCACGTGCAGCCAGGCCGCAGAGCCGGTACGTAGAAATCAAGGAACAATCCGGGGGAGATCATCATGAACTGCTCCACACGCACGTGGCTTTCGTCGCCACTTCGATCCGCATCATCCACGCTCCTGATTGTTGTCACGGCATGCCTGCTCATGCCGTTCACGGCCCGCGCCGCCTACATGGGCACGCTGACCTTCGTCGAGCCCGTGGCCACGGTGGGTCCGAGCGAGACGATCCCGGTCTGGGTGCGGTTCACGCTGGACCCGGCCTCGGATCCACTGGAGATCAACACCGACGCCGGCGGGAGCCCGCCGTTCGGCATACCTGCATCGAATATTCCAGAATCTTTCAGCCTTGCCTTCGGGGAACCACCGATCGAAAACCTGCAAGGCATCTCGCTGACGTCGCTCTCGGACGTCTTCCTGAATACCGGCTTCAGTTGCAGCGGGACCTTCACCAGTTCCTGCACCAGTGGTCCCCCCTACAAATTCACCTTCAACACCAGCGGGCCCGATACGATCAATTTCCTGCCGGCTTACGGCGGCACCTTTGCCCTGCAGCCCGGCGAGTCCCACGACTATCTCTTCGGCAGCTTCGCGCCCAGCGCCGGCCCCGTGGCCTCCGGTACCTATACCTTCCCGCTGACGACACTGATGCTGCAGTTCAGGGGCATTGGCATCGGCCAGGTCCTGGTGCTCGACGGGAACGGTGATCCGATCCCGGCGCTCGATGAAGACGGTAACCCGATACTCGATGAATTCGGCGATCCGGTTTACCAGACGGAAGCCACCGGTCCACTCAATGCGT
>CAZMVP010000219.1:1485-3394 GCA_964569355.1 uncultured Chromatiaceae bacterium | reverse complement strand
GGCCAGGCTCATCGTGCCGTAGTCGGCCAGCATGACCATGAGCCCGCCCGGCGTGCCGGGCGTCACGGCCGCCAGCGGGCCGAATTCCGGTGGATACGACAATCCCCTCGACTTGAAGAACTCCGGCGTCGCGCCAGTCGGGGCGACGCCGAGCGCGTTCACGCCGATCACCTTGCCGGTCTGCGGGTTGTAGATCAGTGCCTGGGTTTCCCCGCCCCAGGACAGCGTGTCCCACATCGTCGAGGTCGCCGCGATCATCGCGCAGGCTGCGTCGATGGCATTGCCACCGCGCTCGAAGATCTGCGCACCGGCCGTGGCCGCCAGCGGCTTGCCGGTGATCGCCATCCAGTCCTCGGCGTGCAATGGAGGCTTCTCGGTCCGCGCCGGCGCGTCGGAAGTTGAAAGGAGCAGAAGTGTCGCGAGTGCGACAGAGAACAGGGCGTGAATTTGCATCATCGTGATCCTGGCCGCCGGGGACCGGAGCACTGTAGCGCGTTTGTCCCGACAGCTCATGCCGGGCGGCTGATCAGCGGTGCGGAACGGCCCTTCGCGGGCTCGTCAGTGGTTCCAGTTCAGCACTGCGCCGGATTCCCGGACATGGGCTTCGTCGAACAGGCGCTTCAACAGCACCTGCCGCTCATCATCCGGGAGTTTGGGAAACCATGACTTCAGCTTGCCGGCCAGGCCCTTCATCCTGGCGGGCCTGGCCTTGTCCTGCTTCAGCAGTTTCACAAGGCGGACGAAGTGATCGGCCTGCTGCTCGTCGAGCGGGAATGCTTCCGTGAGGGAGGTCACCCGCCGGCAGTTGTGACCGCGGGCAGCGAGATGACGGATCAACGGGTCGAAGCCGGTGTCCTTCGAGAGAATCAGGCAGGCCGATTTCGGGTTGGCGGCCAGCTCCTGGCCCAGATGGAAGGCAATGTGGAAGTCCAGCGCATTGGGTCCCTGGCCGGCGATCCGGAGCCAGGTCAGGCGCGTCCCCAGGGGTTGCGCCTGCAGGACCAGCTCTTCGGGAAGCTTCTTTTGGTGAGTTCCATAGAGGATCACCACCCGGGCTGTTGCGGGAACTGCAGACAGGTCGGCTGTCTGGACATTCTCGAGATCCACGAAAAGCACGAGCCCCGTCATCAAGCTTGTCTCCGCTGCCGTCACACGGCGTGGATCACCCTTGTACACCGGCCTGGACCGGACACTCGACGTTGCCGGTCACAGAACCCGTTTGCGCCCGTGGACCATGCCGGCAACCAGGTTCTCGTGATGCCGCCAGGATGCGTAAAGCACGCCGGCCACGTGCGCGGCGATCAGCACCAGCAGGAGATAGGTGAGCCTTGCGTGCAGGGTTTCCACCCACTCGACGCCCCAGAACCGGTCGGTGGTGTAGAGCCAGCCGCTCGCCCCCACGAGCGCCGTGGTGGCCAGCAACGCGACGATCATCCACGCACCGAGTGGATTGTGGCCCAGGTAGCGTGTTTCATCGCCGGCCAGCACCTGCCGGCCATAGCGCAGGGTGGTACCGGGTGCGTGCACGAACTGCGCGAAGCGTGCATTGGGCGGGCCGAGCCACCCCCAGGCGAGGCGCACCGCCACCACGGCGAGCGAGGCATAGCCGACCCATTCATGCCACTGGCCGGGGGCCGCCCGGGTGAACCACGCAATGGCGATGGCAAGCCCGAGCAGCCAGTGGCCGATGCGGACCAGCGGGTCCCAGACCTTTACCGTGGAGTCCGGTGACACGCCGGCAGGGGCCAGGTTGTCGATGTCGCCGCTACTTCGTGGGTACGGGCGCGAGGGTCACCGGATGGAAATAGGCCTCGACCTTCTCGCCCTTGTCATTGATGGCATAGACCTCGTAGCAGCCACCGTCGACCTTGATGCGCCGGACCTTCCAGCCCTTGTCCGTCAGCTGCTT
>CAZMVP010000219.1:0-1385 GCA_964569355.1 uncultured Chromatiaceae bacterium | reverse complement strand
TCGTCGAATTTCGCGAGTTCGCTGGCAGGCGGCGTTGCCGCCTCGCCGGAGATGAAGGCGCCGAAGACCGAGGCGCCGTCGGCATCGTAGAACAGGATGCCCCGGGCGGCCTTGCCATCCTTGCCGGGCAGGGACACGGCGTAGATCGATTCGAAAAGGTCCGGCCGGATATGGCCCCGCAGCGGGTGCACGTACTCGATATTGGTGTAGGCACTGGTCTTCGAGTGCGTGGCCTTGCCGATGCCGGACTGCACTTCGAAGACATTGGGGCCTTTCATGATCAGGAAGGTGGCTTCCTTCCAGCTCGTCATGGCGTCCCAGATCTCCGCGAAGTCCTTGCCTGGTGCCGACGCGACCTGCTCCGGCGGCAGGCCACTCACGACCACGGCTTCGGGCAGTTGGAGCTTGCGGGAGGCGATGATCGGCATTGCCATCGCATTGTTCCGGTAAAACTCCCGGACCTGTTGCGTCTGCTCGGGCGTGGCACAGGACGGACCCGCTGTGGATTGCTGGACAGGCAGCATGCTGCCCAGTGTCAAGGTCAGGGCCACGGCCATCGGTCCCCGCAACTTTGGCTGCATACAAGTCATCTCCCGCAATTGGTCTTCGGAGTGTAGCCGACACCCGCCGGATCGGGCAGTCCAAATCGATGCCGCAAAAAAAGAGGCCCCCGGATCGGGGGCCTCTTCAGTCACTTGGGCCTTTGTTCTCAGGCCTTGGCGGCACTCCGCCGGCGGGCAATGCCGAGCAGGCCAACGGCGCTGCCGAACAGCCACACCGCGGCCGGAACCGGCACCACGCTGTAGTTGAAGTTCATCTGCAGCCAGGCCGTGCTGGCGGCCTTGGTCGGATCGAACAGATCGTCCCGTGCCTTGCGGACCCGCAGCGTCAGGTTGTCGCCGGATACCAGCGCCGAGAACTGCGCGGGTGGGCTGGCGGTGACTCCGTCGGCCATCAGGCCATTGAACCAGTCACCGGTATAGCCGCGATGATCCGCCGAGTTGCAGTACTGGGTAGCTGTATTGGGGGGATTGATGACACAGGTTTCGCCGGCTGCCTTGATCAGGCTGGTGACGGCGCCGAGGGTCGTGGTTCCAGCAAAGGCATGGGTGAAGTCGGCACCAAAGCCCTTCAACCGGTACTGCACCGTGTCGACGGTCAGGTTGCCTGCACCGTCATCGGTCACGGTGGAAAGGTCGCAGCTGATGCACTGGGAAGCAGCCAGCAGGCCGACGCCGAAGGTATAGGTCTGACCCGGTACGCTGGAAGTATTGAACGTGATGGAATCAAGCTGGTAGACGGTGGCCGCCTGGGCGGCGCCACCCACCATGGCGAGTGCAGTCAAGGCCAGCAATTGCCGGCGGATCAGTTTGAATGACATTGTA
>CAZMVP010000218.1:0-3464 GCA_964569355.1 uncultured Chromatiaceae bacterium | reverse complement strand
TGGCCGGCAATGGCGTGGGTGTTGCCTGGGCGGCCACGACGGCGGCATAGGCATCCACGAGGCCATGGCCGAACTGGTCGTCGCGACCGGGGGGACCGATGTCCTGCGTAAGCTTTCCGCTGGCCAGCAGGGAGTCGAACTGGGCCGGCGTGAGCGCGGGGTTGACGGCCTTCATCAGCGCCACCACGCCGGCCACGTGCGGAGTGGCCATCGAGGTGCCCTCGGCGTAGCCAAGCACGTAACGCAACGTGCCGCTGCTGTCGTCGCCGAGCGTGCTCAACACGCCGTCGACATGGCCATCGCCATCCTGGTCCCGGGTCATGTCGCCGCCGGGTGCGGCGATGTCGACATAGGCATTGAAGGTGGAATAGGGCGCGCGGGTCTTGTCGATGGCCACGGCACCGGTCGAAACCACGCCGGCGTAGGCGGCCGGATAGTTCACCGGATTGCCGTCGTCGGCATCGTTTCCGGCCGCGGCGATGATGATGACGCCCTGGTTGCGCGCCTGGCTGATCACATCCTGTTCGGCCTGCGAGTAATCCGGGCCGCCGAGGCTCAGGTTGATGATGTCGGCCCGCTTCGGGGGCAGCGTGCCGGAGGCATTGGGCAGGCGTGCCGCATAGAGGATCGCCTGGTCGATGTCGTTGCCGGTCCCCTTGCGCTCGGCGCCCAGCGCGCGGAGCGGCATGATCCGCGCATTCCAGGCCACGCCGGCTACGCCGATGCCGTTGTTGGTGGTCGCGGCGATCGTGCCGGCGACGTGCGTGCCATGGAAGCTGCTGCGGCCGCTGCAGCACTGGTCGCCCGGATCGTCCGGCACCGGATCACGGCCGTCGCCATCGAGGGCGGTCGCTGGATCGCTGATGAAGTCGTAGCCGCCGACGAGCTGGCCCTGCAGGTCTGGATGGGAGAGCAGCACACCCGTATCGACGACGGCGACGATCACGTTGCTGCTGCCGGTCGTGATGTCCCATGCCTGCGGCAGGTTGATCAGCGGGTAGTGCCACTGCGACGGATAGTACTGGTCGTTCGGCACGCTGGAGGCCTTCCGCAAGTAATTGGGTTCTGCATAGCGCACGCCCGGCTGCCGGCCGAGATCCTTGATCGCCTTCAGCGTGCGCCACTTGCGGAGCAGCGTGGCGTTGCCGGCGATCGGCCATGGCGGTTCTGGTCCGGCCCGGGCAGTTGTTGCCTGACTGGACGCCCGGGAAGCCGATGACGGTTCCATCCGGGACTCATCCAGCTTGACCAGCACCGGGCCGTCGGCCATCGATTGGTCATCTGCCAGCGCCATGCCCATCGCGGAGAGTCGCGTTGCCCGCGACGCGACACCGCCCTTGCCCGGCTCGAAACGCGCTACCAGTTCGCCGGGCACGAAGTCGGCCAGCACCGAAAGCCGGGGAACGGCGGCGGCCGTGATGCCCTGGTCAATGTTCTGGCCGATAGTCAGCGTGTAGTTGGAAGCCCCGCTGTAGGCGTAGACATCGATCAGGTAGGTTCCGGTAGCAGGCACAGTGATGGTCTCGGTGAGGTCCGTGCCTTCCGAAGTCGCAACCGCGTTCTCCGCGGCATCCATCAGGTAGAGATCCAGGTCTCCGGCCGTGGTGTCGGCGATCGTGAGCGTCAGTACCTGGCCCGCTGCGAGTTCCACGCGATAGGTGTCGTCGGTGTCGCCGGCGGCCTGCGACCGGCCGGTCTCGCCGGCTCCCGGCTGGTTCACGTAGCCACCCACGGTGGCAGGATTGCCGACCACCTGGGCCTGGGCTGCCGCGTCGTTGGGGATGTACGGCGTGCCGGGATCGTTGACGTCGGTGTCGGCATAGCTGCCGGCCGCGGCCGTGATGGTGCCGCTCACGTTGATCGACGTGGAGCCGGTGGCGGCAGTGGTGCTGCTGAAGGTCCCGGTGACGCCGCCGATCGTCAGGATCGTGGTAGTCGTCGTGCTGGCGGTGGCCGCGCTGGTCTGGCGGACGCAGACCGCCTGGTTGTTGCTGATCATGCCGGGGGCGCCGGTGAAGGCCGGGCCGCAGCCGATGGAGTAGGTCCCGCCAGAGACGCTGATGGCCGCGGGGGCATTGATGCCGGTGATCGTGACCGTCGCCGACTCCACCGTCGTGGAAGTGCCAACGCCGTTGCGGGCGGCAAAGCTGAAGGCATCGGGGGTGGTATCCGTCGTGCTGCCGTCGCCACCTCCACCGCCGCCGCCACAACCACCGAGGAACGCGGCGAATGCCAGTGTGGCCAGCTCGCGCCATTGCAAGGTCATGTCGCTCTCCCCGGGCGGAATTCCGCCACTATACTTCCTGCTTTCCCGCAACGTTCCGAATGGAGACCACCGATTCCACCCCCGTCGAACCGTCGCGGCACGCTGCTCGTGCTGTCCGCACCCTCCGGCGCCGGCAAGAGCACGCTCGTGCGCGCGCTGCTCGCCCGCGATCCGACCTTGCGGTTCTCGATCTCGTACACCACCCGTACACCACGCCCGGGGGAGGTGGAGGGGAAGGACTATTGCTTTGTCGACCGCGAGACCTTTGCCCGGATGGTGCATGACGGCGCGTTCCTGGAGCATGCGGAGGTCTTCGGCAACGGCTACGGCACGAGTGGCTCCCAGGTCGAGGCCCTCAAGGCCGCCGGTCATGATGTCCTGCTGGAGATCGACTGGCAGGGCGCACAACAGATTCGCGCGAATGCGCCGGACTGCAAGTCGGTGTTCATCCTGCCGCCATCGGTGGCCGAGCTTGAGCGGCGACTCCGCAGTCGCGCGACCGACAGCGAGGAGGTGATCCGGCGGCGGCTCTCCCAGGCGCTGGACGACATGAGCCACTGGGCCGAGTTCGACTACGTGATAGTGAATGCGGTCCTCGACGACGCCGTGAACGAGCTCGCAGCCGTGCTGGAAGGTCGGGGTGCGGCCCACGCCGCCACGGCACCCGCCGTCGTGGCCCGCGTCGAGCAATTGCTGCAGCACTGAATCCGCGCCGGCGGGACAGCGTCATATGGCAATTTCTCATATGCGGTTGCGCTGTGTCCGCCGCGGCTCCTACAGTGGCCGCTCCTTCATTCCATCGAGACCCTGACCCATGGCGCGCATCACCGTCGAAGACTGCACCCAGAACATCCCGAACCTGTTTGAGCTGGTGATGGTGGCCGCCAAGCGCGCCCGCCGGGTGGCCAACGGCGCCGAACCGCTGGTGGACCGCGAGAACGACAAGCCCACGGTGGTGGCACTGCGCGAGATCGCGGCAGGCCTGGTGACGCGGGATGTGCTGAACGAGGCGGACCAGACGGCGGAAGACCGGCTGGCACGCGAGCAGGCGGAGGCGTTGCTGCATCCGCCAATCCGGCTGGACCGGCTGGACGACGACCTGCTCGACTGAGGCTCTTGATTCCGGCGAGGGAGCAGGGCGGGATACCCTTGGCGGCCTGTGCGGGCGGACCCGAGGGCTCGCCAAGGGTATCCCGCC
>CAZMVP010000217.1:0-3467 GCA_964569355.1 uncultured Chromatiaceae bacterium | reverse complement strand
CGTTGAACGCGAGGCCAAGGCGGTCGCGATCACCCAGGCCCACCCAGCAGATCCGTGCCGGCAGCCCCTGGAACTGGATCCGCTCGCGCGCGGCGTCGAGCCAGCGGTGCAGGTGGACGTTGTCCGGCAGGAGCTCCTTGACCTTCCGGTCGGTCCTGTAGATGTCCTCCGGATCGCCGGAGAGTGCCGCCCAGCGGAACGGGCCGATGCCGCGGCAGAAGAGCGGCCGCACATAGGCCGGCACGAAGCCCGGGAAATCGAAGGCGTTCTTCACGCCCTCATCGAAGGCGACCTGGCGGATGTTGTTGCCGTAGTCGAAGACGGGAATGCCGGCCCGCTTGAAGCCGAGCATTGCCTCGACATGCACGGCCATCGATTTCGCGGCAGCCTTGGCGACGCCTGCCGGATCCGTCTGCCGGCGTTCGATCCACTGCTCCACGGTCCAGCCCGCCGGCAGGTAGCCGTTCGCCGGGTCATGCGCCGAGGTCTGGTCGGTCACGGCATCGGGTCTGATCCCCCGGCGGAGCAGTTCCGGCAGGATCTCGGCAGCATTGCCGAGCAGGCCGACGGACACGGGCTTGCGCACCTTGATCGAGTGGTTGATCAGTTCCAGGGCTTCATCGAGTGTCCCGGCGCGCTGGTCGAGGTAGCGCGTCTGCAGGCGCTTCTCGATCCGGTCCGACTGGCATTCGATCGCGAGCATGGATGCCCCGGCCATCGTGGCCGCGAGCGGCTGCGCACCGCCCATGCCGCCCAGGCCCGCCGTCAGGATCCAGCGCCCGGCAAGATCACCGCCGTAGTGCTGCCGGCCCAGCTCGACGAAGGTTTCGTAGGTGCCCTGCACGATGCCCTGGCTGCCGATGTAGATCCACGAACCCGCCGTCATCTGGCCGAACATCATCAGGCCCTTCCGGTCGAGCTCGCGGAAGTGCTCCCAGTTCGCCCAGGCTGGCACGAGGTTCGAGTTCGCGATCAGCACGCGCGGGGCGTCCTTGTGCGTGCGGAACACGCCGACTGGCTTGCCGGACTGGACGAGCAGTGTCTCGTCTGCGTCGAGCTGCTTCAGGGTGGCAACGATCGCATCGAAACACTCCCAGTTCCGTGCCGCCTTGCCGATGCCACCGTAGACGACCAGATCCTCCGGCCGCTCGGCCACGTCCGGATCGAGGTTGTTCATGATCATGCGCAGCGGCGCTTCGGTCAGCCAGCTCTTCGCCTGCAGGCTCGTGCCGGTGGGCGCCTTGATGCGGCGCGGGGATGTCTTGTTCATGCGGGGTCTCCTGAAGCGTAGCCGGCACGGGTGCCCGGCGGTATGTAATGCCCGGTCAGTTCGAAGCGATGGCCCGGGTGGTGGAGGTGCGCGAAACTCACCGCACGGCCGTGGGCCCAGGTGCGTCGCGTGACGACGAGACAGGGCTCATTCCTCTTCATTTTCAGGCTCTTACGCACCAAGGCGTCAGGCATGGCTGCGCGCACGATGTGCTCGGCCTCCTGCAGCGGCGCAATCGCGGAGAGGTAGGCGGCTGGCGTCGTGGCGTGGAAATCCTGTGCCAGGCAGTCCGGCGCGAAGGCGGCCCGGATGTAGCGATCCTCGAGCTGGATCGGTGCAGGGCCTTCGTGGTGCGTGATGAGGATGTGGAACACCCTTGCGCCGGTCGTGACCTGCAAAGCCTTGGCCACCTCGCGGGTGGCCCGTTCGGCGGCATGGCGCAGCACGGTGGTCGTATGTCGATGGCCGCGCCGCGCGATCTCGTCGGCGATGTTGCGGACTTCCAGCACGTGCGAGGCAGCCTTGAGATCCGCCACGAAGGTGCCGACCCCGGCGATCCGCTGGACGTAGCCCTCGTCGGTCAGCTCGCGCAGCGCCCGGTTGGCCGTCATCCGCGATACGCCTGCGGAATCCACCAGCTCGTTCTCGGATGGCACCCGATCGTTCGGCCGGAGCTCGCCACGCGAGATCCGCGCAATGATCGATTCCTTGAGCTGCCGGTAGCGCGGCTTCGGTTGGGCGTTCATGACGACGCCGGATACAGCCTGCTCATGGCCCTGGCATAGTCTTCGCGCGCCTGCCCTGCGTGGACATGCCGGCCGTCCACGACCTGCCATTGGCCGTGCACCATGACCCGGTCGATCGGCAGTGGCAGGCCCGAGAACACGAGCGCGTCGAGCAGCGTGTCCGTGTCGTGGCCGAGCAGCATCGGGTCCGTGTCGTCGAGTGCCACGAGGTCGGCGAAAGTGCCCGTGGCGAGGCCGGCAAGCGCCGTGTGGCGAGCCGTGCCGGCGGCCAGGGCACCGCCTTCCAGCACGCGCCCGAACAGGCCGTGGCCGGTGTGAGGATTGCCGATCGCCGCCACGTTCCGGCTCTGTGTGGCCAGGCGCTGGCCGTACTCCAGCCAGCGCAGCTCCTCGAACGGGTTGATCGTGACGTGGCTGTCCGAGCCGATCGCGATCCGGCCACCGGCCTCCAGGTATGCCTGCAAGGGGAACAGGCCATCGCCGAGGTTGCCCTCGGTGCTCGGGCACAGGCACGCGACGGCGCCCGAGCGCGCCAGGGCGTCGACTTCGCCATCATCCAGGTGCGTGGCATGCACCAGGCACCAGCGTTCATCGAGGGCGAAGCGGTCGACCAGCCAGCGCACCGGCCGCGCCCCGAGCGCTGCGAGGCACTGCTCCACCTCACGCTGTTGTTCGGCGATGTGCAGATGCATCGGCACGCCATCGGCGCCGGCCAGCGCCACGACCCGCTGCAGCCCCTTTTCCGTCACGGCCCGCAGGCTGTGGGCGCCGATGCCGACGCTGACGGTTTCGGTCGCGAGCTTCCGCGCCTGGCGATAGTGGCCCTCGAATTCGTCTGGCGTCATGCAGAAGCGTGCCTGGTCCGCGGTCGGGCGAGGTTGGTCAAAGCCCGCCCGCTCATACAGCACCGGCACATAGGTCAGGCGGATGCCGCTCCCGGCTGCAGCCGTGATCAGCGCCTTCAACATTTCGTCGCCGACCGGACTCGCCGGCGCGGTGCGATGCAGGTAATGGAACTCCGCCACGCCCGTATAGCCGGCCGAGATCATCTCCACGTACAGCTGCCGCGCGATCGCGGAGAGTGCGTCGACACCGATTTGCCCGGCAAGTGCGTACATGCGGCTTCGCCAGGTCCAGAAGTTGTCGCGCGCGGCGGGGGAGCGCTCCTCCGTGCGGCCGGCGAGCGCGCGCTGGAAGGCATGGCTGTGGGCATTGGTGAGCCCCGGGATGACGATGCCGGCACGAAAGTCGCCGGGATCCGCGGGCATCCCGGTCCTGATCGATGCGATGCGACCCCGTGCCACCCCGAGCCGGACGTCGTCGGCCCAGCCGTCGGCAAGCAATGCTTTTCTGGCATGGATGGTGGACATGGGGCGCCGGTCGTCCGTCGGTAGCCGAGGTTGTATATACAGGCTAGTGCATGCTACCGTCCATTGCAATCGGGACGGGGC
>CAZMVP010000216.1:1886-3494 GCA_964569355.1 uncultured Chromatiaceae bacterium | reverse complement strand
CGTGGCATCGGTCACGATGTGCGACGCGAGCAGCAGCAGGTGGTGCTCCTGCGGATCGACACGCAGCAGGTGAGCCTTGAACAGGGGCCCATGCTCGTTGTCGAAGGGCGCGCGCGCCAACTCGACGAGGCGCCCGGCCAGGCTCCCGGTGTCGATGTCCTCGACGACAAGATCCACGGCCATCACCGGAGCGATGAAGGCCACCGGCCGACCGTCGATGGCCTGGATCCGCGTCCGGAGCACGGGATGGCGCTCCAGCAGCCGGTCCAGTGCTGCCTCGAGTGCGGAAAGATCCAGCGGACCCGAGCAGCGGATCGTCCAGGCAACGTTCCAGGCCGGGCTGCCGGGATCGAGTTGATCGAGGAACCAGAGGCGTTCCTGGGCAAAGGACAGCGGCACGGCCTGCATGCCGTCGGACGACTTGTTGTCGGCTTGCACGTCGTCAGGCCGCGCGTCGTCGGGCGGCGCCACGACAGCCGGCATGGCGACAGCCGGCATCGCGACAGCCGGTACGGTGCCGGCATGATCCTGGCCGCCATTGCGATCGCGCCCGGTCCGCAACCAGGCGCACAGGCCCGCCACGGTCGGGTGGGTGAAAAGATCTCGCAGGCCGAGTGACACTTCGAAGCCTGCCCGCACCCGGTTCAGCAGCCGAATGGCCAGCAGCGAATGGCCACCAAGATCGAAGAAGTTGTCGTCGAGGCCGATGTCCGGCCGGCCCATGACCGCGCACCACAACGCGTGCATCCGCTGCTCGAGCGCGTCGCCGTCGCGCGCCGCATCGGCATCCCGGTGCAGCGGCCTGGCGTGCGCTGCCCCAAGCCAGCCCGCACGATCCAGTTTGCCGCTCGGCGTCCGTGGAATCGCCGGGAGGATCCGCCACTCGGCAGGCACCATCCACGCGGGCAAGCGCTCCTGCAGATGCCGGCGGAGGCTGTCAATCAGCGTGGCATCGCCGTCGCCCGCATCCGCCCGCAGCACGAGGCCGGCCACCAGGCAGGCGCGCTCGCCTTCGCCGGCGATGCCGACGATCGCCTCGTCGACCGCAGGGAATGTTCTCAATGCCTGTTCGATTTCGGCCGGTTCGATGCGCTGGCCCCGCAGCTTGAACTGCGCGTCGAGCCGGCCCAGGCATTCCAGCGTGCCGTCCTCCCGCAGCCGGCCCCGGTCGCCCGTCCGGTACAGTCGCTCGCCGGCCAGTTCCGGCAAGGTCGCGCCAACGTAGCGTTCCGCCTCCAGCGCGGGCCGCCGCCAATAGCCGCCCTGCACGCCGATGCCCGCCACGCAGATCTCGCCCGGGATGCCGGGCGGTACCGGCTCACCATTTCGGTCAAGCACGTACACCTGCGCGTTGCCGACCGGCCGGCCGATCGGCACGCGTCCGGCTTCCGCGGCGAGCTCGCGGGTATCGAACGCGGTGGCGTCCCAGATCTCGGAGGTGCCATAGGTATTGATGAGAACGGTGTCCGGCAGCCGCTGCCGGCAGCGCCGCACCACGGCCGGCGGCAGTGGCTCGCCGCTGCTGATGCAGAAACGCAGCCGCGGCAACGCGGTGCCATCGGCTTCGACCTGGTCCAGCACGGCATCGAGCAAGGAAGGCACCAGCAC
>CAZMVP010000216.1:0-1786 GCA_964569355.1 uncultured Chromatiaceae bacterium | reverse complement strand
TCGCCGGTGGAGCCGGAGGTGTACAAAAGGAAGGCCGGCGCCTCGGCCGCCACGGCCGGCAACGCGATGGCGCGGCCCGTTGCCGCCGCGGGTTGCCAGGTGTCGAGATCCAATGAGCGCACGCCCTCGATCGGCAGCTGCCCGCCGCGCGTGATGACCAGCGCCAGGTCGGCATCGCGCGCGATGAACTGCAACCGAGCCGCGGGAAATCCCGGATCGAGCGGCACCACGACCCCACCGGCCCGCAGCACGGCGAGCACCGCCAGCACGAGCTCCGGCGAACGGCCGATGGCCACGCCGATCCGCAGGCCCTTGCCGAGCTCCAGCAGCTCGCCAGCCAGTGCGGCACTGCGGGCTGCCAGCACCTCGCAACTCCATTCCTCGTCACCGGAACCGCCGGCGCCCCGCAGCGCGCAGGCCGCCGGCTCGCGACGGGCACGCTCGAGGAACCCGTCGTGCAGCGTGGGCCAGGCGGGCAGCGCCATGTCGGTCTGGTTGAATCCGTGCAGCACCTGCTGCCGGACATCGGCCGGCAACAGTGCCAGCCGCATCACCGGGATGTCCGGCTGCACCAGCGCATCGGCCAGCAGCTCGCGGAACAACGCGGGCAACTGCCGGCCCACGTGATCGTCGATCGCCGCGGCGGACCACGCGATGTACCCGGCAAGGGGCGCGCCTTCGCCGCCATCCTGCACCGTGCACTCGAGGTCGAAGTAGGAACGCCGTGCCGCCGGCAGCGTGACGACTTCATGCGTGATCCCGGCCACGCTGACGGGCCCGACGGCCGGCTCCCAGGAAAACAGGACCTGGAACAGCGGATGCTGGTCGAGTTCCCGCGATGGCGCGACGGCCTCGACCACGCGCGAGAACGGCACGTCGCGATGGCGGAATGCATCGAGGGCCACGCGTCGTTCGGCCTGCAACTGCTCGCGGAACGACCCGTCTGCCCGCACGACATTGCGCAGGACGACCGGATTCACGAGACAGCCGACGATGCCGGCCAGCTCCGGCGAGTCGCGCAGCGTCATCGGCGTGCCGATGCAAAGGTCGGCCTCGCCCGTCAGCCGCGCGAGCAGCACGCGGAAAGCTGCCAGCGCCACCATGTAGGGCGTCGCGCCGGCTTCATGGGCCAACGCGCGCAGCCGATCGGTGAGATCGGCATCCAGCGAAAAGCCGATCCGGCGCGAGATCCGTTCGCCTGTTGCCGGCCGCACCAGCGCGCGCAGTGATGGTGGCGGCAGGCTGGCGAGCGCTTGCTGCCACCAGGCCAGCGCTTCGGCATTCACGCGGCCTTCCTGCCAGCGCCGCTGGCCCGCCAGGTCGGCATGCCGCCCGGGAGCAGGCAGCAGCAGGCTGCGGGCTCCGGTTTCGAGCGCGTAGAGTTGCGCCAGGTCATCGCGCAGGATCCGTACCGACATCCCGTCGGCGACGATGTGGTGGGCCGTGACCAGCAACAACGCCTGGTCTGCCGACGACACGCACAGCACTGCCCGGACCAGCGGCCCGCGACGCAGGTCGAAGGCTTCGCGCAGGCCGGCCTCGGCCAGCTCCAGCAAATGCGCATCCGACTTGATCTTGACGACCGGCAACCCGGGAACGGGACTTTCACCGGCGTACGGCCGCAGGCGGTCGTCGACCCCACCGGCATCAACCACGGTGGCAAGCAGGACCGGATGGCGTTCGAGCAACGCGGCGAAGGCACGCCGGAGCGCTTCGTGGTCCAGCGGGCCGCGAAGGCTGATCGCGAACTGTTCGTTGGCGCTGCTGTCGCCGGGATGAAGCGCGT
>CAZMVP010000215.1:0-3504 GCA_964569355.1 uncultured Chromatiaceae bacterium | reverse complement strand
CTCATAATGCTGAGGTCGGTAGTTCAACTCTACCCATCACCACCAACCAATCAATGACTTGCGGCTGCGGCCGTTACCGGCCCGCTTCCCTTCGGCGCATGGGAAGCGGCCTATACTTGGGCTCATGGGGTCCCATGAAAGGCCGTGAGCCGAAGTGGCCTTGCCCGATGAAGGCGATGCATCCCTGATTCGCTGGATGCTCTCGTTGACTCCGGAAGCCCGGTTGGCTGTCCTCCAGGGTTTCGTCGACAGCGCTGCCGAACTACGCAATGCCAGCCGCTCCTAGGTTCAAGGAAGCGCTCGAAGTCCTTGCCGGATACCACGTCGACCTCGTGGTAGTCGGAGGCGTCGCGGCAGTCATTAACGGCGCGCCGATCGCCACCTTCGACCTCGATGTCGTGCATGCTCGCAGCGAGGACAATCTGCATCGCTTGGCTGCCGCTACGAGGACTTCCTCCCGGACGCAGTCACGATCAGTGTTGGATCTGCAGCGGTGCCAGTGCTCGGCCTTTCTGCCTTGATTCGAACCAAGGAAGAAGCCGGTCGGGAAAAGGATCTCGCCGTGCTGGGCATTCTTCGCAGGACTTTGCAGGAGTCCGGGAAGTAATGAGTCGTCCCTGGAATGCTGAGGCCGATATGTCCATTCGGTGCTTCAAGGTACCGCGCGCTTCGCACCCATCCACGGGTAGCAGAGCCGTACCCTGCGCAGTCAGCAACTACCTCGAATCGTTCCGGGCTGCCGTTTCGGACCGGGAGTGTTCCAGGCAACGGAGGGGACTGCCTGCCTTTGATCATCAAGCCAGTGCCGAAGCGCCTGCCAGTCGGCGCCTGACATGTCGGTTTGCCGATGGCCTCGCCGAGCGCGCAGCGGTATCCAGAGGCCAAATTCAACGGGCAGTACGGGTGCCGAATTGCCGAAGTACCACCATTGCTCGAATACCAGCACGAATCGTCCGCCCAGATCCCGGGCTTTCGACTTGGACCCGTGCACCGGATTGGGAACCTGGCGAAAATCCAGTCCATCCGGCGCATAGATGTTGTCGGGCCGTGAGCACGCATCCGGCTTCTTGCCCGCGAAACGCACGTCCCGCCAATATTTCGTGAACGACAGTGTTTCCGAGATGATTCCGGCCCAGCGCACCCCGTTGGGGTTGGTGCCAAGCGCGCTGCCGTTGAATGCCAGCACGGCATCGCCCGGTCCGGCAGTTCGCCGGATCATCGGTTTGCAGATTGCGAGCGTCAGGCAGGGAGGGCCGTAGTTGGGGGCGCTGCCGGCATCGGTGGCAATCACGTAGGTGAAGATTCTCATGGCGTTTCTCCCAGCAATTGAATCAGCCACTTTCGTGCATCAGGCCGGTCCGCGACATCGGCCACGAATTCCTGACCGCGCGCTGCCGATTGCAAGCGGCCACCGGCCTGCCAGCGAGCAGCGGGATGATATGTAAGGCCGACACCTCCTTGGGTGATATCCAGCCAGGACGGCACCAGCCACTGTGACGGGCCGCCGCTGCCGGGCGCGGTGAAGCGGAATCCGGTGCGCAGCAGTCCCCACCCGGGAAATACGGTTTGTACACGATCCAGGGCCAGCTTTTCGGATGCCATGTAAACCGTGTTTGTTCGCGGCCAGCCACTAGCCTGGACATGGGGATGCGCGTGCAGCCATGGGTGGGCAGCCAGAATCGCTCGCGGGTCGTCACCGATCGTCCAGACCTCCCCGATCTGCAACCAGCCGAAGATCCGGTGCTCGCGCGGACCGGAAAACCTCCAGTTCGGGCTGCCGGAATTCTCCTGGAACAAGCCCCAGAACAGGAACACATCCCCGATGGTGACGCCCTGATTCTGCAGATGACTCTGGGCCGCACCAGCCTGTCCGAGCGCACCGCGCCACCCGGGTTGTCGTGGCAGGGCGGTCGGATCGAGATCCGGATCCAGGTGGCATGGGTGGTCGGCGGTGACGCGACCGCCCGAGAGATGCGCCACCTGTGATGCAACGCCGTCCCCGATATCCACGAAGCGCGTGCATGTGGGCATCCTGGTCGGGATAGGCAGTGAACGAGGGTGTCCGGCCAGCAACGGACTTGGCCCGCCGCCACTGGCGCTGTCGAAGCCCTTCCGGCTGAAGATGATACGCATGGGTTTCGTCAGTGCCGTCGCAGCCGTTGCGTGCGGTGGCCGATCGTGATGACACGGCCGTCGTGCTCGACGAGGTAGGCATCCAGTAAGTCCTCCATCCGCCGGACAACCCGCCGGCCCAGTGCCTGCTCCAGGCGGCGGCGCGCCTCCTTGTTGAAGTACCGGATCACGGCACCATGCTTGTCGTGCTCCTCGGCGCCGAACTGCTGGAGCCACTCGATCACGGCGCGGGGCAGGCCGCGTTGCTGCAGGCGACTGCCGGCGTGCCGGCTGAGTACCGAGGGCAGCATGGCTTGTGGTGCAGGGATGTACCTGGAGCTGCTCATATCTCGAACTCCCAATCGTCATCCTCCAGATCACCCCACGAGTCCGCCGTGACGTTTGCCACGAGCACCTGGATTGCTGCGCACAGTGAGCGCAGGCGTTGATCGGCCATGACGGTGCCTTCCAGTACCATCCGGTCTTTCTCCTTGAGGCCGGCCCCCGCCGCAGAGTGGGCCAGCAAGGCGATGCAGACGCGCACGACGTCGGCCTCCTCATGGCCTTCGTGTTCGAGCAGGGCGGTGAGTTGTTCCATCAGGCCTTCAGGAAGCCCGCGGCCTCCAAGCTCTGCCAGCGTTGTCGGCAACGGCACGCCGCGTCGGGCATCACGGCCGAGTGTTGCCATGACCGCCCGGGGTGAGCTGGTCGGGATGTGATCGCTCGGCAGACGCAATTCCAGAGCAGCTTCTGAATCTGCCATCGAACAGGCTATAGGCACACTGCGGTGCCTGGGGGAGTGCGTGGCTCTTCGAGCCTGCCTCAACTGCCGCACTTCCCAAGCGTCGGGTGCCATCAGGGCGCATCCCTCATCGTAAGCCGCAACGCTCCCCGTCGCACCCCATCCCGCCGCCAACATCTGCTCGACTGCCCGTAGCTCCGGCAGCATCGCTGCCTTTTCGCCCGCTGCTCGCGCCTTGACCACGACGAAGCTGGTGTAGCGCGACACCAGCTGGTACTGCTCGGCCAGCGTTGCGGCTTCTTCCTCGTCGAGCGATGCGAGGCGACGGGCGGCCGCCACGCGCGGCAGGATGTCCAGGCTCATCGGGTTGGCCACCGCGCAGGACAATTGCACTTCGCCGCCGGCGGCACCGCTGATCGTGACGCGCACTTCACCCGTCGGCGGGGTGCTGAAGCCGGCCAGCAGGTGCAGCGTGTCGCCGGAGAACACCATGGCGGGCGCCGGCGCCTGCCAGTCGGGCGTCACTGGCCACTCCACCTTGGCAACGTGCTTCGGCGACTCGCGCAGTCGCTGGAACATGCGCAGGATGGCAGCCTCGATGTCCTCGTTGGGGCTCACGAACTCGCAGGCGCCACCGGTCTTCTCGCTGA
>CAZMVP010000214.1:0-3534 GCA_964569355.1 uncultured Chromatiaceae bacterium | reverse complement strand
GCGATCCTGCATCGCGTTGAAGAGGGCGTGGACAAGCCGCGGCCGAAGGTGCTCTTCGAGCCGGGCGAGGTGGTCCGTGTGACCGATGGGCCGTTCAACGACTTCAATGGGGTCGTGGAGCAGGTCAACTACGAGAAGAGCAGGCTGCAGGTGGCTGTCCAGATCCTGGGCCGCTCCACGCCGGTCGAGCTGGAGTTCAGCCAGGTCGAGAAAGGTTGAGGCCCCTGCCCGCCTGAAAGGGCCGGGACGGGCGACTGGAAGGAAGCAGGCCGCGCTTCAAGACAAAGCGGCGCGGGGAGCCCGCCGGCTGCAAGGCTGCGGGCGTTCGGACCCACTTTGAGGAAAGCAGCAGATGGCCAAGAAGGTCGAAAAGTACGTGAAGTTGCAGGTGCCTGCCGGCAAGGCCAATCCAAGCCCGCCGGTCGGTCCGGCGCTGGGTCAGGCCGGCGTCAACATCATGGAGTTCTGCAAGGCATTCAATGCCCAGACCCAGAAGATGGAAGTCGGCATGGTGATGCCGGTGGTGATCACGGTCTACAACGACCGCAGTTTCACCTTCGTGATCAAGACACCTCCGGCGGCCAACCTGCTCAAGAAGTCGCTCGGTATCGAGAAGGGCAGCGGCGCGCCGAACACCAAGAAGGTCGGCAAGGTCTCGCGCCAACAGCTCGAGGAGATCGCCAAGACGAAGATGCCGGATCTCACGGCGGCTGACCTCGATGCTGCCGTCCGGACGATCGCCGGCAGCGCCCGCAGCATGGGGCTCGACGTGGAGGGTGTGCAATGACGGCGAAAACCGTGAATGGCGGGACCAGGCGCAGCCGGGCCTGGCAGGGCAAGATCGCCGCTGATGCCGTCTATCCGCTGGATGAGGCCCTGGCACTGGTCAAGAGCAACGCCACGGCGAAGTTCCGCGAGTCCGTCGATATTGCCGTCAACCTCGGCATCGACGCGAAGAAGTCCGATCAGGTCGTGCGTGGCTCGGCATTGCTGCCCCACGGCACCGGCAGGGTGGTGCGCGTGGCCGTCTTTGCGCAGGGTCAGAATGCCGAGAAGGCCAAGGCCGCCGGCGCCGATGTGGTCGGGTTCGAGGACCTGGCCGAGCGCATGAAGGCCGGTGAACTCAATTTCGATACCGTCATCGCAACCCCCGATGCCATGCGCATAGTCGGGCAGCTCGGCCGGGTGCTTGGCCCGCGCGGCCTGATGCCGAACCCGAAGGTCGGCACGGTCACCCAGGATGTCGAGGCCGCGGTCAGCAACGCGAAATCCGGCCAGGTGAGGTTCCGCGCCGACAAGGGCGGCGTTGTCCACTGCGCCATCGGCAAGGCCGACTTCGAAGTCAGCGCGCTGCGCGAGAACCTGCTGTCGCTGCTGGCTGACATCAAGAAGGCCAAGCCGGCTTCCAGCAAGGGCCAGTACCTGAAGCGCCTGACGGTGTCCTCCACGATGGGCCCCGGCGTGATGGTCGACCAGGCGAGCCTCGACGTCTGACAGAACTTGGAAGGTCGGGGGTCCTGCTTTGGACTCCCACCGGTTCCATCGGTGCGGTTTTCTCCGCATCGCTGGACGGGCATCAAAGACCGCAGGTGGCTGACGTCATTCCGGCTTGCCGGGCTGGCGAAGGCCTTAATTCCCTGCGCAGATGGTGTTACCCGAATCAGCTCATTACTGATGACGGCCGCCATCGGAGCCGCGGCATGAGGGTCGGGAACTCCCGGCAGGCATGGCGTGGCGACAGTGACTTTCGCATCAGGAGTGAACGATGGCATTAAGACTCGAAGACAAGAAGGCCCTTGTCGAAGAGGTGAGTGCGATCGCGGCATCCGCGCAATCGGCCGTTGCGGCCGAGTATCGCGGATTGACGGTGTCGCAGATAACCGAACTGCGGGCGAAGGCCCGCAGCCAGGGTGTCTACGTCCGCGTGGTCAAGAACACCCTCGCCAAGCGGGCCATTGAAGGCACCGAGTTCGCATGCCTGAAGGAGGCCCTCAAGGGGCCGCTCATCCTGGCGTTTTCCAGGGAGGACCCGGGCGCTGCCGCCCGGGTCGTCAAGGATTTCGCCAAGGCGAACGAAAAGCTGGTTACGCGGGCGGTTGCCATCGGTGGCACCGCTTACGGACCGGACGATCTCGAGCGGCTCGCAAGCTTGCCGACACTGGACCAGGCACGGGCAATGCTGCTCGGGCTGCTGCAGGCGTCGGGTACCAAGCTCGTGCGTACGCTGGCTGAGCCCGCCGCGCTGCTCGCGCGCGTGCTGGCGGCCCGCGGCAAGCAGGACGGGGCTTCCTGAGGACTGCGGCCCTGCGGGGCTTTCAGGCAATCCACGGAACGACTATTCGGGTAACCAGACTTTCAAGGAATTCAAGGAGTATTTGACCATGGCACTTTCCAACCAGGAACTGCTCAACGAACTGAGCGCCAAGCCCATCATGGAGATCGTCGAGCTCGTGAAGATGCTCGAGGAAACCTGGGGTGTTTCGGCCGCGGCCCCCGTCGCGGTTGCCGCGGTTGCCGGTGGTGGCGCTGCTGCCCCGGCCGCCGAGGAGCAGACGGAATTCACCGTGACGCTGAAGTCGATCGGTGAGAACAAGGTCGGCGTCATCAAGGCGATCCGCACGATCACGAGCCTGGGCCTCAAGGAGGCCAAGGATCTGGTCGAGGGCGCACCGTCGCTCGTCAAGGAAGGCGTGTCGAAGGAAGACGCCGCCACCATCAAGAAGCAGCTCGAAGAAGCCGGCGCCACCGCAGAGATCAAGTGAGCGGAGGCGAAGTGATCCAGGTTCCTGCGCCAGCCGCAAGGCTGGCGCAGGGGCCAAGCCCGGATTCGCGACCGGCCGGTGCGGCATGCATCGGCCGTCGTCGCATTTTTCCGATTCAAGTGCCCTGA
This sequence comes from uncultured Chromatiaceae bacterium, assembly GCA_964569355.1. Lineage (GTDB taxonomy): Bacteria > Pseudomonadota > Gammaproteobacteria > Steroidobacterales > SHZI01. The sequence goes on along the minus strand of CAZMVP010000214.1, from coordinate 644 downwards.
CAGAGGTGCTGCGCCATGACATTCTCCTTTACCGACAAGAAGCGGATTCGCAAGGACTTCGGCAAGCGGCCGAGCATTCTTGACGTTCCGCCACTGCTCTCCATCCAGCTGGATTCCTACAGGAAGTTCCTGCAGGAAGACTCCGCTGCGGAGAGTGGCGCCGGCCACCGGGAGGATGCCGGGCTGCACGCGGCATTCAAGAGTGTCTTTCCGATCATCAGCTACTCGGGCAATGCCGCCCTCGAGTTCCTGAGCTATCGGCTGGGCGAACCGGTTTTCGATGTCAAGGAGTGCCAGCTGCGCGGCCTGACCTATGCCGCGCCGCTGAAGGTCCAGGTTCGGCTGGTCATCTACGACAAGGAAGGCTCGACGGCCACCAAGAAGGTCGTGAAGGAGGTCCGTGAGCAGGAGGTCTATCTCGGCGAGATGCCGCTGATGACCGACTACGGCACCTTCGTGGTCAACGGCACGGAACGCGTGATCGTGTCCCAGTTGCACCGCTCGCCGGGCGTGTTCTTCGATCACGACAAGGGCAAGACGCACTCGTCCGGCAAACTGCTGTTTTCCGCGCGCATCATCCCGTACCGGGGTTCGTGGCTCGATTTCGAGTTCGACCCGAAGGATTGCGTGTTCGCGCGCATCGA
>CAZMVP010000213.1:0-3540 GCA_964569355.1 uncultured Chromatiaceae bacterium | reverse complement strand
ACGGCGAGCCCGGAAGGCCGTTCGGTCGATCGCAGCTGGATCAACCGGGTGGCCCGGGTGCTGGACATCCCGTTCTGCGTTGCCGGTGGAATCCGCAGCGTCGCGGATGCGGAGGAAATCCTGCGCCATGGTGCCGACAAGATTTCGGTGAACAGTCCGGCGCTGGCCAACCCGCGCCTGGTAACCGAACTCGCCAGGCGCTTCGGCTCACAGTGCATCGTGGTGGGCATCGACAGCCGCGAGGAGGATGGCCGATACCTCGTCTACCGGAACACCGGGGACCCGGCCAAGACCGCCTTCTCCGGGCTGACGACCGCCGACTGGCTCAAGCAGGCACAGGACCTGGGTGCCGGCGAGATCGTGTTGAACTGCATGAACCAGGACGGGGTTCGCCAGGGCTATGACATTGCCCAGCTGCGCGAGATGCGCGGGATCTGCACGGTGCCCCTGATCGCTTCGGGCGGAGCCGGCGCGGTCGAACATTTCGTGGAGGTCTTCCGCGATGCTGCGGTGGATGGCGCGCTGGCCGCCAGCGTGTTCCACAAGGGCCTCATCGACATTCGGGATTTGAAAACGGCACTGCAAGAGGCCGGGATCGAGGTACGGACATGACGGACAACCTGGCGTTCCTCCACCAACTGCAGGACATCATTGCCAGCCGGCGCACGGCCGCCGCCGAAAGCAGCTACACGGCAGCCCTCCTCGCCGCCGGTCCACGGCGCATTGCCCAGAAAGTCGGTGAAGAAGGCGTGGAACTGGCGCTGGCGGGCGTCGGCGATGATCGTGGCGCGATCATTGCCGAGGCAGCCGACCTTGTTTATCACATGCTCGTGCTGCTGGCCGTGAATGGCGTGGGCCTGCGCGATGTCGTGACAGAACTCGAACGCCGCCATGCCCGCTGAATTCCCGGGCAGCACGGAACCCCGACGACCTTCCTGAACCCTGGCTTCCTCACGGGCCGGCAATCCGCCTGGCCGCGGCCCCTCGGCCGGGAAGAACGACTCGCCGACGCTCACCCTGGTGACGACCGGCCGGTCGAATTGCCGGGTGGTTTCCAGTTGCCGGACATAGGCGCGGGCAGCCTGCGCCTCCCCGGCATTCGCCGCAAAGATTTCCGACCGGTACTGCGGTCCGACATCCGGCCCCTGGCGGTTCAATCGCCGGCCAGCACGGCTTCGGCACTGGCGGGTGCTGCCGACGCGGACGCCAGGCCGGTCGGCACGAAGCGCAGTGCCAGGGAGTCCATGCAGTAGCGCAGGCCGGTGGGTGGCGGACCGTCGTGGAACTTGTGGCCGAGATGGCCGGCGCAGAGCGTGCAGCGGACCTCGGTGCGGGCCATGCCGAAGCTGCGGTCGACGTGCTCCGTCACGTTCGGCGGTGCGATGGGCTGCCAGAAGCTGGGCCAGCCGGTACCGGAATGGAACTGCGTGGCCGCATCGTAGAGGGCATTGCCGCAGCCCCGGCAACGATAGAGACCCGGTTGCGCCGGCTTGTCGACGTACTCGCCGGAGAACGCCCGCTCGGTGCCCGCCTCGCGGAGAATATGGTATTGCGCCGGCGTCAGCACGGCCTGCCATTCAGCCGGGGTCTTCACCACCCGCTTGACGGTCTGCTCCCCCAACCGCTTGCCGTGGTCGTCGAAAGCCACGATGGTCACCATGTTGCCCGATCGGGACAGTTTGTCGGCCGCTGCCAGCGCGGGATTCCGCCATCCCCATCCGATCAGCGTGCCGGCACTCGCCAGCGTCGCGCCTCCGAGCAGGAATTGCCTGCGTTGCAACTTCATGGGCATGATCCTAGATGCCGGCGTACCACTGGTAGCCCTGGTCTTCCCAATAGCCGCCATGGCCGCCTTCGATGTCCTTGAAGGAGGCCACCAGGTCGATGCGGCGCAGGTACTTCGCCATCTTGTAGCCCAGTTGGCGAGGCACGCGCAGGCGCAGTGGCGCACCATTCGCCATGGGCAGGGTGGCGTCGTTCAAGGCCCACGCGAGCAGCGTCTGCGGATGCCGGGCATCGTCGAAGCCCAGGGATTCGTAGTATTCATAGCCGTCATCCATCACGTCGTAACAGTGGAATACGACATAGCGGGCATCTTTCTCCGGCTTTGCCAGATCCAGCACGCGGGACAACTGCACGCCGGTCCATTTGCCGATCACGCTCCAGCCCTCGACGCAGTCGTGACGGGTGATCTGCGTGCGGTTGGGCAGCGTCCGCAACTGCTCCAGCGACAGTGACATGGGGTGCGCAACGAGGCCGCCGACCACGAGCCGGAAGTCGCGAAACCCGTCCGCCGCCAGTGCGCGGTAAACGGGCGACTGCGGGTGGGTGCTGCCGTTGGGCCGGAACTTGGGCGAGATGTCGGCCTCGGTGTATTCGCGGGCCAGGGCGTCCTGCGACAACAGTCTGTGGGCGGCGTGGCTCAGTTTCGTGGCACTGCCCAGCACCTTCGGTGCCCAGCCGGTTTGTGAAAGCCGGTCGCAGCCCGCCACGGCGGCCACGCCGGCGAGTGCCAGCGCGTCGCGCAGGAATCGGCGGCGCCTATTGATGAGCTTCATCGCGAACCTCCGTCTCGACGGCATATCGGCCGGTGACGATCGAACGCAGGTTGTTGCCAACGCCAGTCACAGCCACCTCGAACAGGTGGATCAGGAAGAACACGACGAAACCCGCGGCGAACAGGAAGTGCAGGCTGCGAGCCGATTGTCGGCCGCCGACGGCATCGACAAGCCAGCCCAGCACGCTGTCCATCCGCGGCGACATCGTGAGTCCCATCAACACCACGCCGACGCCACAGCCGAAGATCACCACCAGGTAAGTCAGGCGCTGAAGAACGTTGTAGCGCAATGCCTCCTCGCCTCGCGGACGGCGCAGCAAGGCGTGGTTGATGATCGAGCGGCCGATGCTGCGCCAGTCCCGCCGGTCCGGGACCAGGTCACGCTTCAGGTGTCCGGTCCACCACGCCCAGGCCACGAAACACACGCCGTTGATCGCGAAGAGCCACGCAAAGAAGAAATGCCAGGCGCGACCCATCGCCAGCCACTGGGGCCCGGGAATCGTCGCCCAAGCCGGGAATCCCCGGACGGTTGCACGGCCGTCCACGTTCGAGACGCCAAGCCAGCCCGTGGTATCGAAACGATACGGGCCAAGCGTGGTTACACCGTGCAGCATGTCATCGGCCGCCAGTGCTGTGCCGAGCTTCAGCCACGGAGACTCAAAATCCGAACTCTGGCCCCAGTACAGGGCCGGGTGCGCATTGAAGACCTGCAGGCCGCTGCCGAGCAGGATGAGCAGGCACAACGCGTTGATCCAGTGCATGACGCGGAGGGCCAGGGTGTGGCGGTAGACGACACGCCGACTGGTGCCCGCGTACGGTCCGCGCGTCCGTCCAGGCTCTGGCACCGAAGGTACCGGGGCGCCCGCCCCGCCTGGCGATGACGCGTCATCGGTCATGCCGGCCACGATACTACTGTTGGTGCCGCAGAGTGCAGCACCCAATTGATCAGCCGGCCTCGCCGTTGATGACGACCTCCACGGCCG